>NZ_JBIVFA010000005.1:0-463607 GCF_044747975.1 Streptomyces sp. NPDC090045
CGCCGCCCACACCCTCACATCACCAAAGAGCCCACCCATAACCTGACCAACGACCAGCCTGGCTACCAGTCACGCCAAACACCGTTGCAGTACTAGGCGGCTCCTTCACCGCCGGCCCCACCCCCGAAGGCGGCTGGCTCGTCACCGCGACCCTGCCGCTCTAGCCACAGGGGTGGCCCCTCCCGGCAGGGCAGCCGGGGCGCGCCTCGCAGGACGCCGAACGCAAGGTGCCCCGGCCGACCCCCAGCACGGCTCCGGCGGGCGGCTCAAAGCCCGGGGCTCCGCCCCAGACCCTCCCCCAGACTCCGTCCGGGGGGACCCCCACGCCTCAAACGCCGGCGAGGCTGAAATACCGGGGCTCCGCCCCGCACCCCGCTCCTCAAACGCCGGAGGGGCTGGGGTGTGCGGCGAGGCTGGATGGTGCGGGGTCGGGTGTGTGCAGGGGCGCTCCCCGCAGGGCGTCGAACACAAGGTGCCCTGGCCGGCCGCCCCCCAGCGCGGCTCTGGCGGGGCGGGTTGGTGCGGCTCAAAGATCGGGGCTCCGCCCCGGACCCCGCGCCTCAAACGCCGGCGGGGCTGGAGTGGTGCGGCGGGGCTGGATTGGTGCGTCAGCGCTGGATGGTGCGGCGGGGCTGAGGGATCGGGGCAGCCGGTCGGGCCAGGGACGGGTGTGTGCAGGGGCGCTCCCCGCAGGGCGTCGAACGCAAGGTGCCCCGGCCCACCGACCCCCCGACACGTTCGACGCCCGAGGAGACGCCCCGGAACACACCCGGCCCAAGCCGCACCAGCGCAGCTGGCCCGCCCCGGCCCGGCCCGAGCGGTGCAGCCAACCGGCCCGGCCCCGGCGCAGCCGGCCCTCCGACCGCTTGGTCCGAAGGCACGGCCCAGCCAGCCGAGGCCGACGCCCCGCGGACCGGCACCGCCCAACTCAGCCCCGCCGGCGTTTGAGGCGCGGGGGCAGCGCCCCCGCAACGGCGCGGCACCGGACCTCCGCACACCGGCACCCCGGCCCCCCGGCCCCCGCCAAGGCCAGCGCCCAGCGACCTAGCGGACCGGCAGTACCGCCGACACCCGGAAACCCCCCGCATCCGTCGGCCCCGACACGAACACCCCGCCCAGCCCGAGCACCCGCTCCCGCATCCCCAGCAGCCCGTTCCCCCCGCTCGGCAGCCCGACCCCGACCCCGTCCGCCGGCCCCTCGCACGGCCCGTTCTCCACCTGCATCGCCACCTCCGCGCCGCGGTGCGCGAGCCGCACCACGACCTGCGCGCCCGGAGCGTGCTTGTGGCAGTTGGTGAGCGCCTCCTGCACCACGCGGTACGCCGTCTGCTCGACCTCCGCCGCGTACGCCGCCCCCTCGCCCTGCACCAGCATCTCCACGACCATCCCGGCCGCCCGCGACTGCCCGACCAACGCCTCCAGCTCGTCGAGCGAGGGCCCCTCCTCGGCACCCCCCGCGAGCGCGACCGAGGCCACCGGCACGGCGGCGGCCACCATGGCCGCGGCAGCCGGAGCGACGACGGCCGGACCGGCCGCAGCCGGGACCGGCTTCGGCGCCGCCCTGAGCACGCCGAGCATCTCCCGCAGCTCCGTCAGCGCCTGCCGCCCCATGTCACCCACCAGCGCGGCGTTCTTCGCGGCCCGCGCCGGATCCTTCGCCACCACCGCCTCCAGCGCGGCCGCGTGCACCACCATCAGCGACACCCGGTGCGCGACCACGTCGTGCATCTCCCGCGCGATCCGGGTCCGCTCCTCCGTACGGGCCCACTCGGCCCGCTCCTCCGCCCGGTCCGCCAGCAGCGACAGCTCCCGCTCCAGCGAGTCCGCCCGTTCCTGCAGGCTCTCCATCAGCCGCCGCCGGGCCCCGATGTAGAGCCCGAGCAGCAAGGGCGGCACGGTCAGCGCCACCGCGACGAACCCGGACAGCGCGACCACGAGCGTCGGATCGGCCTCCACGTCCCCGCGGGTCTGCACGTACATCACCACGAAGGTCGCGACCAGCGACATCGAGGCGAGCGTGGCGATGATCCGCCGGGGCACCTCGGAGGAGGCGAGCGAGTACATCCCCACCACCGAGAGCAGGAACCCCATCGCGGCGGGCGCCACGGCGATCCCCACGAGCACCACGGCGATCGGCCACCGCCGCCGCAGCACGAGCGTGCTCCCGACCACCAGCCCGAACGCCAACCCGACCGCCGTCGGCAGCCCCGCCTCACGGGCGAAGATCACGCCCTCCCACGCACACTCGACGGCGGACACCCCGCCGAGCAGCACGTCCACCACGGCATCCCGCCGCTGCGCCCACCACAAAGGCGGCCCAGCGCGGCCTTCCACTTCCCCCGTACTGGTCATGCCGTCCAGCGTACGCAGCGCCCCCAGCACACGGTCGAACGAAAATCCCGAGAACCTCGAGTAATCGCACGTACGACGGAAACGCCCGCTGGTCGAGACCTGAATCCCACATTCCGGACGAGATTGGCGACATGACCGAAACCCGACGTCGCCCCGGCGACGGCACCGGCGGCCTCCGCACGGGAAGCGCGACCTTCGAGGACCTCCGCGAACAGGCGGTCGCCCTCCGCCGCGAGGGCCTCAGCCGCCGCCAGATCCGCGACCGCCTCGCCGTCCACAACAACGACATCCTCAACCGCCTCCTCGACGGCGAAGCACCACCCGAATGGACGAAGCGCCCGAACGCCAAGGACGACGTCCGCGCCCGCGCCCGGGAACTCCGCCTCCAGGGCATGACCTACGACCGGATCCAGGTCGAACTGGGCTGCTCAAAGAGCTCGATCTCCCTCTGGGTCCGAGACCTCCCGAAGCCCCACCGCCCGCGCAGCAAGGAAGAGGCGTCCGCCATGGCCAAGCGCGGATGGGAGCGGACCCTCCAGCTGCGGGAGACGGAAAGACAGGAGGTGAAGGACGCCGCGGCACGCGACATCGGCCCGCTCTCGAACCGGGAGCTCTTCCTCGTGGGCGTCGGCCTCTACTGGGCGGAGGGCAGCAAGGACAAGGCGTACGCCCGGCGCGAACGCGTGATCTTCGTCAACAGCGACCCGGACGTGATTCGCCTGCACCTCGCCTGGCTGCGCCTACTCGGCGTCAAGGACGAACACCTCCGCTACAGCCTGATGATCCACGAGACGGCCGACGCCTCCGGCGCGGAAAGGTTCTGGGCCGACCTCACCGGCGCGGACACCTCGCAATTCCTCAAGACGACCCTCAAGCGGCACAATCCCAGAACCACGCGGAAGAACACCGGCGAGAGCTATCACGGCTGCTTGGCGATTCGTGTTCTGCAAAGCGCCGATCTGTACCGTCGCATCGAAGGCTGGTGGTGCGGCATAGTAGGGGCTGCGCCGAATCCCGATCAACGGAATCGGACATAGCAGGCGAACCATCCCGGATCGTCTAAGGGCAGGACAAATGGTTTTGGTCCATTGAATGAGGGTTCGAATCCTTCTCCGGGAGCTCAAAGGCAAGCTGCTCAATTTCGGGTCCTGACCACAAAGGTCGGGACCCGGCCTCGTTTCGGGACCTTGACCCCCCGGTATCCTTCACGGGTCCACCCCCGAAGCCGAAGGGCATCCCCGTGAGCGCCAACCGCCCGGCAGCCGTCGTCGTACTCGCAGCGGGTGAAGGCACCCGCATGAAGTCGGCCACTCCCAAGGTTCTGCACGAGATCTGCGGGCTCTCGCTCGTCGGTCACGTCGTCGCCGCCTCCCGTGAGCTGGACCCCGCCCACCTCGTCGTGGTCGTCGGGCACGCCCGGGAGCAGGTCACCGCGCACCTGGCCGACGTCGACGCCGGCGTCCGCACCGCCGTCCAGTACGAGCAGAACGGCACCGGGCACGCCGTCCGCATGGCCATCGAAGAGCTCGGCGGCCCGGTCGACGGGACCGTGATCGTGGTCTGCGGCGACACCCCGCTGCTGACCGGGGAGACGCTGCGGCAGCTGGCGGCGACGCACGAGGCCGACGGCAACGCCGTCACCGTGCTCACCGCCGAGGTGCCGGACTCCACCGGCTACGGACGCATCGTCCGCGACGCCGGCGGCGCCGTGACGGCCATCGTCGAGCACAAGGACGCCTCCGACGCCCAGCGGGCGATCCGCGAGATCAACTCCGGCGTCTTCGCCTTCGACGGGGCCCTGCTCGCCGACGCGCTCGGCAAGGTCCGTACCGACAACAGCCAGGGCGAGGAGTACCTCACCGACGTCCTCGGCATCCTGCGCGAGGCGGGGCACCGCGTCGGCGCGGCCGTCGGCAGCGACCACCGCCAGATCCTCGGGATCAACAACCGCGTCCAGCTGGCCGAGGCCCGCGCGCTGCTGAACGCGCGCCTGCTGGAGCAGGCCATGCTCGCGGGCGTGACGGTCGTCGACCCGGCCAGCACCTTCGTCGACGTGACCGTCACCTTCGGGCAGGACGCGATCGTGCACCCCGGCACCCAGCTGCTGGGCGCCACGCACATCGCCGAGGGCGCCGAGGTCGGCCCGAACTCCCGCCTGAAGGACACACAGGTGGGCGCGGGCGCCCGGGTGGACAACACGGTCGCGGAGAGCGCGGTCGTGGGCCCGCAGGCGACCGTGGGGCCGTTCGCCTACCTGCGTCCGGGCACGAACCTCGGCGCGAAGGCCAAGGCCGGCACGTACGTCGAGATGAAGAACGCGACGATCGGCGAGGGCACCAAGGTGCCGCACCTGTCCTACGTGGGCGACGCGACGATCGGCGAGTACACGAACATCGGCGCCGCGAGCGTCTTCGTGAACTACGACGGTGAGCACAAGCACCACACCACCGTCGGCTCACACTGCAAGACGGGCTCGGACAACATGTTTGTGGCTCCCGTCACGATCGGGGACGGCGCCTACACGGCGGCCGGATCCGTGATCACCAAGGATGTGCCGCCCGGCGCCCTGGCCGTGGCCCGTGGCCAGCAGCGGAATATCGAGGGCTGGGTGGCCCGCAAGCGTCCGGGCAGTGCGGCCGCCGCGGCGGCGCAGTCGGCGGCCCCGGAGGACGCCGAGCGCCACTGAGGTGAACTGACCGGAAACAGGTACGCCCGCGACGGCGTACCGTGATAGGTGCACGCAATTCGGCTGGCTCACCGTGTGCGGGACGGACGCACATGGGGGCGAGCAGCTTCAACACGTCTGAGGAGACAGTGCTGTGACCGGGATCAAGACGACCGGCGAGAAGAAGCTCATGCTCTTCTCCGGCCGCGCCCACCCCGAGCTGGCCGAGGAGGTCGCGCACCAGCTGGGTGTCGGCCTCGTGCCGACCAAGGCTTTCGACTTCGCGAACGGTGAGATCTACGTTCGCTTCCAGGAGTCGGCTCGCGGCGCGGACTGCTTCCTGATCCAGAGCCACACGGCTCCGATCAACAAGTGGATCATGGAGCAGCTGATCATGATCGACGCGCTGAAGCGCGCGTCGGCGCGTTCCATCACCGTGATCATCCCGTCCTACGGGTACGCCCGCCAGGACAAGAAGCACAAGGGCCGCGAGCCGATCTCGGCCCGCCTGGTCGCGGACCTGCTGAAGACCTCGGGTGCGGACCGCATCCTCACGGTCGACCTGCACACGGACCAGATCCAGGGCTTCTTCGACGGCCCGGTTGACCACCTGTCGGCCCTGAACGTCCTCGCGGACTACGTGGGCGCCAAGGTGGACCGCACCAAGCTGACGATCGTCTCCCCGGACGCCGGCCGCGTGCGCGTGGCCGACCGCTGGTGCGACCGTCTGGACGCGCCGCTGGCCATCGTGCACAAGCGCCGTGACAAGGACGTCGCCAACCAGGTGACCGTCCACGAGGTCGTCGGTGAGGTCCGGGGCCGCGTCTGCGTCCTGGTCGACGACATGATCGACACCGGTGGCACCATCTGCGCCGCGGCCGACGCGCTGTTCGCGCACGGCGCCGAGGACGTCATCGTGACGGCCACGCACGGCATCCTGTCGGGCCCGGCCGCCGACCGTCTGAAGAACTCCAAGGTCAGCGAGTTCGTGTTCACGAACACCCTGCCGGACCCGTCCGACCTGGAGCTCGACAAGATCACGGTGCTGTCGATCGCCCCGATGATCGCGCGCGCGGTGCGCGAGGTCTTCGAGGACGGTTCGGTCACCAGCCTCTTCGAGGAGCAGCAGTAACCGCTCCGCGGTAGATCGTTTTTGGTGCGGCCTCCCCCGCCGGGTACACTCCATGAGTTGCTCGGCGAGGGAGGCCGTACCTGTTTCCGGTACGGATGCTCCGTTATCGACGCGCTCTTCGTAGCAGGCCGTTCCGGCCGGGTGACTGTCGTCCTTATTTCCGTCACCCCACGAGGAGTGAGCATGTCCGAGGTCAAGCTTTCCGCCAAGGTCCGCACCGTTTTCGGCAAGGGCTCTGCCCGTCAGGCCCGTCGTGACGCCCTGACCCCCGCCGTCATCTACGGCCACGGCACCGACCCGAAGCACGTCAACGTCGACGCCCACGCCCTTCAGCTGGCGCTGCGTACCCCGAACGTGCTGATCTCCCTGGACATCGCGGGCGAGGGCACCGAGCTGGTCATCCCGAAGGCCGTGCAGAAGCACCCGCTGAAGCGCTCGGTCTCGCACGTCGACTTCCTGATCGTCAAGAAGGGCGAGAAGGTCACCGTCGACGTCGCGATCGTCACCGAGGGCGAGCTGGCCGCCGGCGGCAACATGCTGGAGACCCTGCAGAACACGATCTCCGTCGAGGCCGAGGCCACCCACATCCCGACCGAGGTCACCGTCTCCATCGCGGGCCTCGAGGCCGGCGCCACCATCCACGCCAAGGACCTGGTCCTCCCGGCGGGCACCACCCTGGCCGTCGACGGCGACATCGCCGTCCTGCAGGTCGTGGCCCCGCAGGCCGAGGAGCCGGCCGCCGAGGCCGCCGAGGGCACCGAGGCCTGAGCCTCGCCCTTCCCCCTCAGCAGTTGCTGACCGACCGCCGTCCGGCTCCACTGGAGCGGGACGGCGGTCGTCTTCGTTCAAGGCCTTAAGGAGCTTTTGATGTCGGACGACGCGGCACCCTGGCTGATCGTCGGCCTCGGCAATCCCGGACCGGAGTACGCGGGCAACCGCCACAACATCGGCTTCATGGTGGCCGACCTGCTGGCGGAGCGGATCGGCGGGAAGTTCAAGGCGCACAAGGCCCGGGCCCAGGTGGTCGAGGGCCGTATCGGCGCGCCGGGACCGGCGAACCGCCGGGTGGTGCTGGCGAAGCCGATGACGTACATGAACCTGTCCGGCGGCCCGGTGACGGCCCTGCGCGACTTCTACAAGGTGCCGCTGGACCGGATCGTCGCGGTCCACGACGAGCTGGACATCGACTACCCGACGCTGCGGCTGAAGCTGGGCGGCGGGGACAACGGCCACAACGGTCTGAAGTCGATGACGAAGTCGATGGGCCCGGACTACCACCGGGTGCGCTGCGGCATCGGCCGGCCGCCGGGCCGGATGCAGGTCGCGGACTTCGTGCTGAAGGACTTCTCGTCCACGGAGCGCAAGGAGCTGGACTGGTTCGTGGACCGGGCCGCCGACTCGGTGGAGTGCCTGATCCAGGAGGGCCTGGAGCGCGCGCAGTCCACGTACAACTCCTGACGGACGCGGCCGGCTCCTGCCGGACGTGACGGAGCCCCCGCACCGGCCGGTGCGGGGGCTCCGTCGTGTCCGGGCCCGGGGGCTCAGCCGGTGTTGCGCAGGCCCGCGGCGACGCCGTTGACGGTGAGCAGCAGGGCGCGGGCGAGGAGGGGGTCGGCCTCTTCGCCGCGGGCGGCGGCTGCGCGCTGGCGGGCCAGGAGGGAGACCTGGAGGTAGGAGATGGGGTCGAGGTAGGCGTCGCGGACGGCGAAGGTCTGCTGGAGGACCGGGTTGGAGTCCAGGAGACGGCTGCCGCCGGTGATGCGCAGGACCTCGTTGACGGTGAGCTCGTGCTCGGCCTCGATGCGGGTGAAGACGTGCTTGAGGTGGTCGGGTACGAGGGTGTCGACGTAGTGGCGGGCGATCCGCAGGTCGGTCTTGGCCAGGGTCATCTCGACGTTGGACAGGAAGTTGCGGAAGAAGTGCCAGCGCTCGCCCATTTCGGTGAGGGCGTCCTGCTGTCCGGCTTCGCGCAGGGCCTTGAGGCCGGAGCCGACTCCGTACCAGCCGGGGACGATCTGGCGGGACTGGGTCCAGCCGAAGACCCAGGGGATGGCGCGCAGGCCGTCGAGGCCGGCGCCCGAGTCGGGGCGGCGGGAGGGGCGCGAGCCGAGGTGGAGGTCGGCGAGCTGGTCGACGGGGGTCGCGGCGAAGAAGTACGCGGGGAGGTCCGGGTCCTCGACGAGTGCGCGGTAGGCGGCGTGGGCGGCGTCGGAGACGGTGTCCATGGCCGCGTCCCAGCGGGCGAGGGCCTCGTCGGACTGGCGGGGCGCGGTGTGCAGGGCGGAGGCCTGCAGGGTGGCCGCGACGGTCAGTTCGAGGTTCTCGCGGGCGAGGGAGGGGACGAGGTACTTGTCGGAGATGACCTCGCCCTGCTCGGTGACCTTGATCTCGCCTTCGAGGGTGCCCCAGGGCTGGGCGAGGATCGCGTCGTGGGAGGGGCCGCCGCCGCGGCCGACGGTGCCGCCGCGGCCGTGGAAGAGGCGCAGGCGGACGCCGTAGCGGTGGGCGACGTCGCGCAGGCGCCGCTGGGCGCGGTGGATCTCCCACTGGCTGGTGGTGATGCCGCCGAACTTGCTGGAGTCGGAGTAGCCGAGCATGACCTCCTGGACGTCGCCGCGCAGGGAGACGAGGCGCCGGTAGGAGGGGTCGGCGAGCATCTCGTCGAGGATGACGTCGGCGGCGCGGAGCTCGTCGGTGGTCTCCAGGAGCGGGACGATGCCGATCTTGGCCCAGCCGCCGTGGAGGTCGATGAGGCCGGCTTCGCGAGCGAGGACGGCGGCGGCGAAGACGTCGTCGGCGCCCTGGCACATCGAGATGATGTAGGACTCGATGACCTCGGGGCCGAACTTCTCGAAGGCGTCCTTGATGGCGAGGAAGACGCCGAGGGTCTTCTGGCCGGCGGCGTCGAGGGGCGCGGGGGTCGGGGCCAGCGGGCGGCGGGAGCGCAGTTCCTTGGCGAGGAGCTTGCCGCGGTAGTCGCGGGGCATGTCGGCGTAGCGCCAGGATTCCTCGCCGAGGCGGTCGAAGAGCTGCCCGAGCGCGTGGTGGTGGGCGTCGGCGTGCTCGCGTACGTCCATGGTGGCGAGCTGGAGGCCGAAGGCGGCGAGGGTGCGGATGGTGCGGTCCATGCGGCCGTCGGCGAAGAGGGCGCCGCGGTGCTCGCGCAGGGAGGTCTGGATGAGGGTGAGGTCGGTGAGCAGCTCGGCGGTGCCGAGGTAGTCGCGGCCTTCCTCGTGCGGGGTGCCCTTGGCGAGGCGC
Organism: Streptomyces sp. NPDC090045; assembly: GCF_044747975.1. NCBI lineage: Bacteria > Bacillati > Actinomycetota > Actinomycetes > Kitasatosporales > Streptomycetaceae > Streptomyces > Streptomyces sp. NPDC090045. Next base: position 9,408 of record NZ_JBIVFA010000005.1, read on the forward strand.
TCGCGGGTGTTGAGGAGCTTCTGCCGGATGCAGGTGGCCTTGAGGCGGTACGGCTCCTCGGCGTTCAGCCGCTTGTAGCGCGGGCTGATCTCGGGGAGGCGTTCGAGGTCGGCCTGGAGGGAGGCGAGGAGTTCCTCGGTGGCCCCGGTGTAGCGGATGGAGTTGGAGAGGAGTCCGCGCAGGAAGTCGATGAGTTCGAGTGCGTCGGTGATGCCGTGCTCGTGCTGGAGGATCAGCACGTCGCGGGTGACGTCGGGGGTGACGTTGGGGTTGCCGTCGCGGTCGCCGCCGATCCAGGTGCCGAAGGTGAGCGGGCGGGTGCCGGCGGGGATCTCGACGCCGACGCGCTGGAGCTCGGCGGCGAGGTCTTCGAGGACGTCGCCGACGGCGCCGGCGTGCAGCTCGTCGAGGTAGTAGATGGCGTTGCGGGCCTCGTCGGCGGGCTCGGGGCGGACCACGCGCAGTTCGTCGGTCTGCCAGACGAGGTCGATGTTCTCGGCGAGCCGCAGGTCGTGGCGGCGGCGGTCGCCGGCGCCGGTGACGGGCTCCTCCAGGAGGGCGGCGATGCGGCGCAGCTTGTTGAGGACGCTGCGGCGGGCCGCCTCGGTGGGGTGTGCGGTGAAGACGGGGCGGACGTTGAGGTTCTTGACCGTCTCGCGCAGGTGTTCGGGGTCGGCGTCCTTCAGCATGTCGGCGGTGCGGGCGAGGAGCCCGCCCTCGGCGGCACGGTGGGCGCGCAGTTCCTTGCCGCGGTGCACCTGCTCGGTGACGTTGGCGAGGTGGAAGTAGGTGGAGAAGGCGCGTACGAGCTTGGCGGCGGTCTCCAGGTCGGTGTCGCCGAGCAGCTCGGCGGCGGCTTCGCCGTCCGTGCGGGTGAGGGCGCGCACCTTTTCGACGAGGTCGAGGAGTTCCTGGCCCTCCTGGCGTACGAGGGTCTCCCCGAGGAGGTCGCCGAGGCGGCGGATGTCCGCGCGCAGTTCCGCGTTGGCGGTGGCGGCCGGGGTGACGGGGGCCTGGCCCTGGGGGGCCTGGTCAGCACTGCTCACAGGTGCGGCTCCTTGCAGTGTTCGAGCGCTACTGGGCGGTGGGCTGCCGGCCGCGCGCTCCGATGCCCCTGCGGACGGTGTCCGGGGGATCGTCGCTCCTGATGCGCAGCTCGGGCTGCCCGTGCGGACCGCGCTGTCCGACGGGACCAGGATAGGTGTCCGACGTGTGTGCCCGGGCAGACGTCTCACCAGGCGGCGCGCGCGCCCTGTCGGCGGGCGCGTCTTCACCGCGGCCGCGCTCCTCTTGCCCTGGGACCCCGCTTTGCCATACTTACGATGCCGTAGGTTACGGGTCCGTAGGGTTCGTAGCCAGGGAGCCTGCCGACTTCTCTCACCCCCCAGGGGACACCCATGACCACCAGTCCCGATCTGATCGAGGGTGCCGCGGCGCCCTCCGAGACATCTGCGCCGTCCGCGACCCTCGGAGGCGAGAGCAAGCGGTCCATCGAGCAGATCGCTCTGCTGCTGTTCATCACCGTTCCCTTCGTGGCCCTGCTGGCGGCCGTCCCGCTGGCGTGGGGCTGGGGGGTGAGCTGGCTGGACCTGGGCCTGATGGTGTTCATGTACTTCCTGGCCTGCCACGGGATCACCATCGGTTTCCACCGTTACTTCACGCACGGTTCCTTCAAGGCGAAGCGGCCGCTGCGGATCGTGTTGGCCGTGATGGGTTCGATGGCGGTGGAGGGGCCGCTGGTGCGCTGGGTGGCGGATCACCGCAAGCACCACAAGTACTCGGACCACGAGGGCGACCCGCATTCGCCGTGGCGGTTCGGGGAGACGCTGCCGGCCCTGATGAAGGGGCTGTGGTGGGCGCACATCGGCTGGCTCTTCGACGAGGAGCAGACCGATCAGCAGAAGTACGCGCCCGACCTGATCAAGGATCCGGCGATCCGGCGGATCTCGCGCGACTTCATCTTCTGGACGATGCTGTCGCTGGCGATCCCGCCGCTGGTGGGTGGTTTGGTGACGATGTCCTGGTGGGGCGCGTTCACGGCGTTCTTCTGGGGTTCGCTGGTGCGGGTCGCGCTGCTGCACCACGTGACGTGGTCGATCAACTCGATCTGCCACGCGGTGGGCAAGCGGCCGTTCAAGTCCCGGGACCGCAGTGGCAACGTGTGGTGGCTGGCGGTGCTCTCCTGCGGGGAGTCCTGGCACAACCTGCACCACGCCGATCCGACCTCGGCGCGGCACGGTGTGCTGCGCGGCCAGATCGACTCCAGCGCGCGGCTGATCCGCTGGTTCGAGCAGCTGGGCTGGGCCACGGACGTGCGCTGGCCGTCGGCGGCCCGCATCGACGCCCGGCGCAGGGAAAGCGACGCGAAAGCGGCATGATGGGGGGCGTGGCGATCGACGGCAGTAATTCCAGCAGCGACAAGCCCAGGCGCGGCCGCCGGGTCCGGATGACGGGCGCGGAGCGGCGCCAGCAACTGCTGGACATCGGCCGGACCCTGTTCGCGGAGAAGGGCTTCGAGGGCACGTCGGTGGAGGAGATCGCGGCGAAGGCCGGGGTGTCGAAGCCGGTGGTGTACGAGCACTTCGGGGGCAAGGAGGGCCTGTACGCGGTGGTCGTGGACCGGGAGATGCGCCAGTTGCTGGACGGGGTGACGGGGGCGCTGACGGCCGGGCATCCGCGGGAGCTGTTGGAGCAGGCGGCGTTCGCGCTGCTGGACTACATCGAGTCGTACACGGACGGTTTCCGGATCCTGGTCCGGGACTCCCCCGTGGCCCAGTCGACCGGTACCTTCGCCTCGCTGATCAGCGACATCGCCACGCAGGTCGAGGACATCCTGGGTCTGGAGTTCAAGGCGCGGGGCTTCGATCCCAAGCTGGCGCCGTTGTACGCGCAGGCGCTGGTCGGGATGGTGGCGCTGACCGGGCAGTGGTGGCTGGACGTCCGCAAGCCGAAGAAGGCCGAGGTGGCCGCGCACCTGGTGAACCTGGCCTGGCACGGGCTGGACGGGCTGGAGTCGAAGCCGCAGCTGGTGGGCCGCCGCAAGAGCTGAGCGCCGGCCGCGAGGGCCGGGCACCGCAGTGCGCGTACGACGGCGCCCCGTCACCGGATTTCCGGTGGCGGGGCGCCGTCGTGTGGTGCGGGCCTGGTCAGTGGGGTCAGCCGCACTCTTCCAGGGCCTGCGGTTCCAGGGCGTGCTCTTCAAGGAATTCGAGCCGGTTGCCGACGGGGTCCTCGGAGTAGAAGCGGCGGTGGCCGGGCAGGTCGTCGTCCCAGACGACCTTGGCCCCCCGCTCCTCGAGTCTGCTCGCGTACGCCTCGATCCCGGTCACCCGCAGCCCGGGATGGGCTTTGCGGGCGGGCCGGAAGTCCTCTTCGATGCCGAGGTGCAGCTGTACGGGCCCGGCGGCGAACCAGCAGCCCCCGCGCGCGGCGAGGACGGGAGGTTTGGGGATCTCGATCATGCCGAGTACGTCGGTGTAGTACGCGCGGAGCCGGTCCTCCGAGTCCGGCGGCGCGGCGAGTTGGACGTGGTCGACGGCGGTGAGCACGGTCAGGCCTCCTTGCGGGCGACGGCGAAGATCCGGCGGAACGGGAAGACGGTGCCGCGGGGCCCGGCCGGGTAGGCCACGCGCAGCCGGTCGCGGTATTCGGCGAGGAAGGCGTCCGCGGCTTCGCGGTCGTCGCCGAGTGCGGTGAGGACGGGCCGCAGGGCGGTGCCCTTGACCCAGTCGAGTACGGGGTCGGGGCCCTGGAGCAGTTGGTGGTAGGTGGTCTCCCAGACGTCGGCGGAGCAGCCGAGCGCGGTGAACCGGGCAAGGTATTCGGCGGGTTCGAGGATGTGGATGTAGCGGGCGCCGTGGCCGGCGAGCCGGGAGCGCCAGCGCGGGGTGTCGCACAGTTCGGCGAGCAGGGCGTGGCCGGGGGCGGTGAAGTTGCCGGGGATCTGGAAGGCGAAGGTGCCGCCGTGGCGCAGGCCGTTGATCCAGGCGCCGAAGGAGCCGGCGTGGCCGGGGACCCACTGCAGGGCGGCGTTGGACACGATCAGGTCGTAGGGCTCCTCGGGGAGCCAGCCGGCTAGGTCCCCGTGGCGGAAGTCGAGCCTGCCGCCGCCGGTGGTGGGCCCGGCGTGCTCCTTGGCGGCGCGCTCGAGCATCTCCGGGGAGAGGTCGAAGCCGGTGATGCGGGCGCCGGTCCAGCGGTCGGCGAGGAGCGCGGTGACATTGCCGGGGCCGCAGCCGAGGTCGGCGATGCGGGCGGGCCGGGTGGGGAGCTCGGGTATGCGGGTGAGGAGGTCCAGGAAGGGCCGTGTGCGATGGCCTGCGTGCCGGAGGTACTGCTGGGGATCCCAGGTGGGGGCGGAGGGCGCGGTGGACGTGGGGGTCCCGGAGTGCGCGGTATCGGAATACATGTTCGAGCCTCCCTGCTGGCGGGGCGGTCGGAAGCGGAATCTGTTCCGGCCCCCTCCATGCCCCATGCTCGCGCGGTTTATATCTCGATGTCAAGATACTTGTGATCAAGATACTCGGTGTGAAGAGACTTCACATCGACAGACCCCTTACACTGATCCGCATGGAGGACGAGGTCGACCGACTGGTGGCGGCATGGCGGCGGGAGCGCCCTGACCTCGACGTGGAACCGCTCGAGGTACTGAGCCGCGTCAGCAGGCTCGCGCGCCATCTCGACCGCGCCCGCAGGCTGGCCTTCTCCGAGCACGGCCTGGAGCCCTGGGAGTTCGACGTCCTGACGTCGCTGCGCCGGGCCGGCGCGCCCTACCAGCTCTCCCCCGGCCAGCTGTTGACCCAGACCCTGGTCACCTCCGGCACCATGACCAACCGCATCGACCGGCTCGCCAAGAAGGGCCTCGTCGAGCGGCTCCCGGACCCCAGCGACCGCCGCGGGGTCCTGGTGCGGCTCACCCCCGAGGGCCGGGACCGTGCGGACCAGGCCCTCGCCGGGCTGCTGGCGCAGGAGCGGGCGATCCTCGCCCAGCTCTCGCAGAACCAGCGCGGTGATCTCGCCGGGCTGCTACGCCAGTTGACCGCTCCGTTCGACAACATCCCCGGCTAGGTCCGCCGGTCGCACCCCGGCCCTCCGGGCCAGCGCCACCGCCGCCAGGGTGGAGTGCACCCCGAGCTTGCCCAGCACGTTCTGCATGTGGGTGCGGACGGTGTGCGGGGACAGGAACAGGCGCGCGGCCACGTCCTTGCGGCCCAGCCCCGCCACCATGCAGCGCAGCACCTCGTGTTCGCGCGGGGTGAGCGACTCCACGAGCCGCTCGCTGTCCGTGCGGTGCTTGCGCGCCGCGGTCAACTCCCGGAGCACTCCGGTCAGCAGCGCGGGCGGCAGGTGGGTCTCCTCCCGCAGGACCCCGCGGATCACGGCCAGCAGCCGCGAGAGCGAGCAGTCCTTCGCCACCCAGCCCGAGGCCCCGGCCTGCAGCGCGTGCGCGGCCCGGCGGGGGTCGTCGCGCTCGGCGAGCACGACCGTACGGACCCCGGGGTGGGTCACCCGCACCCCGGCGACCAGCGCGATCCCGTCCGCGCCGGGCGGCGGCGGCCCGGAGCCCGGCTCCCGCTGGGCGGGCAAGGCCCCGGCGACCGCGCCGAGATCGGCGTCGACCAGCAGGACGTCGAAGCGGCGGCCCTCGGCCACCGCGCGTTCGAGGCAGCGCAGCGCGGCGGGACCGCTGCCGGCCGCGGACACGTCCACGTCCGGCTCGGCCGCGAGCGCGGCTGCGAGCGATTCGGCGAAGATGCGGTGATCGTCGACGACGAGAACCCGGATACGAACCACAAAACCCCCAAGGGTAGGGGAACGGACGATGGCGGGTACGGCGCCCGGACCGGGTGATCCGCAGCTGCCCCGGCCGCCGCCGTGACACCTCTGCACTACCCCGGACCGGACGCCGTACCCGACTTGTCTCGACCCCTGAATCAACACCGGCCCCCACCGGTGTCACGCATCAGCGTAGGGCCGGGGGCCGCTCACGGTTGGCCGAATAGCAGAAGTTTTCCCAGCGATTTTCCGGCGCAGGCGTTCTGAACCGCCTTTGTGGTGGCTTGAAATCACCCGTCCCACAGGTCCGGATGGCGGCTTCCGCACCGGCGCGTGCCACGGGCAGTTGCGCGGGGGGCAATTCACCCGGCTTGTGCACGCCGGGCGCCCGCGCACAGCGCCCGGTCGCGGCGCACGGCTCGAACGCACGCGCCCCCCGCACCGGGCAGGGTGCGGGGGGCGCGCAGGACAGCGGTGTTCCGGGGGGTTACCCGTGGGTCAGGAGGTGTGCGTGCGCGCGAAGTTCCACGCGTCCGTGATGATGCCGGTCAGGTCCGAGCGGCTCGGGGTCCAGCCGAGGCGCTCGTGGGCCGTGCGCGCGGAGGCGACCAGCATCGCGGGGTCGCCGGCCCGGCGCGGGGCGACGACCTCGGGGATCTCCCGGCCGGTGACCTTGCGGACGGTCTCGACGACCTCGCGGACCGAGAACCCGCTGCCGTTGCCCAGGTTGCAGATCAGGTGCTCGCCCTCGGCGGCGACCCGCAGGGCGGCCAGGTGGGCCTCCGCCAGGTCGGCGACGTGGATGTAGTCGCGCACGCAGGTGCCGTCCGGGGTCGGGTAGTCCTCGCCGAACACCGAGATCGACTCGCGCTCGCCCAGCGCGACCTGGAGGACCAGCGGGATCAGGTGCGTCTCGGGGGTGTGCCGCTCGCCGAACTCCCCGTAGGCCCCGGCCACGTTGAAGTAGCGCAGGGACACCGCGGCCAGGCCGTGCGCCACGCACTCCCCCGCGATCATGTGGTCGACGGCCAGCTTCGAGGCGCCGTACGGGTTGGTCGGCGCGGTCACCGAGGCCTCGGTGAGCAGGCCCTCCGTCGGCTCCCCGTAGGTGGCGGCGGTGGAGGAGAACACCAGCTTGCGCACGCCGGCCCCGCGCATCGCGCCGAGCAGGGCGAGCGTGCCGCCGACGTTGTTCTCCCAATACTTGCCCGGGTTCACCACGGACTCGCCGACCTGCGAGGAGGCCGCGAAGTGCAGCACCGCCTCGTAGGAGGAGTCCAGGTGGCGGGCGGCGTCCTGGATGCGGCCCTCGATGAAGGCGGCGCCCGCCGGGACGCCGACGCGGAAGCCGGTGCTGAGGTCGTCGAGGACCGTGACCTCGTGGCCGGCCTCCAGGAGGTGGGCCGCGACCACGCTGCCGACATATCCGGCGCCACCGGTTACCAGGTACTTGCTCACTCGCCTACTGCCTCTCGCGGGGGAGCACGCGCGGGAGCGTGCGCGTGCTAGGACACTGGCTTACCCGATTCGACGCCCGCGGGGAAATCGGCGCCGGGCGAGAGGCGGGCAGCCCGCGGGCCCGCCGGTGCGCGCCGGTGCGTCAGTCCCGCGCGGCGGCGGCCGGCCGCACCGGCAGCGCCCGGTCCAGCAGGCCGGTACGGGCGGCCAGCGCGGCCGCCTCCAGCCGCGATCCCACGCCCAGCTTCATCAGCACCCGCTGCACGTGCGTACGGGCGGTGCTCGGCGCGATCTCCATGCCCGCGGCGATCAGCCGGGTGTCCTCGCCCTCGGCGACCCGCACCAGCACCTCCACCTCGCGCGGGGTGAGCAGGCGCAGCAGCCGGCTGCCCTCGTCGTCGGGCTGGGCGGCGGGGTTCAGGAGCTCGCCGAAGGCGCCCTGCAGCAGCTGCGGGGCGATCGCCACCTCGCCCGCCCGCGCCTTGGCCAGCGCCCGCTCCACGCCCTCGATGCGCTCGTCCTGGCGTACGTACCCGGAGGCGCCGGCGGCGAAGGCGGCCGCGATCCCGCGCGGGCTCGGCACCGGGCCGAGGACGACGACGGCGATCTGCGGGCGCTCCCGCTTGATGCGGACGACGGGCTCGAAGACCCCGGCCTCGGCGGGGGTGGCCGTCCCGAACAGGCAGACCTCCGGGGCCCGTCCGATGACCAGCTCGGCGGCGCCCGCGGCCGGGGCGGCAGCCGCCAGGACCCGGTGGCCGCGCAGTTTCAGGGCAGAGGCCAGTGCCTCGGCCAGCAGCCGGTGCTCGTCGACCACCACGACCCGTACGCCCATTGAGGTACCCACCCCCCACCCTTCTGACCCGGCAAGCTACACGCTTGTTCGACGGTGCGCGGGGGTTACCGCGCAGAAGCCCCCGGAAGGCGGACCTTCCGGGGGCTTCTGCGGTGTGCGGGCGGATCAGCTCGCGGTGAAGGAGGAGAAGATGAACTCCGGTTCGGACGTGGCGGAGTACGGCTTCTTGACCGAGGTACGGGCGAGGAAGAACTTCCCGTTGTGGTAGCGGTACTCGTGGAAGCCGGGCGAGAAGGACGTCTCGATGCGCTGGGTGGTCTTGTCCGACGGGTTCTCCATCAGGACGGTTTCCTTCATCGTCTTGCCGTCGATGCTGACGACCTGGCCGCCCTTGTCGAAAGGGGGCTCCTTGTAGGCGATGATGTTCGACCCGTCCATGCGCAGCGGGTAGAGCTTGTACCGCTCGCCCGCGTCGGCGCGGTCGGTGGTCTGCTTGCCGGTCTCCAGGTCGAAGGAGAGCAGCTCGTTGGTCTTGCCGTAGGCGTCCTTGCCCTGGTGCTCGTAGGAGGGCAGGTACAGCTTGCCGTTGCCGACGATCATGCCGGCGCAGCGCTCGACCTCGGTCTTGCACTCACCGCCGAAGGTGCCGGAGGAGAGCGAGATCTTCGCCTTCAGCTGACCCGCGGCGTCGAGGACGAAGAGGTCGCTGACGCCGCTGGCGTTCTTGGCGGTCTTGCCGACGTCGGCGGAGACGATCAGGGGCTTGGTGGAGACGATGCCGGCGCTCTCGATGCCCGCGGAGAGCTTGTACGAGAACTGCGGGGCGCCGGTGGTCGGGTCGAGGGCCTGCGCGTACACGGTCGGGGTGGAGCTCTGGCCGCACCTGCGGATGACGGCGAGGGCCTCGCCGCCGCCGTAGCCGACGTCGCGGCAGCCTTCGCCGTCGACCTTGGGCAGCCACAGGGACTTGCCGTCGGCGAGGTTCCAGGCGGCGCCGCCCGAGGGGCCGCCGGCGGCGACCGTCTGCCCGCTGACGGTGACCTCGTAGTAGGACACGGGCTTGTCGCCGCTGGTGGCGCCCTTGGCCTGGCCGGTCCAGAGGAGCTTGCCGGCGTTCAGGTCGATGACGCCGACCTCGGTGCACGCCGGGTACTTGACCTCCGCCGTGGGCTTCGCGGGCCGGAAGATCACCGCCGTCTTGTTGTCGGAGGCGTGCCGGGAGGCTCCGCAGAGCTCACCGGGGAGGGGGATCTCCCACTTCATGCCGCCGTCGACGACGTTGTAGCCGACGATCTTGTACACGTCGGACTTGACGTAGGTGGAGTCGGTCAGCCAGGAACCGGGGACCTGGACCATCTCGTCCGGGGTCGGGCTCGGCTGGTTGACCAGCACCTTCGACTTGGTGTTGGAGGGCACCTTCTCGCTGCCGCCCGCACCGGGCTGGGACTTGTCGTCCCCCGGCTTGGCGGGGCCGCTGTCCGCGGTGTCCTTCGTGCCGTCCGCGTCGCCGGAGACGTACCAGAGGCCGCCGCCGACGATGAGGACGATGGCCAGCAGGGCCGCGCCGACGATCATCAGCTGGGTGCGCTTGTCGTTGCCGCCGCCGGCCGGGGGGCCGGCGGCGGGGGCCGCGGCGCCGGGAGCGCCGAAGGGCGGCGGGGTGCCGGGGGCGCCGAAGGGCGGCGGGGTGCCGGGCTGCTGCGGGTAGCCGTAGCCGGGTCCGGTCTGCGGGTACCCGTACGCGGGCTGCGCGGCCGGCTGCTGCGCGGGCGCGGGCGGTCCGGCCGGCGGGGCAGGGGGGCCGGCGGGCGGGGCCGGGGGTCCGGCCGGCGGCACGGGCGCGCCGAACCCGCCCGGGGCGGGGGTCCCCCCGGCCGGGGCCGGGGGCGGATCCTGCGGCGCGCCGAAGCCGCCGGACGGCGGCTGGCTGGGGGGCGGCGGGGTACTCATGGGTTGCTCTTGCCTCTCGCTGGGCTGCTCGTGGGACGCGTTGTCACTTGCCGAAGACCATCAGGAGCTTCTCGTCCGTGCCCTTGGCCTGCAGACGGGAGGTGGAGATGAAGAACCGTCCGTCCACGTAGTCGAGCTTCGGGGTGCGGAAGGAGCTCTCGATCGGCGCGGCCGGGCCCGACGGGTGGCGCAGGAGTGCGGTGGGGGTGCCGCCGCCGGCCGGGATGGAGATGACCTCGCCGCCCTGGTCCTCCTCGGCCTTGCGGTAGGCGATCAGCTGCCCGTTGGCGGCCTTGATCGGGGTGAGGGTGCGCTTGTCGCCGGCCGGGGTGCGCCACTTGGCCTTGCCGGTGGCCAGGTCGAAGGCGACGATCTCGTTGGCCTTGCCGGACTCCGCCGCGGTGGGGAGGTACAGGGTGCCCGCGTCGACGACGGCCGAGGGGCAGGTGGTCAGGGCCCGGAAGGCGCCGGTGTCGCCGCAGCCGACGACGAAGCTGCCCTCTCCTGCGAGGGTGGCGGTCTGCTTCCCGTCGGGTCCCAGGACCACGATGGAGCGCTGCTTGGCCTCCTCGTCGCCGATGTCGAGGACGAGCGGGTCCACCGAGTAGATGCTGGTGACCTTGTACTTCTTGGGGAGCCGGAAGGCCCAGGCCTTCTGGCCGGTGACGGGGTCGACCCCGTGGACCTCGGCGCTGTGGTCGGCGTCGCTGCAGGTGGCGAGGGCGATCATCTTGCCGTTGCCGGTTTCGTAGCCGTCGGGCCTGCAGCCGGTGCCCATGGCGCTCCCGAAGAGCTTGTCACCGTTGCTGATCTTGAAGGCGCTGGCGGTGCCGCCGCGGCTGACGGCGACGGTGTCGCCGGTCATGGCGAGGGTGGGGCTGGTGAAGAGGTCGAAGAGCCCTTCCTTGGGCACCTCCTTCGACCAGACCTCCTTGCCGGTCTTGAGGTCGACCACGCGCAGCTGCGTGCAGGAGGAGCTCTCCCCCTCGCCGTCCTTGTACATGACGGCCGTCTTGCCGTCGGCGGTGGTGTCCCGGGCGACGGAGCAGACCGGGGCGGGGAAGGCGAGTGTCCACTTCTCCTTGCCGTCGGTGACCGCGTAGCCGCTCAGGGACTTCCAGACGCTCTTGACGACGGTGTCGCCGGCGACCCACTGGGCCGCGGACTCGACGCCCATGCCGGGGCCGTCGACCTTGGCGGTCTTGAACCAGAGGACCTTGTCCTCGCCCTGCTTGCGGCCGGAGTTGAGGTCGGCCTGCTGGCCGCCGTTGCCATTGCCGTCGCCGTTGTCCACGGAAGGGGAGCCGGAGGGCTTGGCGTCGGTGGGCTCCTGCGCCACGGGCGGCTTGGGGTCCTCGTCGTCCCCGGAGAAGCCGAAGTAGCCGACGACCGCGACGGCGAGGACGGCCGCGGCGGCCGAGGCGGCGATCAGCGCGGTCCGCTTCTTCTTCGGCGGCGTCCCGGGGGCGCCGGGCTCGCCGGGCATGGCGGGCTGCGGGTAGCCGTAGCCCGGCTGCTGCTGCTGGACGGTGGGCGGCTGCTGCGCGTACGGGGCCTGCTGCGCGTACGGGTTCTCGCCCTGCGGGTATCCGTATCCCTGCTGCGGGGGGCCGGGGAGGTGACCGTAACCGGAAGGAGTCGGTGGCTGGTTCGGCGGCTGGGGCGGCTCGGTCATCAGCGCACGCTTTCGGCTTCGGCGGGTCGGGGAGGATGACCTTTCTATCACTGCCGGCCTTCGAACACCGGGCCGGTCCACCCCCTGTTCCCAAGGGAGGACCGGCCCGTGATGCCGTCGTTATCCCGCCAGTTGGCCCGGCCGGGTGAGCGGAAACTAGGCCTCCTCGGCCAGCTCCAGCCAGCGCATCTCCAAATCGTCGCGGTCCGCGAGCAGTTCGCGGAGCTCCGCGTCGAGCTTGGCCACCTTGTCGTAGTCGGTGGAGTTCTCGGCGATCTGGGCGTGCAGGTTGCCCTCGCGGTCGGAGAGCTTGTTGAGCTGCCGCTCGATCTTCTGGAGTTCCTTCTTCGCGGCGCGGGAGTCCACCGAGGCGGCGGTCTTCGCCGCCGCGGCGGCGGCCGGGGCGGGCGCCGGGGAGGCCGCCTCGATCATCCGCCGGCGGCGCTCCAGGTACTCGTCCAGGCCGCGCGGAAGCATCCGCAGGCTCGCGTCGCCGAGCAGCGCCATCACCGTGTCGGTGGTGCGCTCGATGAAGAACCGGTCGTGGGAGATCACGATCATCGAGCCGGGCCAGCCGTCGAGGAGGTCCTCCAGCTGGGTCAGGGTCTCGATGTCGAGGTCGTTGGTGGGCTCGTCGAGGAAGAGGACGTTGGGCTCGTCCATCAGCAGGCGCAGGATCTGCAGCCGGCGCCGCTCGCCGCCGGAGAGGTCGCCGACCGGCGTCCACTGCTTCTCCTTGGTGAAGCCGAACTGCTCGCACAGCTGGCCCGCCGTCATCTCGCGGCCCTTGCCGAGGTCGACGCGGTCACGGACGCGTTGGACGGCCTCCAGGACCCGCAGGGACGGGTCGAGTTCGCCGACCTCCTGCGAGAGGTAGGCCAGCTTGACGGTCTTGCCGACGGTGATCTTTCCGGCGGCGGGCTGGACGTCGCCCTGGCTGCGGGCGGCCTCGGCCAGGGCGCGCAGCAGGGAGGTCTTGCCGGCGCCGTTGACACCGACGAGGCCGACGCGGTCGCCGGGGCCCAGGTGCCAGGTGAGGTGCTTGAGCAGTTCCTTCGGACCGGCGTGCACGCCGACGTCCTCGAGGTCGAAGACCGTCTTGCCGAGGCGGGCGTTGGCGAACCGCATCAGCTCGGACTTGTCGCGCGGCGGCGGGACGTCGGCGATCAGCTCGTTGGCGGCCTCGATGCGGTAGCGGGGCTTGGAGGTCCGGGCGGGGGCGCCGCGGCGCAGCCAGGCCAGCTCCTTGCGCATCAGGTTCTGCCGCTTGGACTCCTCGGTGGCGGCGATGCGGTCGCGCTCGGCGCGGGCGAAGACGTAGTCGCTGTAGCCGCCCTCGTACTCGAACACGGAGCCGCGCTGCACGTCCCACATGCGGGTGCAGACCTGGTCGAGGAACCAGCGGTCGTGGGTGACGCAGACGAGCGCGGAGCGGCGCTCCTGGAGGTGCTGGGCCAGCCAGGAGATGCCCTCGACGTCGAGGTGGTTGGTGGGCTCGTCGAGGATCAGGAGGTCCTGGTCGGCGATGAGCAGCTTGGCGAGGGCGATGCGGCGGCGCTCGCCGCCGGAGAGCGGGCCGATGACGGTGTCGAGGCCCTGGCCGAAGCCGGGCAGGTCGAGGCCGCCGAAGAGTCCGGTGAGCACGTCGCGGATCTTGGCGTTGCCGGCCCACTCGTGGTCGGCCATGTCCCGGATGATCTCGTGGCGGATGGTCGCCTTGGGATCGAGGGAGTCGTGCTGGGTGAGGACGCCCATGCGCAGCCCGCCGGACTGCGTGACGCGGCCGGTGTCGGGCTCCTCCAGCTTGGCGAGCATCCGGATGAGGGTGGTCTTGCCGTCGCCGTTACGGCCGACGACGCCGATCCGGTCCCCCTCGGACACGCCGAGGGAGATGCTGTCCAGCAGGGTACGTGTGCCGTACACCTTGCTGACTGCCTCGACATTGACCAGATTGACGGCCATCAGACGCGCTCCAGGTGGGGTACCCCCGGACGGACTCTGGGGGAGGGTGTGGATCAGCTGCCCAGCCTAACGCTCCGGGCCGGGGCTGACCGTTCCACGAGCAGGGCGCCCGCGAGGGCCATCCCGATGGCGACCGGTGCGGTGACGGGGAAGGCGATCAGGGTGGCGCTGTGGCCGTCGAGCAGACCGCCGAGTCCGGTCATGGACAGGCCGAGGATGCCGAGGAGGCACAGGGTGATGCCGAGGGCGGCGACGGGGCCGGCGGCGCCGCCGGCCGTGCCGGTGCGCGGGGCGGCCGGGGCCTCGAAGCGGCGGAACAGCGTGACGAACACGGCCGTCAGGGCGGCCGCCGCGAGGATCCGTACGGGGACCTGCGCCCACCAGGCGGAGCCGGCCGGGGCCGGGAGGTCCATGCCGAGGGCGAGCTGGGCCCCGTACACGCCGAGCATGGCGGTGAGGTGCCACAGGAAGGCGGTCATGGCGACGCCGTTGGCGGCGACCACCCCGCGCCAGACGCGGGGGCGGGCGAGCAGGCGGGCGGCGGGCCGGGCGAGCAGCTGCACGGCGCCGACGAGCCACACGCCGTGCGCGAGCAGGGCGAGGGTGGGCGGGGCCATGTTGGACACCTTCTCGCCGGGCATCCCGACCATGGACAGCGGGTACGGGCCGAACGCGACCAGCAGGACGGCCCCGGCGAGTCCCGCGGCGGCGAGGGCGGCGGGCCGGCGGATCCGGCCGTCGGCGCGGAGGAAGCCGAGCTGGTGGACGGCGAGCCAGACGAGGGCGAAGTTCAGGAACTCCACGTAGGGGACGCCGCACGCGAAGCGCAGTACGTCGACCAGCGCGGCCGCCCCGGCCAGCGCGGCGAAGGCGGCCCAGCCGTGGCGCTCGTGCAGCTTCAGCAGGGGCGGGGTGAAGGCGACCATCGCCAGGTAGATCCCGATGAACCACAGCGGCTGGGTGACCAGGCGCAGCGCGGCCCCGGTCAGCCGGCCGCCGCCGTGCCCGGCGAGCTGCACGGCGAGCGCGGCGGCGGCCCACACCAGGACGAAGACGAGGGTGGGGCGCAGCAGCCGCTGGAGCCGGGCCCGGAGGAAGGCGGCGTAGACGGAGGTCTCGCTGCGGCGGGCGAGGGAGCGGTAGGACAGGGCGTGCGAGAACCCGCCGACGAAGAAGAACACCGGCATGACCTGCAGCCCCCAGGTGAGCACCTGGAGGGCGGGCACGAGGGCGAGCAGGTTCCCTATGCCGTCGCTGCTCACGGCGGCCATCAGCCAGTGCCCGCCGATGACGGTGCCGAGCGAGGCGACCCGCAGCAGGTCGACGTACCGGTCCCGGCCGGGTGGGGTGGCGAGGGCGAGGTCGCGTGCGCTGGCTGTCATGGGGCCACGGTCGCCTGCCGGGCCGTCTCCCGACAGGGCGCGGATACTCAACTCCGGCCTAGGTACCGGGGCTCCGCGCGCGCCTCAATCGCCGGCGAGGCTTCAAGACCGGGGCTCCGCCCCGAACCCCGCTCCTCAAACGCCGGAGGGGCTAAAAGATCGCCTCAATCGCCGGCGGGGCTGGATTTTCCAGCCCCGCCGGCGATTGAGGCGCGGGGTCTGGGGCGGAGCCCCGGGCATTTCAGCCTCGCCGGCGTTTGAGGCGCGGGGGTCCGGGGGCTGGCCCCCGGCAACGGTCCGCGGGGTCAGGACGGGAGGACCGTGGCGCCCGGGGCCGGGCTGGACGCCACGCGGGTGGCTCGGCAGGTGCCCGAGGCGTCCAGCGCGGCAGCGACCTTGACGGCCGACTCCTGGTCCGCGACCAGGAAGGCCGTCGTGGGGCCCGAGCCCGAGATCAGCGCGGCCAGCGCCCCGGCTCCGGTGCCCGCCGACAGCGTGTCCGCCAGGGACGGCCGAAGGGAAAGCGCCGCCGCCTGGAGGTCGTTGGTCAGCGCAGCGCCCAGCGCGTTCGGGTCGCCCGAGGCCAGGGCCGCGAGCAGGGCCGGGGAGGCTTCGGGGGCCGGGACCGGGGTGGCGGCCGTGAGCCGGTCGAACTCGCGGAACACCGCCGGGGTGGACAGCCCCCCGTCGGCCACCGCGAACACCCAGTGGAACGCCCCCGCGGCCACCGGCGTCAGCAGCTCGCCGCGGCCCGTACCGAGCGCGGCCCCGCCGACGAGGCTGAAGGGGACGTCGCTGCCGAGCTCCGCGCAGATGTCGAGGAGTTCGGCGCGCGGGGTGTCCAGGCCCCACAGGGTGTCGCAGGCCAGCAGGGCCCCCGCGCCGTCCGCGCTGCCGCCCGCCATGCCTCCGGCCACCGGGATGTTCTTCGCGATGTGGAGGTGGACGGCGGGCTCGATGCCGTGGCGGGCCGCGAGGATCTCGGCGGCCCGCGCCACGAGGTTGGTGCGGTCCAGCGGTACCTGGTCGGCGTCCGGGCCCTCGCAGGTCACCGTCAGCGTGTCGGCCGGGGTCGCCGTGACCTCGTCGAACAGCGACACGGCGAGGAAGACGTTGGCCAGGTCGTGGAAGCCGTCGGGGCGGGCCGCGCCCACCGCCAGCTGCACGTTGACCTTCGCGGGGACCCGTACGGTCACACCCGTCGTGCGCGCGCTCACAGTGCGGGCCTCTCCGCCGCGGGCTTGTTCTCGGCGATCGCGGCGAACTCCTCCACCGTCAGGGATTCGCCGCGTGCCTGCGGCGAGATGCCGGCGGCGACCAGCGCCGCCTCGGCGCCCGCCGCCGAGCCGGCCCAGCCGGCCAGCGCGGCGCGCAGCGTCTTGCGGCGCTGTGCGAACGCCGCGTCCACGACCGCGAAGACCTCCGCCTTGGAGGCGGTGGTCTTGATCGGTTCGGTGCGCCGCACCAGCGAGACGAGACCGGAGTCGACGTTCGGGGCGGGCCAGAAGACCTTGCGGCCGATGGACCCGGCGCGCTTGACGTGCGCGTACCAGTTGGCCTTGACGGAGGGGACCCCGTAGACCTTGTTGCCGGGCTCGGCGGCCAGCCGGTCGGCGACCTCCGCCTGCACCATCACCAGGGTCCGCTCGATGGTCGGGAAGCGGTCGAGCATGGTCAGCAGGACCGGCACGGCCACGTTGTACGGCAGGTTGGCGACGAGCGCGGTCGGCGCCGGGCCGGGCAGTTCCGTCACCAGCATCGCGTCGGAGTGGACCAGCGCGAAGCGGTCCTTCTTCGCGGGCATGCGGGCCTCGATGGTGGCGGGCAGCGCGGCGGCCAGGATGTCGTCGATCTCGACGGCGACGACCCGGTCGGCGGCCTCCAGCAGCGCGAGCGTCAGCGAGCCCAGGCCCGGGCCGACCTCGACGACCACGTCGTCCGGGCGGACCTCGGCGGTCCGCACGATCCGGCGGACCGTGTTGGCGTCGATGACGAAGTTCTGCCCCTTCTGCTTCGTCGGGCGTACGCCGAGGGCGGCGGCCAGCTCCCGGATGTCGGCCGGGCCGAGGAGGGCGTCGGGCGCGGCGGGGGTACTGGAGGGGTTCTCGGGCTGCTGCTCTGCGGTGCTCACCGGTAAAGCGTCTCAGATCGGCCGGGTGATCCCGAGCCGGACCGGGTGTCCGGCTCGCGGACGCGTTCCGGCGGGACCGCTACGAGGTGAGCCTGCGGCCGCAGTGGGGCCACGGGCTCGCGCCCCGCTGCACGTAGAGCTTCTTGGCCCGGTAGGTCTGTTCCGAGCCGGACGCGTCCTGGGGGCGGCCGCTGCCGCCGAGGCCCTGCCAGGTGCGGACGTCGAACTGGTAGAGGCCGCCGTACGTTCCCGAGGCGTCGGTGGCCGAGGGGCGCCCGCCGGACTCGCACTGGGCGAGGGCCGCCCAGTTGAGGCCGTCGGCGCCGGCGACGGAGCTGGGCAGCGCCCTGGTGCCGACCCTGACGAGCTGGGTGACGGGCTCGCGGACGACCTCGTCGGCGATGGCGCGGGGGGTCTGGCGGACCCCGTTGACGGTGCGCAGGGTGTAGGTGACCCGGCGCGCCCCGGGCCGGCCGGCGCGTTCGACGACCTCGGTGCCGGCGAACAGGTCGGGGTCCTTGACCTTCTCGGTCTCGAAGGGGATGCGCTCCTCGCGGACCTCACGGGTGCCGGTGATGCGGAGCACGGTGACGGTCTGGCCGTCGCGCGGGAAGGCGGTGGGGGGTACGGAGGTGGTGTCCTGGCCCTGCAGGGTGATGCCGGCCTGGTCGAGGGCCTCCTGGACGGTGGCGGCGTTGGTGCGGATGGTGCGTTCGCGGCCGTCGGCCATGAAGGTCACGCTGCGTTCGGTGCGCACGCTCAGGGCGAGGCCGGAGCGGGGGACGGGCGCGGTGCGGGGGGCGGAGAGGTAGGCGCCTTCGGCGCGGATGCCGAACTGGCGCAGTGCGCCTTCGACGGTGCGGGCGGTGGTCCACACCTGGCGCTGCTGCCCGTCGAGGGTCAGGCGCAGGGGGCGGCCGTAGCGGACGACGATCTCCTCGCCGTCTTCGAGGGGTTCGCCGGGGGCGGGGGCGACGAGGTCGTGGGGGCCGACGCCGAGGCCCTCGGCGGCGAGCAGTTCCTCGACGTCGCCGGCGAAGGTGTGCAGGTCCCTCGGGACCCCGTCCACGGTGAGC
The DNA here is from genome assembly GCF_044747975.1 of Streptomyces sp. NPDC090045. Taxonomy (NCBI): domain Bacteria; kingdom Bacillati; phylum Actinomycetota; class Actinomycetes; order Kitasatosporales; family Streptomycetaceae; genus Streptomyces; species Streptomyces sp. NPDC090045. Next base: position 27,613 of record NZ_JBIVFA010000005.1, read on the forward strand.
CGTACGGACTTGTCGGCGGCGACGAACGCGGTCGTGCCGCCCGCGAGGAAGGCGACGACCAGGGCCTGGGGCACGATCCGCCGCCAGTTCGCTCCGGGCGGTTCGGCGGGGGCGCCGCGGCCGCGGGCGGCGCGGCGGCGGCCGGTCCCGGGCGCTGCGGCCGGGGCGTCGGCGGGCGCGCCGCGGCCGCGGGCCCGGCGGCCCGTCCCGGGAACCGAGGGAACCGCGGGGGCGGCGGGGGCGGGTGCGAGGGCGGCGACGGCCGGGCTCGCGGCGCGGCGGCGGCCGGAGCCGGGCGCGGCCAGCGTGTCGGCCTCGGAGAGCCGGGCCAGTTCGGCCAGTTCGGCCAGCTCCGCCACGGCGGCCAGCTCGGCCAGCTCGGCCGGCGTCCGGCCGCCGGGCCAACCGGGACCGGTGGCGCTGTCCGCGCCCCGACGGCGCCGGCCGGCCCGCCGGCTCCCGGCGCGCGGGCCGGGGACGCCGGGATCGGGGTCGCGGAGCGTGGCCCCGGGATCCGCCGTACCGGCCGTCCAGGCCTGGGGCTCGGCCCCGTACTCCTCCGGGACGGGACCGGCACGGCGGTGACTGCCCTGCGTATCGCTCACGACGCTCGCTCCACTGGTGATCCGGCACCCCCGGGGTTCGGGCACGGCACCCTAGCGGAGGAGACGTCACGCTCCAAAGCCGGGCGGGTACTCAGCGTGTCGGAGCGGGTGGTGCGGCGCTGGGTGGGCCACCGGTGGAGGGGCGGATTCAGTAGGCGAAGGCGCGTGCCGTGTTGGCGGCCAGCGCGGTGGCCATCGCGTCCTCGTCGATGCCGCGGACCGCGGCCATCGCCCGTACCGTCAGCGGAATGAGGTACGGCGCGTTGGGCCGTCCGCGGTACGGCGCCGGGGTCAGGTAGGGCGCGTCCGTCTCGACGAGCACCAGCTCCAGCGGGGCCACGGCCAGCGCCTCGCGCAGCGGCGCCGCGTTCTTGAAGGTGACGGTTCCGGCAAAGGACATGTAGTACCCGGCGGCGGCGCACTCGCGGGCCATGTCGGCGTCCCCGGAGTAGCAGTGGAAGACGGTCCGCTCCGGGGCGCCCTCTTCGCGCAGGACGCGCAGGACGTCCGCGTGGGCCTCGCGGTCGTGGATGACGAGCGCCTTGTTCTGCCGTTTGGCGATCTCGATGTGGGCGCGGAAGGAGCGCTCCTGCGCGGCCATGCCGTCCGGTCCGGTGCGGAAGTAGTCCAGCCCGGTCTCGCCGACCGCCTTCACGTGGTCGAGGGCGGCCAGCGCCTCGATCTCGGCGAGCGCCTCGTCCAGCGCGCCCTCGCCACCGCCGGCCCGGGCCCCCTGCCGCGACCAGCCGTCCGGATCCCCGAGGACGATCCGGGGGGCTTCGTTCGGGTGAAGGGCGACGGCCGCGTGGACGTTCTCGTAGGCGGCGGCGGTCTCGGCGGCCCACCGGGAGCCCTTCACGTCGCAGCCCACCTGGACGACGGTGGTCACGCCGACCGAGGCGGCCTTCGCGAGGCCCTCCTCGACGGTGCCCGCCTGCATGTCGAGGTGGGTGTGCGAGTCCGCCACCGCCACCCGGAGGGGTTCGGGCAGCGGGGGCAGTGCGTCCTTGGAGGCGGAGGAAGGGCTCATGGGGCCGATCTTATGACCGGCGGAAGATGCCCATCAGGCGGGAGAGCGGGCCCCGGCGCTCCTGGGCCCGGTCGACGGCGACGGGCCCGGGGGAGTCGTGCGTCCCCGTGCGGGGCTTCGGGGTCCGGGGGACGTTGGCCCCAGCCGGCACCGGTCCGGCGATCCCGGGGGCGATGCGGTGGTGGTAGAGGTGGTCGATCATGCCGAGCACCGAGGAGACCTGGCCCGCGCGCATGATCCGTACGACGTGTCCGCCGCAGTTCATGCAGGTCGGGTTGGACAGCGGGGAGGGCACCCGCTCGCCGTTGACCTTGTACATGATGAACGGCTCGCCCCGGCCGTCGACGTGGTGCTCGATCGCGTACGCCTGCTCCCAGGCGTACCCGCACTTCATGCACGCGAAGGAGTAGGCCTCGTGCACGGTCTGCACGCCGGGGCTGGAGACGACGGCAGGGACTGCGGCGGGTACCGCGACGGGGACGGGTACCGGGGTGTCAGCGATCTCACTCATGCCAGCTCCTCTTGTTCCACTGGTGCCATTGCCAGTGGACGCCTCTTCAGGCGGGAGCGCATCAGGCCCTGTCTACTGTTGGACGGTCTTTGGGCGAGTCCATGCCCAAAGCGCCCGGTGCGCGGTCTGAAGCTTTGCTTTTCAGGTTAGCTCTTTACCGACTTACGGCATCTTTTGTGCCGCATTCTTTGCCGCGACCACGGCGTCGAACACCTCGCGCTTGGGTACCCCGGCCTCGGCCGCGACCGCCGCGATGGCCTCCTTGCGCCGCTCCCCCGCCTCCTCGCGCACCTGCACCCGGCGCACCAGCTCCTCGGCGTCCACGTCGCCGGGTCCCGCGGCGGGGGCGCCCTCCACGACGACGGTGATCTCCCCGCGCACCCCTTCGGCGGCCCAGGCCGCGAGCTCGCCGAGCCCGCCGCGCTTGACCTCCTCGTACGTCTTCGTCAGCTCGCGGCAGACCGCGGCCCGCCGCTCGGCGCCGAAGACCTCGGCCATCGCGGCGAGGGTGTCGTCGAGCCGGTGCGGGGCCTCGAAGTAGACGAGCGTGCGCCGCTCGCCCTCGACCTCGCGCAGCCGGCCGAGGCGCTCGCCCGCCTTGCGCGGCAGGAACCCCTCGAAGCAGAACCGGTCCACGGGCAGCCCGGACATCGCCAGCGCGGTGAGCACGGCGGACGGCCCGGGGACGGCGGTGACCTTGATGTCCTTCTCCACGGCGGCGGCGACCAGCCGGTAGCCGGGGTCGGAGACCGAGGGCATGCCGGCGTCGGTGACGAGCAGCACGCGCGCGCCGCCGACCAGGGCCTCGACCAGCTCGGGGGTGCGCGCGGACTCGTTGCCCTCGAAGTACGAGAGGACGCGCCCGGTGGTGTGCACGCCCAGTCCCTGGGTCAGCCGGCGCAGCCGCCGGGTGTCCTCGGCGGCGATCACGTCGGCCCGCTCCAGCTCGGCCGCGAGGCGCGGCGGGGCGTCGGCGAGGTCGCCGATGGGGGTGCCGGCGAGGACGAGCGTGCCCATCAGGCCTTCGGCCGCGGCGGTGGTGGAGGTGGGCTGGGTACCGCGGGGCTGGTCAGTTGTCACCCGCCCATCCTCTCAGTCCCGCGCCCCGCCGCCCCCCGCCAGGCCCCCGCCACTGGGGCGCACACAGATCTCTTCCCTACGATGTGCCGGTGACCAGTACCGCGACGCCGTCGCCCAGCCCCGCGGGGGCCCCTGCCGCTTCGCCGGCGGGGCGCGAAGTAGAGCCGCCCACCTGGCTGCGCCGGCTGCGCGGCTTCGGCTACGCGCCGGCCGCCGCCGCGTCGCCGCGCGCGGACGTCCGCAGCCGGCTGGTGCCCCCGTACGCCAAGCCGTCCCGGCAGCTGTGGCTGACCTTCGGTCTGCCGCCCTCGACGTGGGGGATCTGGCAGCGCATCTTCTCGTGGGCGGGGCCGCTGCTGGTGGCACTGGTCGCCGGGGTGCTGCGGTTCGTGCACCTGGGCAGCCCGAAGGCGGTGATATTCGACGAGACGTACTACGCGAAGGACGCCTGGGCCACGGTCCGGCAGGGCTACGAGGCGAGCTGGCCCAAGGACATCGACAAGTCGATCCTCGCCAACCCGGACGGGGTCGCCCTGCCCGTGGACCCGGGCTACGTGGTGCACCCGCCCGTCGGGAAGTGGGTCATCGGGCTCGGCGAGTGGATGTTCGGCTTCACCCCCTTCGGCTGGCGGTTCATGACCGCCGTGCTCGGCACCCTGTCGGTGCTGATGCTGTGCCGGATCGGGCGCCGCCTCTTCCGCTCGACCTTCCTGGGATGTCTGGCGGGCACGCTGCTCGCGGTGGACGGCCTGCACCTGGTGATGAGCCGCACCGCGCTGCTGGACCTGGTGCTGATGTTCTTCGTGCTCGCCGCGTTCGGGGCGCTGCTCATCGACCGCGACCGGGCCCGGGCCAGACTCGCGGACGCGCTGCCGGTGGACGACGGTGGGGGTACCTCCCAGCCCCCTGGGGCTGGGGGAGGCCGGACCCGGCCGGATGCGAAGATCGCCGAGTCGCTGCGGCTGGGCTGGCGGCCGTACCGGATCCTGGCCGGGGTCTGCCTGGGTCTGGCCGCGGGAACGAAGTGGAACGGCTTCGTCGTCCTGGCCTTCTTCGGGGTCCTCACCGTGCTGTGGGACGCGGCCGCGCGCCGCACCGCGGGCGCGGGAGCCCCGTACGCGGCGATGCTGCGCCGCGACGCGCTGCCGGCCTTCGTCTCCACGGTGCCGGTCGCGATCGTGACGTACGTGGCCTCGTGGTCGGGCTGGATCTTCAGCCCGGACAACGGCAAGGGCGGCTACCTGCGCGACTGGGCGGCCAAGAACGACCAGGACAGCGCGCTGTCGTTCCTGCCGGAGTGGCTGCGCAGCCTGTGGCACTACGAGACCGAGGTCTACCGGTTCCACGTCGGGCTGACCTCGGGGCACACCTACGAGTCGAACCCGTGGAGCTGGCTGGTCCTCGGCCGGCCCGTCTCCTATTTCTACGAGTCCCCCGAGCCGGGCACCGACGGCTGCCCGGCAACCGCGGCGGGCAAGTGCGCCCGCGAGGTGCTGGCGCTGGGCACCCCGCTGCTGTGGTGGGCGGGCTGCTTCGCGCTGCTGTACGTGCTGTGGCGGTGGTTCTTCCGCCGCGACTGGCGGGCGGGCGCGATCGCGTGCGCGGTGGCCGCGGGTCTGCTGCCCTGGTTCAACTACCAGGAGCGGACGATCTTCTACTTCTACGCGGTGGTCTTCGTCCCGTACCTCTGCCTGGCGGTGGCGATGATGATCGGCGCCCTGCTGGGCCCGGCGGGCTCGTCCGAGCGACGGCGCGCGCTGGGCGCGATCGGTGCGGGGGTCCTGGTCCTGCTGATCATCTGGAACTTCATCTACTTCTGGCCGATCTACACGGGCCAGACCCTCCCGATGGACTCCTGGCGCGGCCGCATGTGGCTGGACACCTGGGTCTAGCAGGCGAAACGACGGGCCCGGCACCCTCTGGTGCCGGGCCCGTCGTGGTTGTTGCCGGTTACGCGAGCGACGGCTCACGACGCGCTAATTTGGGGCACCCCGAAGCAGAGGAGAGGCCCCGTGGGCAAGGTGGTCATGTACAGCTCGGTGTCGGTGGACGGCTTCATCGCGGACGAGGACGACCAGCCCGGACCCCTGTTCGACTGGTTGACCAGCGGTGACGTCCCGTTGGACGAGAGCGGCGGGCTGAAGGTGTCGCAGACGTCCTACGACTACACCCGGCCGTACTGGGACCGGATCGGAGTCACGATCGTCGGCCGCCACGTCTTCGACCTGACGGACGGCTGGGACGGGAAGCCGCCGGGCGGGATCGACCACGTGGTCGTCGTGACGCACCGGCCGGAGCCCGAGGGCTGGGACCCCGGGGCGCCGTTTCACTTCGTAGACGGCGTCGAGGCGGCCATGGCCAAGGCGCAGGAGCTTGCGGGTGACCGCCTGGTCGAGGTCGCCGCCGGCGACGTCGGTGGCCAGGTGCTTGCCGCGGGCCTGATCGACGAGGTGCGCATGGACGTCGTACCCGTCGTGTTCGGGTCCGGCAAGCGCTACTTCGGGTCGGTCCGCGCGCAGCACCTGCTGGAGGATCCCGACGTGGTGATTCAGGGCGACCGGGTGCTTCACCTGCGCTATCGGGTGCGCCGTTGACCGGTCCGAGCGGGTACGCGAAGAAGTCCCATGCTTGCTACTGGGGGGCCACCCGGCAGGCGCTGGCCGCGTCCTCCTTGGAGATGCCCGCCTCGGTGAGGCTGGCGCTGCAGCTGGTCTGGTTGCCGATCTGGCCCTCGTAGCAGGCCTGCCGGACATCGTCCGTGACCTGCACCTTCTGCTGCATGAGGGACTGCTCGCACTGCTTGGCGTCCGCGTGCGCGGCCGGGACGGTGAAGACGGCGCCGCCGACGGCGAGGGCCAGGCCGGCGAGGATGCTGGGGATACGGGCCGACGGACGCATGCGCATGCACCTGCTCTCTCGGTCGGTCGCGCGATCGGCGGGTGCGCCGGACCACGGGCGGGGGCGGCGCGCGGAGCGGGCACTCGGAGGGGCGACCGGCTCGGTGCAGCGGTCACCCTCGCCCTTTCGACGCTAGAGCACGGCCCCGGCGCACGCACGTCCGGCCGAGCGGGCCGTGGGCAGGTCGAGGGCAGATCAGCGCAGGTCAGGGGAGGTCAGCACAGGTCAGGGGGAGGGCAGGAGGGCTGCGATGCGGTCCGCGTTCCAGTGGCCGGCCGCGCCGGGGCACCGGGCGAGGTAGTCGGCGACGGACCGTGCGTCCCAGGCCCCGGACTCCAGCAGCCCTGCCGCCAGGTGCGTCACGTAGGCGGCGGCCGGGCTGACCCACTCCACCTCGTGCATGCCCCACGGCGCGGTGAAGGTCAGCACGGGGATGCCGTCCAGGGCGCCGGAGCAGATCAGCGTCTCGTACCGGCCGGGCCCCAGCTCGTCGCGTCCCGTGCGCAGGACGCGGGTGAGGTCGATGTCGGCCCCGGGCTCCCGGTACATCTCCTGGGCGGCGATGTCGGAGAACTGCTGGACGGTCACCAGGTGGGCCCGCGCGCGCAGGCGGCCCGGCGCCGCCGGGTCGTAGAAGGCGCGGCCGCCCGTCCACACGACGGACTCCGTGGCGAAGTACAGGCGGCCGGGCAGTTCGACGGGCACGGAGCGGGCCGGCGCACGGGGGTCGCGGCATCCGGGATAGCCGCGGGCGGCGCCCGCGGGGGTGCCTCCGGCCAGGTACGCCGGGGTGCCTCCGGCGAGGTAGCAGGCCAGCCTGCCCCGGTGCATGTTCGAGCCGTAGGAGGTGTACCAGATCCGCTCGGGCGGCGGTCCCCCGCTGCCGAGCGCTTCCATCGCCGGGAGCCTCTTCGTGGTCATCAATTGCTTCAACGGCCTTCGCAGTCGCGATGTTCCGGTCCGGTAACAACGGCCGGAACGACCTGCTCCGCCGCGTAAGGTCCACACCAAAGGTTCTTTGAACATGTTCAGGGAACCATCGGCTCCTGGGGAGGGGACGCAGTGAACGGGGCAGCGAAGGGCGCCATCGTCGGAGGGGTGTTTCTCGCGATGCTCGGCGGTGCCGGGTACGGGGTGTACGCCCTGGTCGGGGACAGCGGCGACGGGCCGGACGGCGACACCTCCGTCCAGGCGGAGAAGGGCAGCGGGCCGGTCGGTGCGAAGGAGACCGCCGCAACCGCAAAGGCCTTCCTGGCCGCGTGGGCCGCCGGGGACGAGCGGGTGGCCGCCGACCTGACGAACAACGCCGCGGCCGCACAGGCCGCCGTCGCCGACTTCAGGTCCAAGGCGTACGTCTCCAAGGCCGTGATCACCCCCGGCCCGCCGAACGGCACCACCGTCCCCTTCAAGGTCGAGGCCGAGATCACGTACGAGGGCACCACCAAGCCGCTGGCCTACGACTCCCAGCTGACCGTCGTGCGCGGGGTGACCAGCGGGAAGCCGCTGGTCGACTGGCAGCCCTCGGTGATCCACCCGCAGCTCCAGAAGGACGAGAAGCTGCGCGCGGGCGCCGCGTCGAGCCCGCCGGTCAAGGCCGTCGACCGCAACGGCGAGGAGCTGACCCCGGAGAAGTACCCCTCGCTGCGGCCGGTCCTCGACGAGCTGCGCCAGAACTACGGCAGCAAGGCGGGCGGCAGGTCCGGCGCCGAGGTGTGGATCGAGCCCGCCCTCAAGGAGGCCCCGAAGCGGACCCTGCTGACCCTGGTCGAGGGCGAGCCGAGCACGCTCAAGACGTACCTGGACGCCACGGTTCAGGCGGCGGCCGAGCAGGCCGTCGCCAAGTACCCCGAGGCCTCGGTGGTCGCCGTCCAGCCGAGCAACGGACACATCCTGGCCGTCGCCAATCACCGCACCGACGGTTTCAACGCGGCCATGAGGGGCGCCAGGGCCCCCGGCTCCACGATGAAGATCGCGACGGCGGCCATGCTGATCGACCGGGGCCTGGTCGCGGCCGACAAGCCGGCGCAGTGCACGAAGGAGGTGCAGTGGGGCGGACGCACCTTCCACAACCTGGGCAACTTCGAGCTGCCGGGCGCGAACTTCGCGACGAGCTTCGCCAAGTCCTGCAACACCGCCTTCATCAAGCCGGTCGGCGTGATCAACGACGACGCCGCGCTCGCGAAGGAGGCCAAGGAGGTCTTCGGCATCGACCTGGACTGGAAGACGGGCATCAAGTCCGTCGACGGCAAGGTCCCGACGGCGACGGGCGCGGAGGAGGCCGCCGGGTACATCGGGCAGGGCAGGATCACGATGAACCCGCTGAACATCGCGTCCATCACCGCGACCGCGCGCACCGGCACGTTCCGCCAGCCGCTCCTGGTCTCGCCGGAGCTCGACGGCCGGAAGATCGCGACGGCGCAGCGGAAGATGAAGCCCTCGGTGCAGCAGCAGCTGGTCTCGATGATGCGGCTGACCGCGACATCCGGCACCGCCGAGAAGGTGATGCGGTCGGTGGGCGGCGACAAGGGCGCGAAGACGGGCTCGGCGGAGGTCGACGGCGCGGGCAGCCCGGACAGCTGGTTCACGGGTTACAGCGGCGACGTGGCCGCGGCCGCGATGGTCGAGGCCGGCGGCCACGGCGGCGACGCGGCGGGACCGATCGTCGCCGAGGTCCTCAAGGCCGGCTGACCGGCCGCACCCCGCGGGGACCCACCGACGGACGGAGTCCGGCGCAGCGGCCCCGAAGCCTACGAGGCGCCCCGGCGCCGAGCAGTGCGAGGGCCGCGTCGAAAAGGCAGGCGCGGCAGGACCGATCGTCGCCGAGGTCCTCAAGGCCGGCTGACCGGGGTCAGCCCGCCCTCGTGCCGAAAGCCGGCTGACGCCTCCTCGCGGGAGGCGTCGGTGTCCGACCGCCCTCGGCATCGGCGCCGAGGTACGGAACCACCGTCAGAGGGCTGATCGCAGGGCGCGGACCAGGGCCTGGGCGCGCGGGTCGGCGGTGACCGACTTGGCCAGGGCGTTGGTGACGTAGCCGAAGCCGATGCCCGCGTCCGGGTCCGCGAAGGCCAGGGATCCGCCGCGGCCGGGGTGGCCGAAGGAGGCCGGGGAGAGCAGCGGCGAGGCCGGGCCGTGCAGCATGTAGCCGGGGCCGAAGCGGGTGTTCACGACGAGCACCCGGTCCGGGCCCGAGGACAGCTCGCGGCCGGCGAGGGCGGTGGTGGCCGGGGTGAAGATCCGCGCGCCGTCCTCGACCACGCCGATCGTGGCCCCGTAGAAGCGGGCCAGGGCGCGGGCCGTGCCGATGCCGTTCGAGGCGGGGAGTTCGGCGGCCCGGTAGGCGGGGTCGTTCTCGTCGGGCAGCGGGTCGATGGCGGTGAAGGCGCGGCGGGTGAGGGAGTCCGGGTCGGCGTAGGCCTCGGAAACGTTTCTGCGCGGCCTGGTCCTGAGCATTCCGGCGCTCGAAGGCGGGTCGACCGGGGCCACGCGGCCCACCCGGTGCGTCTCGGTCTCCGGCAGCCCTATCCAGAAGTCGACGCCCAGCGGCTCGGCCATCTCCTCCGCCAGTACGGTGCCCAGCGTGCGGCCGGTCACCCGCAGGACCAGCTCGGACAGCAGCCAGCTGTAGGTCTGCGCGTGGTAGCCGTGCTCGGAGCCCGGCTCCCAGAAGGGCTGCTGCGCGGCGACGGCGTGCGCTCCGGAGACCCCGTCCGCGGCCTCGGCCGCGGTCAGCCCGCGGTCCAGCACCGGGACGCCGGCCCGGTGCGCGAGCAGGTCGCGGACCAGGATCCGCTCCTTGCCGCCCGCCTTGAACTCCGGCCAGTACGAGCCCACCGGAGCGTCCAGGTCCAGGAGCCCGCGCTGGTGCAGCAGCAGGGGGACGGCGGCGGCCACGCCCTTGGTCGCGGAGCGGACGACCTGCGCGGTGTCCGCGGTCCAGGGATCCCTGCCGTCGGCGTCCCTGGTGCCGCCCCACAGGTCGACGACCTTGCGGCCGTCGCGGTAGACGGCCACGGCCGCCCCGCGGTCCCCGAGCACCTCGAAATTGCGCACGAACGCGTCCCGGACGGGCTCGAAGCCCTCCGCCACCACACCCTGGATGTCCACGAGCAGTCCAACAACCTGCGACCGGGGCTTATGCCACCGATACCGAACGGGGGTCGAAGCCGAACGGGAGCTCCAGCCGGTGGGCCCGCATCAGCTTCTCGTCGCACAGCAGGTCCTGGGTGCGGCCGTCCGCCGCGATGACCCCCTCGCTGAGGATCACCGAGCGCGGGCACAGCTCCAGGGCGTACGGCAGGTCGTGCGTCACCATCAGCACGGTCACGTCGAGCGAGCGCAGGATGTCCGCGAGCTCGCGGCGCGAGGCCGGGTCCAGGTTGGACGAGGGCTCGTCCAGGACCAGGATCTCGGGCCGCATGGCCAGGACGGTCGCCACCGCGACCCGGCGGCGCTGGCCGAAGGACAGGTGGTGCGGCGGCCGGTCGGCGAAGTCAGCCATGCCGACCTGGTCCAGGGCGGCGCGGACCCGCTCCTCCAGTTCCGCGCCCCGCATTCCGGCGGCGGCCGGACCGAAGGCCACGTCCTCCCGCACGGTCGGCATGAACAGCTGGTCGTCGGGGTCCTGGAAGACGATCCCGACCCGGCGCCGGATCTCGGCGAGGTTCCGCTTCTCCACGGGCAGCCCGGCCACGGTCACCGCGCCGACCCCGCCGCCCAGGATGCCGTTGAGGTGCAGCACCAGCGTGGTCTTGCCGGCGCCGTTGGGGCCGAGCAGGGCGACCCGCTCGCCGGAGCCGACGGTCAGGTCCACCCCGAAGAGGGCCTGGTGTCCGTCGGGGTAGGCGTAGGCGAGGCCGGAGACTTCCAGCGAAGGGGTGAGGTTCACAGCGTCCATCCCATCAGACAGACGGCGAGGGCCGTCACCGGGAGTACGGCCGCGTACGCCCACTGGGTGCGCGTGGCCACGACCTCGTCGATCACCGGCATCGAGCCGGCGTAGCCGCGGCTGACCATCGCGAGGTAGACCCGCTCGCCGCGTTCGTAGGAGCGGATGAACAGCGCGCCCGCGGTCTTGGCCAGCACCCCCCAGTGCCGGATCCCGCGGGCTTCGAACCCGCGCGAGCGGCGGGCGATGGACATCCGGCGCAGCTCGTCGCCGATCACGTCGCCGTAGCGGATCATGAAGGAGGCGATCTGGACGAGCAGCGGCGGCAGCTTGAGCCGCTGCAGGCCCAGCAGCAGGGCCCGCAGCTCGGTCGTGGAGGCCAGCAGGACGGACGCGGCCACGCCGAGCGTGCCCTTGGCGAGGACGTTCCAGGCGCCCCACAGGCCGGAGACGCTGAGGGACATGCCGAGCACCTCCACCCGCTCTCCTTCGGCGACGAAGGGCATGAGCACGGCGAAGGCGACGAACGGGACCTCGATCAGCAGCCTGCGCAGCAGGAAGCCGGCCGGGATCCGGGCCACGGCCGCGGCCGCCGCGATGAGGACGGCGTACAGGCCGAAGGCCCACACCGCCTCGCGCGGCGTGGACACGACGACCACGACGAAGGCGAAGGTCGCGGCGAGCTTGCAGTGCGGGGGCAGGGCGTGGACCGGCGTGTGCCCGTGCCGGTAGAGCTTGTGGGCATGGCCGGCTCCCATGTCAGCCCGCCGAGACGGAGGTGGCGGTCAGCTCCTCCGTACGGCGCCGGCGCACGGCCCAGAAGATCCCGGTGCCGGCGGCGACGGTCACGCCCACGCCGATGACCCCGGCGAGGCCGCCGGACAGCCGGGCGTCGTCGACGTTCTTGACGCCGTAGTCGGCGAGCGGGGAGTCGGCGGCCGCGTGGTCCTCGACCTTCTCGTCGATGCCCTTGTCGGCGGCGACCTTCTCCAGGCCGTCGGGGCTGGCGGAGGCGTAGTAGGAGACGAACCCGGCGAGGACGAGCGCGGTGACCAGGCCGGTCGCCCACACCTTGCGGGTGGAGCCGGCGGCCACCGGGGCGGCGGCGGCCGCGGGGGCGTCGACGAGCTCGCCGCCGACCCGCAGCTTGAGCGGCGCGGTGAGTCCGCGGGCGCCGTGCACCAGGTCGGGCCGTACGGCGATCACGGCGCCCACGGTCGCGGCGGTGATGGCGGCCTCGCCGATGCCGATGAGCACGTGCACGCCGACCATGGCGGTGAGCACCTTGCCGATGGCCACGTCGGTGGTGCCGCCGATCGCGTAGACGGCGGTGAAGGCCGCCGCGGCGGCGGGCACCGAGAGCAGGGCGCCGGCGAAGGCGGCCACGGTCACGGAGCGGCGGGTGCGCGGCAGGATCCCGAGCAGCCCGCGGAAGATCGCGTAGGCGACGACGACGGTGACGACGCCCATGACGGTGACGTTCACGCCGAGGGCGGTCAGCCCTCCGTCGGCGAAGAGGATGCCCTGCATGAGCAGGACGACGGACACGCACAGCACACCGGTGTAGGGGCCGACGAGTATCGCGGCGAGGGCCCCGCCCAGCAGGTGGCCGCTGGTGCCGGCGGCGACCGGGAAGTTCAGCATCTGCACGGCGAAGATGAACGCGGCGACGAGGCCGGCGAGCGGCGCGGTGCGCTCGTCGAGCTCGCGGCGTGCGCCGCGGAGACTGACGGCGATCGCGACGCCGGCCGCCACTCCGGCGGCCACCGAGACGGGTGCGTTGATGAAACCGTCGGGCACATGCATGGAGTGGCTCCGCTTCTTACGCCTTAACGCAGTCTTTAACCGTTCAAGAATAGTGCCCAGTTGCAAACCGTTGGCAAGAGCAGGTCCGTCACAAAAACTTGCGTGCGCTTTCGTCGGAATGTGCGAGGCTGGAGGACAAACGGACGCAAATGTTCCGATTTCGAGGAGCCTGGTCGATGTCAGCCACCGCCGAGAATCCACCAGCCACCGCGACCGCGACCGCCACCGCGACCGCCGCCGTCACCACGACCGCCACCCCGTCCACGACCACGAAACCGGTGGAGGAGCGGGTCCGCGCCCGGGTGATCACGGACGATCCCCTCTACCGGACCATCCCGGTCGCCCTGCGCTTCGCGCCCGCCGAGCCGCTGGCCGTGCGGATCGTCTTCCCGGCCGACCTGTCGCCCGAGGGCACCGACAACGAGTGGGTCTTCCCCCGCGCCCTGCTGGAGGCCGGCCTCCAGGCGCCGACCGGGACCGGGGACGTACGCGTCTGGCCCTGCGGCCGCGTCCAGGCGGTGGTCGAGTTCCACTCCCCCGAGGGCGTCGCCGTGATCCAGTTCGACATCGCCGCGCTGCGCCGCTTCCTGCGCCGTACGTACGCCCCGGCCGGCGCCGCCACCCGTAGGGCGTAGGGCGCGGGCACGGAACGGGCCCGGCCCCGCACCACCTGGTGAGCAGGCGGTACGGGGCCGGGCCGTCCTGTCGGCCGGACGGCGCGAGGTCAGGCGTTGACCAGCTCGCGGTCCTTGTCCGGGCCCTCCGAGGAGTCGGCGGCGAGGTGCTTGCGCAGGCTCTCGCCCTCCACGTCCACGTTCGGCAGCAGCCGGTCCAGCCACTTCGGCAGCCACCAGGCCTTGTGCCCGAGCAGGGCGAGCACCGCCGGGACGATGGCCATGCGGACCACGAAGGCGTCGAAGAAGACGGCGACGGCCAGACCGAAGCCGATCATCTTGACCATCTGGTCGCTGGCGCCCATGAAGCCGGCGAAGACGGCGATCATGATGACGGCGGCGGCCACGACGACCCGCGCGCTGTACTGGAAGCCGGTCACCACGGCCTGGCCCGGGCGCTCGCCGTGGACGTACGCCTCACGCATGCGGGTGACGAGGAAGACCTCGTAGTCCATGGCCAGACCGAAGACGACGCCCACCATGAAGATCGGCATCATCGACATGATCGGACCGGTCTGCTCCACGCCGAAGACCGAGCCGAGCCAGCCCCACTGGAAGACCGCGACGACCGCGCCGAGGGCGGCGACGACCGAGAGCAGGAAGCCGAGGGCCGCCTTGAGCGGGACCAGGATCGAGCGGAACACCAGCATCAGCAGCAGGAAGGCGAGGCCGACGACGAGCGCCAGGTAGGGCAGCAGCGCGTCGTTCATCTTCTGCGAGAAGTCGATGTTCATCGCGGTGGCGCCGGTGACGAGGACGTCGTCACCGCTGCCGTCGCGGATCTCGTGGACCAGGTCCTCCGTCTGCGTGGAGGACGGACGGTCCTTCGGGATGACGGTGATGACCGAGGCGTCGCCGCTCTCGTTGGGGGTCGGCGGGGTGACCGCGACGACGCCCTCCAGGCCCTTGATCCGGTCCACGGTGGAGTCGGCGAGGGCCTTGTCCCCGTCCACGACGACCATCAGCGGGCCGTTGAAGCCCGGGCCGAAGCCCTCGGACAGCAGGTCGTACGCCTGGCGCTGGGTGGTGGAGACCGGCTGGGCGCCGTCGTCCGGCAGGCCCATCTCCAGCTTGCTCGCCGGGATGGCGATGATGCCGAGGCCGATCACGCCGGCCAGCAGCACCATGACCGGGCGGCGCAGGACGAAGCGGGCCCAGCGGGTGCCGCCGTTGGCCTTCTTCTCGTCGGCGGGCTTGCCCTTGCCGAACAGCCTGCTCTTCTCGCCCGCGGGCAGGACCTTCCTGCCCGCGAAGCCGAGGATGGCCGGGACCAGGGTCAGGGCGACCAGGACCGCGATGACCACCGTGCCGGCTGCCGCGACGCCCATCTTGGTCAGCATCGGGATGTTGACGACGGCCAGGCCCACGAGGGCGATGACCACGGTCAGACCGGCGAAGACGACGGCGGATCCGGCGGTGCCGGCGGCCCGGCCGGCGGCCTCGTCCCGCTCGCGGCCCTCGGCGAGCTCCGCGCGGTAGCGGGAGACGATGAAGAGGGCGTAGTCGATGCCGACCGCGAGGCCGATCATCATCGCGAGGGTGGAGGTGGTGGAGCCGAGGTCCAGCACGTTGGCGAGCGCGGTGATGGAGGAGACGCCGATGCCCACGCCGATCAGGGCGGTCAGCAGCGGCAGCCCGGCCGCGATCAGCGAGCCGAAGGTGATCACGAGGACGATCGCGGCGACCATGATGCCGATGATCTCGCCGGAGCCGGTCTCGGGGGCCGCCATCAGCGCGTCACCACCGATCTGGACGTTCAGGCCCGCGGCCTTGGCCGCGGTGCCGGAGTCCTTCAGCGCCTCGCGGGTCTCGTCCTTCAGCTCCATGCCGCTGACGTCGTACTTGGCGCTGATGTAGGCGGTGGAGCCGTCCTGGCTCACGGCCTGGGCCTCGTACGGGTCGGCGACCGAGGAGATCTGCTCCGCGCCCGGTCCCGACTTCAGGCCGGCGACGATCTTCTGGACCTCCGCCTTGGGGCCGGGGTCGGTGACCTTGGCGCCCTCGGGGGCCTTGATGACGATGCGGGCGGTGGCGCCGTCGGCGGCCATGCCCGGGAACTTCTCGTCCAGCAGGTCGAAGGCCTTCTGGGCCTCCGTGCCGGGTATCGAGAACGAGCCGGAGGTGGGGGCGCCGGCCGAGGCCGCGCCGAATCCGGCGGCGAACAGCAGCGCCACCCAGATGAGGGCGACGAGGCCGCGGCGCCGGAAGGCGCCCCTGCCGAGCCGGTAGAGGAAGGTAGCCACGTCGGTGGTTCTCCCGTTCAGGTCGTGGGATGGATCCGGATGGATCAGGGCGTAGAGAGCCGGCCCGACGACGAGAGCGGCGTGTCAGGAGCAGCAGGAAGCGGTGGGGCGAAGGGGACGGGGTGGATCAGACGCCGAGGGCGGGGAAGACCACGGCATCGATGAACTCGCCGAGGAAGGCCCGGTCCACGGGACGGTCCTCGATCAGCGGGAGCGCGATGAACGCCCCGATGAGCATGTGCGGTACGAAATCCAGGGCCGGACAGTCCGGCCGGATCTCGCCCCGCTCCACCGCGCGCTGGAGCATCGCCTGGAGACCGTTGATCTCCGGGTCGACCAGCAGGTCGCGCAGGGCCTTGTGGAGCTCCGGGCTCTCGTGGACGGCATGGGCCAGGCCCCGCATCAGCGCGGTGTCCTTGGCCATCTGTGCGTCGTCGGAGTGCTCCACCATGAGCGCGAAGTCTCCGCGCAGGGTGCCCGTGTCGATCTCCCGCAGCGAAACGGGCTGCGTGCATCGCAGGGCCTTGGCGACCAGCTCCGGCTTGCTCCCCCACTGGCGGTAGAGGGTGGCCTTGCTGGACTTCGTACGGGCGGCGACCGCGTCCATGGTCAGCGCCTCGTAGCCGACGTCACGCAGGAGGTCGAGGACCGCCTCGTGCAGTTCGGCCTGCCGTTCGGGGGTGATCCGGCTGCGCCGGGCCGCCATCGCCTCGGTCATCTCCGTGCCTCCGTCCGAACGCGCTCTTATCGAAACGAATGTGTTCCGTACGCTGAAGACGATACCCCCAACGCAAGCGAAACGAAACCGTTCCGTTTCGCTCGGCGGAGTGGCATGGATCACCTGTACGAGTTGCCAGGGCCCCCTGCCGCGGAAAGCATTGGGGGGTGAGTCACGACGTCGCGTACCTCCGGTTCCCGCACCTGCACGACGACCTCCTGTGCTTCGCCACCGAGGACGACCTCTGGGTCGCCCCGCTGGTCCCCGACGGGCAGACGCCCGGCCGGGCCTGGCGGATCACCGTCGACCGGACCCGGGTCAACCACCCGCGGTTCTCCCCCGACGGCAAGCACATCGCCTTCGCCACCTGGCGCACCCTCGACCCCGAGATCCACCTCGCCCCCGTCGACGGCGGCCCGGCCCGCCAGTTGAGCCACTGGGGCGCCATCGACACCCGGGTCTGCGGCTGGGACCCCGACGGCAACATCCTGGCGGTCTCCTCCCGGGCGCAGCCGTTCTCCTACTACTCCTGGGCGTACAAGCTGCCCACCGACGGCAGCCCCGGTGGACGCCTCCCCTGGGGGCCCGTGTCCGACATCCAGGTCGCCGACATCGACGGCGAGCACCGCACCCTGCTGCTCACCGGAAAGCCCCCGCACGAGCCCGCCGCCTGGAAGCGCTACCGCGGCGGCGCCACCGGCCGGCTGTGGCTGCACGGCCGGCAGCTGCTGGAGGACGTCGAGGGACACCTCGACGCGCCGATGTTCGTGGGCGGCCGGATCGCCTTCCTCTCCGACCACGAGGGCATCGGCAACCTGTACTCCGTCCAGCCCGACGGCACCGACCTGCGCCGCCACACCGACCACGACGAGTTCTACGCCCGGCACGCCTCCAGCGACGGCTCCCGGATCGTCTACCAGTGCGCCGGGGAACTCTGGCTCGTCGAGTCCCTGGCCCCCGACGCCGTACCGCGCAGGCTCCAGGTCCGCCTCGGCGGACCCCGCGCGGGCCGGCGCACCTACCAGGCCTCGGCCGCCAGCAACGTCGACTCGCTCTCCGTGGACACCACCGGCCGGGCCAGCGCGGTCGTGGTGCGCGGCAGCCTGTACTGGCTGACCCACCGCGACGGACCCGCCCGGACCATCGCCGACACCCCGGGCGTACGCGTGCGGCTGCCGGAGATGCTCGGCAGCGGCGGGCAGGTCGCCTACGTCACCGACGCCGAGGGCGAGGACGCGATCGAGATCGCCTACCTGCCCCGGGCCTCCGGGGAACGCGAGCCGCGCCGGCTGGCCTCGGGCGAGCTGGGCCGCGTCACCGAACTGCTCTCGGACCCGGACGGGGAGCGGCTCGCCATCGCCTCCAACGACGGACGGCTGCTGCTCGTCAACGCGACGGAGGAGTCCAACGGAGAGGTCACCGAGCTGATCCGGTCCATCAACGGACCCGTCACCGATCTGGCCTTCTCCCCCGACGGGGCCTGGCTGACCTGGTCGCACCCGGGCATCGGCCGTTCGCTGCGGCAGATCAAGATGGCCCGCATCTCCGGACCGGGCGCACGCACCATCGTCGACGTCACCAACGGCCGCTTCGAGGACGAGAATCCGGTCTTCACCCGGGACGGGCGCTATCTGGCCTTCCTGTCGTGGCGCGGTTTCGACCCGGTCTACGACGTGCACACCGGCGACCTGTCGTTCCCGCTGGGCTGCCGCCCGTACCTGGTGCCGCTGTCCTCCGCGACCCCCTCCCCCTTCGCGCTCTCCGCCGAGGGCCGGCCCGCGGCGGGGGGACTGGACCCGGTCGAAGGGGACTCGGCCGACGGCGACGGCTCCGTGACCGTGGAGGTGGAAGGGCTGGAGAGCCGCGTCACCCCCTTCCCGGTGTCCGCGTCCAAGTACTCGGCCCTGTACCCGGTGCACGGCGGCGGGCTGGTGTGGCTGCGCTGGCCGATCTCGGGCGCGCTCGGCGAGACCTTCGCCAACCCGAACGACATCAGCGGCAAGCCCACGCTGGAACACTTCGACCTCACCAAGGCCCGCAAGACCGAACTGGCCTCGGGACTGGACTGGTTCGCGGTCAGCGGCGACGGCACCCGGCTGGTCCTCAACGACGACGGGGACCTGCGCGCGGTCCCGGCGACCGAGTCGGGCGACAGCGACTCGACCGTCTACCTGGACCTGCGGCGCATCCTGCACGAGGTGGACCCGGCGGCCGAGTGGCGCCAGGCCTTCGAGGAGGCCGGGCGGATCATCCGCGCCTACTTCTGGGAGCCGAAGATGTGCGGCATCGACTGGGACGGGGTGCTGCGCCAGTACCGTCCCCTGGTCGAACGGGTCGCCTCCCCCGACGAGTTCGCCGACCTGCTGCGCGAGGTCCTCGGCGAGCTCGGCACCTCGCACGCCTACGTCTCCCCCGCGCGCCGCAACGAAGGTCCCCCGCACTACCAGCGGGCGATCGGCCTGCTCGGCGCCAACCTCTACCCCAGGGACGGGTCCTGGGTGATCGCCCGGATCCTGCCCGGCGAGTCCTCGGACTCCAAGGCCCGCTCCCCGCTGGCCGGCACCGGCATCCGGGAGGGCGCCGTGCTCACCCATGTGGACGGACGGCCCGTGGACCCGGTGGCCGGCCCCTATCCGCTGCTGTCGGCGGCGGGCGGGACCACGGTCGAGCTGACCTTCCAGCCCGCGGAGGGCGAGGGCCGCGCCCGGCGGGTCGCCATCGTGCCGCTGATCGACGAACGGCCGCTGCGCTACCAGGACTGGGTGTCCAAGCGGCGCGAGGTGGTCCGGGAGATCAGCGGCGGCCGGTGCGGCTACCTCCACATCCCCGACATGGGCGGCTCGGGCTGGGCGCAGTTCAACCGCGACCTGCGGATGGAGATGTCCCGGCCCGCGCTGATCGTGGACGTACGCGGCAACGCGGGCGGCCACATCAGCGAGCTGGTGGTGGAGAAGCTGACCCGCTCCATCCTCGGCTGGGACCTGACGCGTGACGCCCAGCCGGTCTCGTACGCCTCCAACGCGCCCCGCGGTCCGATCGTGGCGCTGGCCGACGAGGCGACCTCCTCCGACGGGGACATGATCACCGCGGCCTTCAAACTGCTGGGGCTGGGCCCGGTGGTGGGCCAGCGCACCTGGGGCGGCGTGGTCGGCATGACCGGCCGGCACACCCTCGGCGACGGCACGGTGATCACGGTGCCGATGAACGCGGCCTGGTTCCCGGAGTACGGGTGGTCGGTGGAGAACCACGGCGTGGAGCCGGACCTCGCGATCCTGCGCACCCCGCTCGACTGGGCGGAGGGGCGGCACGCCCAGCTGGACGACGCCGTGCACCTGGCGCTGGAACTGCTGGAGCAGGACCCGGCCGCGGTGCCGCCCGGCTACACGGACGTACCGGACCGGCGCCGCCCGAAGCTCCCGCCCCGGGAGTAGCCGACAGCCCGGGCCGGCGGGAGGCTCGGGAAAGGGAGGGACATGCGGAAGGGGCGCGATCCACACCATCGGGGATCGCGCCCCTTCGCAGGTCCTACGGCAGTCCGGTCAGACGTCGAACTCGTCGCGCACCCGGTCCGCTTGCTCCTGCTGCGGCCGGCGCTTCGCCTTCTCCTGAAGCTTGGCGGTGCGCTCGGTCACCTGGTCCTTCGCACCCTTGGTGCCGCTCTGCGCGCGGTCCCTGAGCTCTTCGGCCTTGTCCTGGAACTGGTCCTTGATACCCATGCTGTTCACTCCATGAGGGGTGTTGGTGGTGGGGCCTCGACCAGACTTGCACGGGCGGACAAAGCTCGCATTTCGATCAGTGACGCTGCGTGCGCTCCTTCTCGTCCGCGGCCCCGCCGGCCCCCACAAGTCCCTTGGAAACAGCGGACAGCCGCGGCTCGAAGCGCTTCATCTCCCGCTGTCCGACCGTGGCGATGAGCCCGGGCAGATAACCGCGCATCCCCTGCATCCCGCGCAGCCACCACTGCGCGTACACGTGCGGGGAGCGCCGCTCGATGCCCGCGACGATCCGGTCGACGGCGGGGCCGAGCGGGTACGTGCGGTTCGACGGCCACGGCAGCCGCTGGCGCAGCTCCCGCATGACCTCGTCCTGGTCGGCTCCGCGCACCATGTCGGTGTCGGTCCAGGAGAGGTAGCCGACGCCGACCTTGACGCCCTTGTAGCCGACCTCGGCGCGCAGGCAGTGGGCGAAGGCCTCGACGCCCGACTTGGACGCGCAGTAGGCGGTCATCATGGGCGCCGGGGTGATCGCGGCGAGCGAGGCGATCTGCAGGAAGTAGCCGCGGCTCTCCGTCAGTACGGGGAGGAAGGCGCGGGCGGTGACCGCTCCACCGATGAGGTTCACCTCGATCACCCGGCGCCAGGCGTCGGGGTCCGAGTCGGCGAACGGCCCGCCGGCGGCCACGCCCGCGTTGGCGACGACGATGTCGACCTTCCCGAAGCGCTGCTTGACCTCCTGCGCGACGCGGGCCATGGCCTCGTGGTCGGTGACGTCGGCGTACCAGTGGTCGCTGTCGGTGTGCAGCCGCTCGGAGACCTCCTTGAGGGCTTCCGGCTCCAGGCCGACGAGGGCGATCCGCGCACCGCGGGCGGAGAGCTTGCGGGCGAGCAGCTCGCCGACCCCGCGGGCGGCGCCGGTGACGACGGCGACCTGGCCTTCCAGACTCCTGCGAGCACTCACGGCGTCTTCTCCTTGTCGGTGGTGTCGAGATACAGCCCGGTCAGCTCCCGCACGGCCCGGGTGACGGCCTCGGGCGCCTCGACCGGGGTCATGTGCCCCATGCCGGTGAGCTCGGTGAGGCCCACGCAGTTCGGCAGCGCGGCGGCGAGCCCCCGGGCGTGCACGATCGGGGTGAGCCGGTCCGCGGTGCCGCCGATGACGGCGGTGGGCACGGAGAGGCGGGCCACCTCGGCGTCGAGGTCCAGCCCCGCCAGCACCTGGGACCAGGCGTGGCGCACCCCGGTGGGGCAGGCGTGGACGATACGGGCGCACGCCTCGACCTTGTCGGGCGCGGAGCCGGGGCCCATCGTGGCGTACTTGAGGATCTTCCTGGCGACGGGCGTGACCGGCCCGAGGGGGGCGCGGGATCCCAGGACCGCGCCGGTGATACGGGTCCGGGCGCGCCCGGCGCGCACCGGCAGCACCTGCGCCTGGGCGACCAGCCGGGAGCTGCCGGTGCTGCACAGCAGGGCGGCCGCGGCGTGCTCGGCGAACTCCGGCCGGCCGGCTGCCGCCATGATCGTCATACCGCCCATGGAGTGCCCGGCGACCACCGCCCGCTCGCCCGGGGCGAGGGTGGCGCCGAGCACCGCCACGAGGTCGTCGGCGAGCGCGGTGGTGCTGTGCGCCCGGGCGGCGGGGCTGCGCCCGTGGCCGCGCTGGTCGTAGGCGATGACCCGGTGGGTGGCGGCCAGGGCCCGTACCTGCGCGGCCCAGAACGCGGTGGAACAGGTCCATCCGTGCGCCAGCACCACGGCCGGCGCCCCCTCGTCCCCGTGCACCTCGACGTGCAGGCGGGCCCCGTCGGCGGAGTCCGCGACGAGCTCGCGCCGCGCGGCGGGCGGCGCGTAGGGCCCGGAGACGACGTGCCCCAACCGCCTCACGCGACCTCCTCGCCGGCAGTCTCGCCGACGTTCAAGGCACCGCCGGAGGCCATTCCAGCCCCGCCGGCGTTTGAGGCGCGGGGGTCCGGGGGCAGCGCCCCCGGCAGCGGCGCGGCCACGGAGACCGGGACCCGCTCGCGCTCCCGTACCCGTACGACCTCGTACTCCGCCAGATCGACGCTCCGCGTCTCCCGGCGGAACTCACCCGTCGTGCCCGGCCACACCGTCGTGTTGCGGCCCTGCGCGTCCAGGTACCAGCTGGTGCAGCCGCCGGTGTTCCACACGGTCCGCTCCATGCGGGCCTGCACCTGCCGGTTCCACTGGCGGACGGCGGACGGCCGGGCGCCGAGCGCGACCTTCCCGCCCAGGCTGCTTCCGCCCAACATGCCCAGCTGCCGCAGGTAATCGGCCATGTAGTTGAGCTGCGACTCGATCATCAGGATCATCGAGCTGTTCCCGAGCCCGGTGTTCGGGCCGATGATCGTCATCCAGTTGGGGAAGCCGGCCGCCGTGGCCCCGCGCAGCGCCTGCATCCCGTCCTTCCAGGCGTCCGCGAGGGTCTGGCCGTCCGCGCCGACCACCCGGTCGGCGATCGGCATGTCCGTGACGTGGAAACCGGTGCCGAAGATGATCGCGTCGACCTCGGTCTCGGTCCCGTCGGCGGCGACCAGCACCGAGCCGCGGATCTCCTTCAGCCCGGAGGCGACCAGGTCCACGTCGGGCCGGGCCAGGGCCGGGTAGTACTCGCTGGAGAGCAGGATCCGCTTGCAGCCGATCCGGTAGGACGGCGTCAGCTTGGCGCGCAGCGCCGGGTCCTTGATCGAGCGGGTCATGTTGGCCTTGGCCAGCGACTCGATGATCCCGAGCTGGTTCGGCCGCCTGCAGAACGCGTTGACCTGGAGCTCCCGGATCCCCCACAGCAGCCCGCGCCGGGCCGCCTGTGTGAAGGGCAGCTGCCGGTGCAGCCAGCGCTCCGCCGTGCTGATGGCCCGGTCGGTGCGCGGCAGTACCCACGGCGGGGTCCGCTGGAAGAGGGTGAGGCGCTCCACCTCGGGGGCGATGGCGGGCACGATCTGGATGGCGGAGGCGCCGGTGCCGATCATGGCGACGCGCTTGCCGCGCAGGTCGTAGTCGTGGTCCCAGCGGGCGGAGTGGAAGACCTTGCCGGGGAACTCGGCGAGCCCGGGGACCTCCGGCATCTTCGGGTCGGAGAGCGGCCCGGTCGCCGAGACGACGACGTCGGCGGTGAGGTGTCCGGCGGAGGTCTCGATCTCCCAGTGCAGCTCGTCGGCGTCCCAGCGCATCATCCGGACCTCGGAGTCCAGCCGGATGTGCCGGCGCAGCCCGAAGGT
Source organism: Streptomyces sp. NPDC090045 (assembly GCF_044747975.1). Taxonomy (NCBI): domain Bacteria; kingdom Bacillati; phylum Actinomycetota; class Actinomycetes; order Kitasatosporales; family Streptomycetaceae; genus Streptomyces; species Streptomyces sp. NPDC090045. The sequence continues at coordinate 51,015 of NZ_JBIVFA010000005.1, forward strand.
GTCGGCGACGTGCTCCAGGTAGGAGCGGATGGCCGGCTGGCCGGAGAAGGTGCGCGGCCAGTCCGGGTTGGGGGCGAAGGAGAAGGAGTACAGGTGCGAGGGGACGTCGCACGCGCAGCCCGGATAGGTGTTGTCGCGCCAGGTGCCGCCGACCGAGTCGGCCCGTTCCAGGACGACGAAGTCCGTGATCCCCTCGCGCCGCAGGCGCACGGCCGCGCCGAGCCCGCCGAAGCCCGACCCGATCACCGCCACCCGCACGTGCTCGCGCCCGCGCTCGTCCTTGCCGCCCATGCCCGCCGCCTTCCGCATCATCCGCAGATACCATCGGAACACTGCCAGCAATCACTGGCACAATCGGGAGGGTAGAGCAGGCCCGTACTCATGGGTAGGGGTCACGCCGGGAAAGTTACTGTCGGTACGCCATAAGGTGCGCCTGTGGCGAAGGATGAGACGGAAGCGAAGACGGAAGCCAGGACGGTGCGCGAGTACCGCACGGAGGAGCTGGCCGAGGCGGCCGGCATCCCGGTCCGCACCCTGCGCTTCTACCGCGAGCGCAAACTGCTCCCACCGCCGCGCCGCGAGGGGCGGATCGCCTGGTACGACGACCACCACCTGGCCCGGCTGCGCACCATCGCGGCCCTGCTGGAGCGCGGGCACACCCTCGGCGGCATCGCCGAGCTGACGGCCGCCTTCGAGAGCGGCCGCGACGTGGGCCAGCTCGGCGAGCTGCTCGGCATCGGCTGGTCGGAGGAGACCCCGGTCCGGCTCACCCCGGAGGCGCTGGCCGACTACTTCGAGGGCGAGGTCACCCCCGAGAACCTGGCGGCCTCCCTCGACCTCGGCTACCTCGCCGTGGACGGGGACGCGATCGTGCACGTCAGCCGGCGGCTGCTGGACGTCTCGTCGGCGCTGGTCCGCGAGGGCGTCCCGCTGGCGGCGGTCCTGGAGACGGGGCGCCGCGTCCGCGAGCACGCGGACGCGATGGCGCTCCTGTTCACCGAGCTGATATCGACCCACATCTCGCCGTCGCAGGACGCGCTCACGCGGCTTCGTCCGCTGGCGAAGAGCGTGGTCGAGGCCGAGCTGACGATGGCGATGGACCGCCTGCTGGCCTCCGCCGCCGGTCAGGAACCGAGCTCGTAGACCACGGTCACCGGTGCGTGGTCCGACCAGCGCTCGGGGTGAGTCTCGGCCCGCTCCACGAACGCCTTGACGGCCTTCGCGGCCAGCCCGGGCGTCGCCACCTGGAGGTCGATCCGCCAGCCGGCGTCGTTGTCGAAGGCGCGGCCCCGGTAGGACCACCAGGAATACGGGCCCTCGGTGTCCGGGTGCAGCCCGCGCACCACGTCCACGTACCCGGCCTCGTCGTACACCTTCCCGAGCCACTCCCGCTCCTCGGGCAGGAAGCCGGCGTTCTTCCGGTTCGTCTTCCAGTTCTTGAGGTCGGCTTCCTGGTGGCAGATGTTCCAGTCACCGCAGACCACGACCTCGCGCCCGTCGGCGGCAGCCCGCTCCTTCAGCGCGGCGAGGTAGGTCAGGAACTCGCCCATGAACCGGTACTTCTCGTCCTGCTTCTCCGTCCCGGCCTCGCCCGAGGGCAGGTAGAGGCTGGCCACGGTCACGCCGGGAAGGTCGATCTCCAGGTACCGCCCGGCGGTGTCGAATTCCTCACTGCCGAATCCGACCTGCACCCGCTCGGGCGCCCGCCGCGTGTAGAGCGCGACACCGGCCCGCCCCTTGGCGGCGGCCGGCGCGAACACGGTGTGCCAGCCGGCGGGGGTCCGGACCTCGTCCGGAATCTGCGCCTCCTCGGCCCGCACCTCCTGCAGGCAGACCACGTCGGCGTCGGATCCCTCGAGCCACGCCCCGAAGCCCTTCTTGGCGGCGGCGCGGATCCCATTCACATTCACGGACGTCACAGTGATCAAAACAAGCTCCCCACATCGCACAAAACGGGAGCAGCCTACCCGCCGGACCCCCGGCCGGGCCCTCCCGTCTCACGGCGGGCAGACGGGCCCGGCGGGGCGGTTCCGTACGATGTTCGGATGCCTCACCGGATACAGCTCCGCACCGTGCCGTACGACCACCCGGACGCGGTCAAACTCAACGACCAGGTCCAGCTCGAATACCAGGTGCGGTACGACGGCGAGGGCGACGCGACCCACCTGGACCCGGCGATGTTCGTCCCGCCGCGCGGCCTGTACCTCCTGGCGTACGACGCCACGGGCGCCCCGGTGGCGAGCGGCGGCTGGCGCATCCAGGACGAGAACGACCAGGGCTACTCGGACGGCGACGCCGAACTGAAGCGCATGTACGTCGTCCCGGAGGCCCGGGGCCTGGGCCTGGCCCGCCGCGTCCTGGCCGACCTGGAAGCCGACGCCCGCGCGGCGGGCCGCCTGCGCATGGTCCTCGAAACGGGCGACCAGCAGCCGGAGGCGATAGCCCTCTACCTCTCCTCGGGCTACACGATGTCCAGCAAATTCGGCCACTACCGCTTCCACACCTCCAGCCGCTGCATGACAAAACCACTGCACTAAGCCGGGCACATCCAGCCCCGCCGCACCATCCAGCCCCTCCGGCGTTTGAGGAGCGGGGTCCGGGGTGGAGCCCCGATCTTTCAGCCCCTCCGGCGTTTGAGGAGCGGGGTCTGGGGCGGAGCCCCAGCAGCCGGGCCGCAGGCGGCCTACCGCGGAAGCCAGACGGCGGGGTCCGTGCCCCACCGCGACGGCCCCACCGCCCACTCCCCGAAGGGACTGGCGGCGTGCCGCACCACCCCGTACCCCGACCCCGTCTCCCGCAGCCACGGCTCCGCCGCGTACTCCTCGGCCACAGAGGCGGCAGAGGGCCGCGCAGGCACCAGATCCCGCACCAGCCACGACGCCGTCCCCGCGAGGGAGAACCGCAGCCACCCCCCACCCCCACCCGCCACCGCCCTCAGCACACCGGCCGCCACCAGGTACCCCGTCCCGTGGTCCAGCGCCTGCGCGGGCAGCACCCCGGGCACACCCCCGTCCCCCGCACAGCGCGCAGCGATCCCGTACCCGGCCTGCACCAGCGAGTCGAACCCCCGCCGCGCAGCCCACGGCCCGCGCCACCCCCACGCGCACAGCTCGGCCACGACCAGCCCCGGCCGCCGCTCCAGCAGATCCGCCGGGTCGAGCCCGAAGCGCCGCAGCGCCCCGGGCCGGTACCCCGTCACCACCACGTCGGCCTCGGCGAGCAGTCCCTCGAAGACGGCCCGGTCCCCCGGCGCCGCCAGGTCCAGCCGGGCCGACCGCTTCCCGAAGCCGGTGTCCGCGTACGCGTCGTCCGCCTCCGGCAGGCCCGGTGAGTCGACCCGCAGGACGTCCGCCCCGAGCAGCCCGAGCGTCCGCGTCGCGACGGGCCCGGCGATGACCCGGGTCAGGTCCAGCACCCGCACCCCCGTGGCGGGCCGACCCGCCGGGGCCGGGCCGAGCTTCCGTCCCCGCGCGCCGGTCCGGCGTACGGACTCCACCAGCGGCTGCGGCTCCCCGTACTCCTGCGCGACGGCGACGGCGAGTCCGCCCGCCCCGTAGGCGAGTTCCTGCACTTCCAGGGCGGTCCGCCCCGCCACCGCGGCGCGCAGCGCCTCCGGTGTCGCGGCCGGCAGGTCCAGCGCCCGTACCAACGCGGCGGCGTGGTGCGGGTAGTTGGCGTGCGTACGGACCCATCCGTCGGCCGTCCGCCAGAAGCCCGACAGCGGCGCGAAGACCACCGGCGCGCGGCCTTCCACGCGCAGGTGCCGTTCGCTGACGAAGGCCGTCGCCACCGCGCCCTCGTCCACCACGAGGGGAGACGCCTCCTCCGCCGCGCCTGCGCCCCGCACCGCGGCGAGCTCTCCCGCCGCCAGTGCGCAGACACCTACAGTGGATCGCGCCAACTCCCGCACCGGCAGCGGACCTTCTTCGAGGTTTCCGGCTCCGGTGAAGCGGACGCGACGGACGAGTTCCGGCGCACCTCCGAGGGCTGTCCAGGCCCCCGCCGTCCCACTGTCCCGTTCGTCAATGATCCCCATGAACCCATCATTTCCCACTTCGAGGTTCAAGGCCCTGATCCGAAAGGCATCACCGTGAAATACCGTGTCATCGGCACCGCCGCCGAGACCCGCCGCGAAGTGAGCGTGCTGAGCCTCGGCACGATGACCTTCGGCACCACCGTCGACGAGGCCACCGCGTACGCGATCCTCGACCGGTTCGCCGAAGCGGGCGGCACCTTCATCGACACTTCCAACAACTACGCGTTCTGGGTCAACGGCACCCAGGGCGGCGAGAGCGAGGAGCTGGTCGGCCGCTGGCTGCGCAGCCGCGGCATCGGCGACGGGATCACCGTCGCCACCAAGCTCGGCGCCCGCCCCAACCAGCCCACCAGCGGCTTCAGCCTCGACGTGGAGGGCCTGTCCGCCAAGGTCATCCGGGAGTCGGCGGAGCGCAGCCGGGAGCGGCTCGGCATCGAGCGCATCCACCTGCTGTACGCGCACATCATGGACGAGAACACCCCGCTGGAGGAGACCGTCCGGGGCTTCGCCGAGGTCGTCGCGGACGGCACGGCGGGCCTGCTGGGCGCCAGCAACCACTGGGCCTGGCGCGTGGAGCGCGCCCGTACGCTGGCCGCGGCGGCCGGCGTACCCGGCTACGAGGTGCTCCAGCACCACCACAGCTACCTGCGCCAGCGCACCGACGTCCCCAGCCTGCGCTCCCCCGACGGCAACCAGGGTCTGGTCAGCGGCGACCTGCTCAGCTACCTCCGGGACAACCCGTTCCTCACCCAGGTCGCGTACTCCCCGCTGATCGCCGGCGCCTACACCCGCACCGACAAGCCGCTGGGCCCGGGCTTCGACCACGCGGGCACGGACCCCCGCCTCCGTGCGGTCCGCGAGGTGGCCGCCGAGACGGGCGCCACCGTCAACCAGGTCGTGCTGTCCTGGCTGATGGGCGGCGACATACCGGTCCTGCCCCTGATCGGCGCCTCCTCGGTGGCCCAGCTGGAGGAGAACCTGGGCGCGGTGGACCTGGACCTCACCGCGGAGCAGCGCGCCAGGCTCGACTCGGTGAACTGACCCGGACATGCGGAGGGGCCCGTCCGATCGTGGGATCGGACGGGCCCCTCGTGTGTTGCGCGGGTCCGTCAGGAGGTGAAGTAGCCGTTCAGGTCGGCGATCACATCGGCGGAACCGGTGTTGTTGTAGAAGGTCACCCGGCCGTCCACGACCGGGACGACCACCAGGTTGGAAACCGTCTGTCCGGCCGTGAAGTTGAGGTTCGACACGTTGGGACGCGGCACCCCGTGCGGCTGGACGATCAGGTGGCCGTCCTGCGTGGGACCGGTGACGGTGACGTTGAGGACCACCGCGGTGACCCCGGTCAGCGGCACGCCCTCGACGCCGGCGATCTGCAGGCTGACGACGCCGCCCTGGCCGACGGAGCCGGCGCGGGCGCCGAGACCGTAGCGGGTGTCGAGCAGCCGCACCGGCGAACCGGCCGAGAACGTCGACCCGGTGGCCGAGTAGTAGCCGGTGACGTCCGCGATCAGGTCGACCGAACCGGCGTTGTTGCGCAGGTCCACCTTCCCGTTCACGACCGGCACCGTCACCAGGTTCGGGACGACCTGCCCGGCGGTGAAGTTGAGGTTCGACACCCCCGGCGCCGCCTGCCCGTTCGGGTAGACGGTGACGTGGCCGGCCTCGGTGGGACTGACGGCGGTCACGTTCATGACGACCGCGGTCACCCCGCTCGCGGGGACCCCCTTCACGCCGGCGACCTGGAGGGTGACGACCCCACCGGGACCGACGCGCTCCTTCTTCGCCCCGGTGCCGTCACGCGTGTCCAGGAACCTGGTGGGCGTGATCGGCGTCAGCGCGGAACCGGTGGCCGCCTTGTCGGTGTAGTACCCGGTGACGTCCGCGATCAGGTCGACCGAACCGGCGTTGTTGCGCAGGTCCACCTTCCCGTTGACGACCGGAACGGTCACCAGGTTGGGCACGATCTGCCCGGCCGAGAAGTTCAGGTTCGACACCGCGGGCTTGGGCTGCCCGTTCGGGTAGACCATCACGTGCCCGGCCTCGGTCGGGTACACGGCGGTCACGTTCATGACCACGGCCGTGACACCCGTCGCCGGTACGCCCTTCGCACCGGCCACCTGAAGGGTCACGACCCCGCCGGGACCGACCCGTGCCTTGGTGGCCCCGGTGCCGTCCCGCGTGTCCAGGAACCGGGAGGGGGTGATCGGGACGAACCTGCTCTTGGCCGCGGTCGCCGCAGCCGTCACCGTGTACGCCTTGGGCAGGTAGCCCGGGGAGGGCTCGCCGCTGGTGTACCCGGTGCCGTCGAGGACCACGTCGTACTTGCCGGGCGCCAGCCCGTTGGTGTCGACCAGGACGGTCAGCGCGGTGCCGTCGGCGTTCACCGAGACCGGCTTCATGAAGACCCCGTCCGTGGTGTCGGACTTCAGCTTCACCTTGGTGCCCAGGTTGAGTCCCGTACCGCTGACGACGGCCTGGGTCTGCGTCCCGGCGGCACCGGTGGCGGGGCTGATCGAGGTCGGCAGCTGGTTCGGCGGGCGGGTGCACCCGCGGTCGCAGATGCCCTGGATGCTGTACTCGACCGGGGTCTCGCTCCTGGCCGCACTCAGCAGCAGCAGGGCTTCGGCCGCCTCGGACTGGCTGTCGGTCGAGCAGCCGGCACCGAACCGTCCCCACTCGCCGGAACACTGGTACCCGAGGTACGAGCTGTCCCAGTTGGTGCGGCTCAACAGGTTCACGCCCGGCTTGAAGAAGCTCGTGGCGCTGGTGGTTCCGACGACCTTGAAGCCCTGTGCGGGCTTCACGTCGATCACGGCGCAGTAGGCGGTGGAGGACTCGGTGAGCACCCCGCTCCGTGCCGCGAAGCCGTCGACCGAGACGCGGTTGGCCGTGCACTCGGGCGCCCACCCGGTCGCCGTGGCGACCTTCCAGGTGTCCACGTTGGTGTGGATCGGCTTGTCCTTGTACCCGGAGGCGAGCACGATCGCGACGTACGAGGTCGAGCCGGTGAGCTGGCAGGAGATGCCCCACTGCCGGCAGACGAACTTGCCGTTGGCGTCGACCGCCATCAGCTGCGTCGACGGTCCGTACCGCGGGTCCTCGAGGGTCCGCGAGCTCAGCCAGAACTTGTCCGTGGCCGCGCCGGTGACCCGGACGCAGCGGGCGTCCAGGGGCGAGGTCAGGTCGAAGGGGACGGACTGGCCGCCGACCGCGGTCGAAGCGGGCGTGGTGCACTTCGCGGTCGGCGAGATGTCACGGCGGACCACCTTGTAGGTGTCCGTTCCCCAGCCGGTGAAGACGACCATCGCGGTGTACGGCACACCGGCGCCGAGAGCGCAGGTGGTGGTCGAACCGCCGCTGGTCGAGCACACCGTGGTGCCCGTGGGGTCGACGACCTGGATCGAGCCGTTCACCTTGTTCTGCTCGTTGGTGTAGTCGAGCATCTCGGCCGTGGAGTGCTTGTCGGCCGGCAGGCTCAGGCACTGCTGCCGCGCCTCCCCGCCGAGCGGGACCTCGGCACCCCAGGAGCCGTCGAAACCGGTCTGCGGCCAGGCTGCGCAGCCCGCGGCATTGCCGGTCCGGTGGATCACCAGCCGGAACGCCTGGGACTGCGTGCCGCTCAGCACCGCACGGAACGGAGCGGTGCCGGTCAGCTTGCAGACGGAGTACGCGTAGCCGTCCTGCTCGCACTGCTTGACGCCGGCGGCGTCGTAGACCGTGGAGGCGGCGGTGGTGCCCTCCTCTGCCGGCCGGTTGAGCAGGTAGAGGCCCTGACCGCTGGCGGTCGGCAGGGTCAGGCAGAGCTGCTGCCCGGGCCCGCCGAAGGTGCCGGTGGCCGGACCGGCCACCAGACCGTTGTCGTGGGTCGCGGTGCAGCCGCGGGTCTCCTTGGCGGAGTGGAACGCCATGCCGAACGCGCCGACCCCGGTGTTCCGGGGGTCGACGGCCCAGGTGTGGTCACCGGGGGCCAGGTCGCACGTACCCTGCCCGCAGGCGGTGATCGCGGTGCCCTGGGCGTCGAACAGCGCGCCGTACGGGACGCCTGCGGAGGCGACCGGAGCGAACGTGTGGGACGCGGCCTGCGGCACCCGCAGGGTGCGGCACAGGGCCGTGGAGCTCAGGTCCGGGGCAGCCCCGAACGCCTGCGGTTCCACCACCGCGCAGCCCTCGGGCTGGGAGAGCCGGGCCACGGTGACGTCGTAGGTCTCGGCGGTACCGGAGCCCTGGAGCACCGACATCCGGTACGGCGCGGTACCGGTGAGCTTGCAGTCGAGGGTCTCGCCGCGGCGGGTCTCGGTGCTGCAGACCAGCTTGCCGGTGGCGTCGAAGACGTCCTGACCCACCCGGTACGTGGACGCGAAGGTGCGCAGCACGTCGTTCGCGGCCAGGTCCAGCGTGTAGCAGTCGCCCGCCGAGCCGGCGGTCGTCGAGCCGTGGAACACGGTCGGTGCACCGAGCTTGCGGTCGGCGGCGCCGACCGCCTTGCAGGCGGTGGAGGAGAGCAGCGGGACGTACGACACGGAGATGGCGTTCTCCGCGCCGTAGGAGTCCGTGACTTCCAGCTTGTACGTGCCGGCCGCGCCCGTGGCGCAGCGCTGCGCCCCACCGGCGCTGCCGGAACCGAGGACGTTCTCACAGGCGACCGTGGCGCCGTCCGGGGCCACCAGCTTGTAGTTGGCCCAGCGCTGGGTGACGACCTGGTAGAGGACGACGTCCTTCTGCTGCGGCAGTGCGAGCGTGAAGGAGGCGGTCTTGTACGGGTCGACCGTGCAGGTGACGGTCGTGTGCGGCGCGAGGGCCGCCGGGCAGGCCTCGGCGGCGTCGCTCTTCCCGAGCGCGCGCACGGCGGCCTCGTGGTCGGCCTTCGGGTCCGCCTTCGGCGGCGCCTTGGGCCCGGCCGGCGCGGCGGACCCGGCCTGCGGCGAGGCGGTGGCCTCGGGCGGCACCGCCGCCGCGAAGGCGGATCCGGTCTGGCCGGTGAAAGCGGTCAGGACGGCCAGCAGCAACGCCCCGGAGACCACGCCCCCTCGGACGCTTCTCCCCCGTCTGTCCCGCGGTCTTCTGCCGATCGGCAGCAAGCTCATGAACCCCCCAGTCAAAGCAGCCCCACCCCGGTGACCATCACGGGAGTTACGGGCAGGCGGAGTTTATCCACCGCCAACTGGCAGGACACAGTGGGTTTACCGGCGGGTACGGTCACACCGGGAGCCTCGCCGGAAGGCCCGGTTGCGGGCACCGGTGATGCGGCTGATGCGGCCCACCGCGAACACCCTCTGGAAACGCCGAGATCCCGCCCGGTCTTTCGACCGGACGGGATCTCGTGACGTTCACGAGAGCTACTCGCGAACTGTCGTCTGTGGACCTGTGGGGATTTGAACCCCAGACCCCCTCGATGCGAACGAGGTGCGCTACCAGACTGCGCCACAGGCCCTTGCGACGTGTGAAACATTAGCATCCCCGCGCGGCTGCTCCAAAACGCGTATTCCGGAGCGTCCGCGCAGGTCACCGATCACTCGTTGGCGGCGCGCGGGCGGTCGTCGCTCTCGTACTGGTCGAACAGCGGGGTGCGGGCGCCGCCCTGGCCGCGGGGCCGCGGGGTGGTCTGCGGCTTCGGGTCCGGCTTGGGGGCCGCGGGCTGTGCGCGCAGGCGGGGTTCCGTCGGCTCGGCCGTGCTGGAGCGGGTCGCGCTCCAGGCGTCCGGGGACGCCGGGCCGGTGGCGCGGGGGGCGACCGGGGCCGTCACGTACGTCGGCAGCGGGACCGGGACCGGCTCCCAGCTGTCACCGCGGGCGGGCCCGCGTTCGCGCTCGCGCTGCTGGTCCACCCACTCGGCGTGGTCGGTCTGCTCGACGAGCGCGCGGCGCCCGGCCTCCTGCGGGGAGACCGGTGGCGCGGGGTCCGGCTCGGCGCCCGCCGGGGCGGTCTCCCCGGAGTCGCGGCGGCGCGGGCGGTTCTCCCGCAGCTGCCGCGCGGCCGCCTCGGCGCGCCGCCGGTCCATCGTGAACTCGTAGCGCCGCCGCTCCTGGACCCGCAGGTGCACGATGTACGTGCTCAGCAGGAGGGCGGGCACCGCGGGGGCCCACAGGAAGCGCAGTCCGCCCACCGCCGCGACGACCGCGCCGAGGGTGAAGACCAGGAAGAGGAGCGCGGTGGTGCGCCGGCGGCGCGCGAGGACCTGGAGGCGCTGTTCGCGCCGGGCCCGCTCCGCGCGCTGCTCCCGTTCGGCGGCGGCCGGTCGCGGCTCCGCCCTGGTCGGGGGCACGACAACGGCCCGGGCGTCGGCGTCGACGGAATTCACCTTTTCCGTCGCGGCGTCCGGGTCCGCGTGGGGCTGGGGCCCCGCCTCCTCGTCACCGCGCTCACGCAGCCCCTTGGCGTAACGGCGCTCCATTCCCGCCCGGCCGGAAAGCAGCCGAATGGCAGTGGAGAAGCGTTCCGTCGGACGGGCCTCGTTCAGCTCGTCCTGCCTCCGGAGCCACATGGGCACCAAGTAGGCGGCCCAGGCCCCGACAATGACTGCGTAGATGAGGCCGCTGCTGCTCACACCTCACACCGTAGAGGGACGCGGCCGGGGGGATCGGCCAATTGGGCCGGTGTGTCGCGCGATCTCGCTGATATCACGGACTTTTTTTGTGATTCTTCGGATCAGGTTATGGGCGAATCGGTCCCCGACTCCTTGCCACCCCCATTAATTCGAACAGATATTCGGAATCTATTTGGGCGGCGTCTGCGGGTGACGTGCCCGGTGCCAGCGGCGCAGCAGCCCCTCCGGCACCTCCTCCACCGTGACCGCGTAGACGAGGTGGTCGCGCCAGGCGCCGTCGATGTGCAGATAGCGCGGCCGCAGCCCCTCCTCGCGCAGGCCCAGCTTCTCCACGACCCGCCGGCTCGGCCCGTTCTCGGGGCGGATGCACACCTCGATCCGGTGCAGGCCGACCTTGCCGAAGCAGTGGTCCACGGCCAGCGCGACCGCCGTCGGCATCACGCCGCGGCCCGCCACCTCGCGGTCCACCCAGTAGCCGACGTGCGCCGCGCACATCGAGCCCCAGGTGATCCCGGCGACCGTCAGCTGGCCCACCAGGCGGCCCTGGTACTCGATGACGAAGGGCAGCATCCGGCCCGCGTTCGCCTCCGCCCGCAGGTGGCGGACCATCTGGCGGTACGTGGGCCGCTGTATCACCGGCCCCCACGGGGCGGGCGGCGGAATCGTCGCCTCCCACGGCCGGAGCCAGTCCCGGTTGCGCCGGTTGACCTCGCGCCAGGCCTTCTGGTCCCGCAGTCTTATCGGCCGGAGGGTCACGTCGCCGTCCGTCAGGACGACCGGCCAGGAGGGGCCGTTCAGCTCGCGCTCCCGGAGGGTCCCGCCGGTCTGGGGTGGTCGCCGCCCCGGATCTGGTCGACGGCGTGCGGAAGGATCCGGGAGAGGACGGCGAGGCCGTCGCGCACCCCGCCCGTCGAGCCCGGGAGGTTGACGATCAGGGTGTGCCCGGCGACCCCCGCCAGGCCCCGGGACAGGGCCGCGGTCGGCACCTGCGCCAGGCCTTCGGCGCGGATGGCCTGCGGGATCCCCGGAATCTCGTAGTCCAGCACCCGCGCGGTGGCGTCCGGGGTGCGGTCCGTCGGCGAGATGCCGGTCCCGCCGGTGGTCAGGATGACGTCGTAGCCGCCGGCCACGCCCTCGCGCAGCGCCTGCTCGACGGGATCGCCGTCCGGGACCACCCGCGGGCCGTCCACCGTGAAGCCGAGCTTCTCCAGCGCCTGCGCCAGCAGCGGGCCGCCCTTGTCGGCGTACACGCCCTGCGAGGCCCGGTTCGAGGCCGTGACGACGAGCGCCCGGCCCGTCGCGGCGGGCGGGGACACGCTCTCGGGGGTCTGCGGGACGTGGCCCACGTGGCTGTGCACCTCACCGCCGCGCGGGGCGTTCACGAGCGCGCCCAGTCGCCGGACTTGCCGCCGGTCTTCTCCTCCACCCGGACGTCCGTGATGACGGCGCCCTTGTCGACCGCCTTCACCATGTCGATCACGGTGAGGCCGGCGACGGCGACGGCGGTCAGCGCCTCCATCTCGACGCCCGTGCGGTCGGTCGTCTTCACGGTGGCGAGGATCTCGACGGCGTCGTCGGCGACCGACAGGTCGACCTTCACGCCCGAGACCGCCAGCGGGTGGCAGAGCGGGATCAGGTCGGGGGTCTTCTTCGCCCCCATGATCCCGGCGATCCGCGCGGTGGCGAGGGCATCGCCCTTGGGGACGCCCTCGCCGCGCAGCAGCTCGATCACCCGGGGGGAGACGAGCACCCGTCCACTGGCCCGGGCCGTCCGGGTGGTGACGTCCTTCTCCGAGACGTCGACCATCCGGGCCGCGCCGGCCTCGTCGATGTGGGTCAGCCTGCTCTGCGTACTCATACTCTGCGCGTCGCTTCCGTCCGGGCCCCCGAGGGGCCTGTGTGGTGCAACACGCTACCCGCACCGGCCCCCCTTCAGCCGAGCAGGACCACTTCCAGCTCGGTCCCGGGCTCCACCGAGGTGACGTCCTCCGGTACGACCATCAGCGAGTCGGCGTGCGCCAGCGCGGCGATCAGGTGGGACCCCGATCCGCCGACCGGGCTGACCGTGCCGCTCTCGGCGTCGTACTTGCCGCGCAGGAACTGGCGGCGGCCGGCCGGGGAGCCGAGCGCCTTGTCTGCCGTCAGCACCGCCCGTACGCTCGGCCGCCGGACCTCGGGCTCCGGCAGGCCCATCAGGGTGCGGATCGCGGGGCGCACGAACAGCTCGAAAGAGACGTACGAGGACACCGGGTTGCCGGGCAGGGCCAGCAGCGGGGTGTGGTCCGGGCCGATCGTGCCGAAGCCCTGGGGCTTGCCGGGCTGCATGGCGAGCTTGCGGAAGTCGATCCCGCCGCCGTCGACCTCGTCGTCACCGGAGGCCACCGAGGACAGCGCCTCCTTGACCACGTCGTACGCGCCGACGCTGACCCCGCCCGTGGTGACGAGCAGGTCGGCGCGGATCAGCTGGTCCTCGATGGTGGCGCGCAGGGTGTCGGCGTCGTCGGCGACGGCGCCGACGCGGTACGCGATGGCCCCGGCGTCCCGGGCTGCCGCGGCGAGCGCGAAGCTGTTGGAGTCGTAGATCGTGCCCGAGGTGAGCGCCTCGCCGGGCTGGACCAGCTCGCTGCCGGTGGACAGGACCACCACGCGCGGGCGCGGCCGTACCCGGACGGTGCCGCGGCCGATGGCGGCCAGCAGGGCGATCTGCGGCGGCCCGAGGACCGTGCCGGCCGCCAGGGCCAGGTCGCCGGCCTGTACGTCGCTGCCGCGCGCGCGGACGTGCGCCCGCGCCTCGGCGGAGCGGTGCACCCGTACCTCGCCGCCCGCCTGCTCGGGGGCGGCGCTGGCCGGGGTCATCCCGGCGGCCGCGCCCCCGCCCGTGCCGCCGTCGGTCCACTCGACCGGTACGACGGCTTCCGCGCCGGGCGGCAGCGGGGCGCCGGTCATGATCCGGGCGGCCTCGCCGGGGCCCACGGTGGGCAGCTCACCGCTGCCCGCCGCGACGTCCCCGATGACCGTCAGCACCGCGGGGAACTCCTCGCTCGCGCCCTGGACGTCGGCCGTGCGGACGGCGTAGCCGTCCATGGAGCTGTTGTCGAAGGGCGGGAGGGCGACGGGCACGGTGACGTCCTCGACCAGGACACAGCCCTGGGCGTCCAGCAGCTGGAGCTCGATCGGCTCCAGCGGCCGGACGGCCGCGAGGACGTCCGCGAGGTGCTCGTCCACGGACCACAGACGGTGGCCTGTGTCCTGCGGTGCGGAACTGCTCAAGGTGCTACATCTCCTCCGTGACGTAACGGTGAAGCCAGGTGCGGAACTCCGGGCCGAGGTCCTCGCGCTCGCACGCGAGGCGGACGATGGCCCGCAGGTAGTCGCCGCGGTCCCCGGTGTCGTAGCGACGGCCCCGGAAGACCACGCCGTGCACCGGACCGCCGACGCTCTCGTCGGCGGCAAGCTTCTGCAGGGCGTCGGTGAGCTGGATCTCCCCGCCGCGGCCCGGCTCGGTCTCCCGCAGTATGTCGAAGATCGCGGGGTTGAGGACGTAGCGTCCGATCACCGCGAAATTGCTGGGCGCGTCCTCGGGCTCCGGCTTCTCGACGAGGCCGGTGATGCGGACCACGTCCTGCTCGTCGGTGGCCTCGACGGCGGCGCAGCCGTAGAGGTGGACGCTGGCCGGGTCGACCTCCATGAGGGCGATGACGGTGCCGCCGGTGCGGGCGTAGATGTCGGCCATCTGACGCAGCAGCGGGTCGCGCGGGTCGATGAGGTCGTCACCGAGGAGGACGGCGAAGGGCTCGCGGCCGACGTGCGGCTCGGCGCAGAGCACGGCGTGGCCGAGGCCCCGCGGGTCGCCCTGGCGGACGTAGTGCATCGTCGCGAGGTCGCTGGATTCCTGGACCTTCTTCAGCCGGTCGTCGTCGCCCTTGGCGATGAGGGCCGACTCCAGCTCGTAGTTCCGGTCGAAGTGGTCTTCCAGAGCACGCTTGTTACGCCCAGTGATCATGAGCACGTCGTCGAGCCCGGCCCCGACGGCCTCCTCGACCACGTACTGGATGGCCGGCTTGTCCACAACCGGGAGCATTTCCTTCGGGGTCGCCTTGGTCGCCGGAAGGAAGCGAGTACCGAGGCCAGCGGCCGGAATCACGGCCTTCTTGATCACGGGGTGCAACATAGTCATGCCCCGAACGATAGTGGGTCCTGCCGAACGTCAGACGAGATCCCAGTAGGTAGATCCACGTATGACCCGATTCGCAAGGATATTTGATTTCCTCGTGACCGAGAACCCGCCCACCGCCTCCGCCAAGGCCGGGCTGCGCCGAGAACTCCTCGCCACGCGCCGCGCCTTGTCCCCCGAAGCCTGCCGCACGGCGGCCGCCGCACTCGCCGTCAGGGCCCTCGAACTGCCCGAACTGGCCGGCGCCCGCACGGTGGCGGCGTACGTCTCCGTCGGCACCGAACCGGGCACCCGCGCCCTCCTCGACGCCCTGCGCGCGGCCGGCAAGCGCGTGCTGCTGCCCCTGCTGCTGCCCGACAACGACCTCGACTGGGCGGCGTACGAAGGCCCGCAGAGCCTCGCCGAGGCCGCCCACCCCGGGAAGATGCGGCTGCTGGAGCCCACCGGGCCGGCGCTCGGGCCGGAGGCGGTGACCGGGGCCGACGCCGTACTGCTGCCCGGCCTCGCGGTCGACGGGCGCGGCATGCGGCTCGGCCGCGGCGGGGGCTCGTACGACCGCGTGCTGCAGCGGCTGGAGCGTGCCGGGGTCCATCCCGCGCTGGTGGTGCTCCTCTACGACGACGAGGTGGTCGCGCGGGTCCCGGAGGAACCGCACGACCACCCCGTACAAGCGGTGGCGACCCCGTCGGGGGTGCGCCGCTTCAGCTCATGAACCCTCCGGCTTGAGGGTCAGGGTGTCGACGGTGGCCTTCTCGACGGCGTCCTTGCCGAAGGGCCACTCCAGCAGCTCGCCCTTGGCCCACAGCGTCGTCTGGTCCGTGTAGTGCGCGTTGTACGCGTGCCCCGAGGCACCCGTCAGGTTGATCCAGCGGGACTTGTCGAGGTCGTTCAGGTTGACCACCATGCGCATCGACGGCACCCACGTGACCCCGTACCCGCTGGAGGCGTTCCAGCCGGTCGCGTTGACGGTGGCCTCGCCGCCGCCCAGGTTCCACGGGCCGCGGTTGAGGAGCCACTGCATGAAGCCGGGGCCCTCGGTGCCGATCGTCTGGTTCTTCAGGTTCAGCTGGTGCAGCCGGCCCCAGCTCCAGGTGGACTGGTCCTTGCCGAGCTTGGCGGTGAGCTCCCAGCGGGCGTCCTTCATGGCCCGGGCGAACAGCTCGTCGCGGGTGGTGGTCTCCGGCTGGGTGAGGGTCCTGGGCGAGCTCCACCACGGCGACTTCTCGTCCTTGACCAGGCGGCGGACCACCTCGAACCAGCGGTCGCCGCCGTCCGGCTGCGCCGAGTCGGGGCCGCGGGTGCCGCATTCGCGGACGGTCTTGGCGAGGTCGTCGGCGGGGCCGGTGCCGTTGCCGAGGACGTTCATGCAGCTGCCCTCGATCCGCAGCTCCTTGGGCATCTTGTCGCCGAAGGACAGCTTGAGGATGTTGCGCCAGACCGCGTTGAAGTAGGCCGCGGCCGCCGAGTCGGACTCCTGGGTGTAGTTCCAGCCGTCCAGCAGCTTCTGCGCGGCGCGCACGCCCGGGTCGGAGACCTGGATCTTCGCCAGCATCGGGGTCAGCAGCGCGGCGATCTCGCTGCTGTTGTCCATCTGCATGGTGCGCATGTCATCGGTCGAGATCTTCCCGCCGTCCTTGATCTTCGCCTCGATGAGGTCGTTGATCCGCTGGCTGCGGGCGCCGTAGCCCCAGTCGGTGGTCAGCAGGTACGGGTACTTGCCCGCGCCGGTCCCGCTCTCCACGACGGCCTGGTTGGCGGTGACGATGTAGCCGCGCGACGGGTTGGAGTCCCAGGGCATCTCGCTCTGCGGGATGTAGCCGGCGTTGCTGTCCTTGCCGCCCTTCCAGGCGTACTTGGAGTCCCAGCCCGGGGTGGGCATCCGGCCGTCGCCCTGGCCGCGCATCGGGATGCGGCCCGGGGCCTGGTAGCCGATGTTGCCGTTCTGGTTCTTGTTGTCGGCGTAGATCAGGTTCTGCGAGGGCACGTCGAAGTCTGCGGCGGCCTTGCGGAAGTCGTCGAAGGTCTTGGCGCGGTTGAGCTTGAAGACCGAGTCCATGGTCTTGCCCGGGTCCAGCGCGGTCCAGCGCAGGGCGACGGCGTAGCCGTCGCCGCGGTCGGGGGCGGAGCTGGCGACGGGGGCGCGGGTGCCGACCGTGGCGAGCTCCTCGCTGCGGTCGGAGACGAGCGGACCGTTGTTGGTGGTGCGGACGGTGATCTTCTTGCTGTCGCCGCCCGCGACCTTGATGACCTCTTCGCGGGTGGCGAAGGGGAGCACC
The DNA here is from genome assembly GCF_044747975.1 of Streptomyces sp. NPDC090045. NCBI lineage: Bacteria > Bacillati > Actinomycetota > Actinomycetes > Kitasatosporales > Streptomycetaceae > Streptomyces > Streptomyces sp. NPDC090045. The sequence continues at coordinate 68,048 of NZ_JBIVFA010000005.1, forward strand.
CTGCCGTCGTAGACGTAGCCCTCGGGCCTGACCTGCTCCAGGAAAAGGTCGGTGACGTCGGCGCCGAGGTTGGTCATGCCCCAGGCGATGTCGGCGTTGTGGCCGATGACGACACCCGGCATGCCGGAGAAGGTGTAGCCGGCCACGTCGTACTGGCACTGGGCCGAGACGGTGCGGCAGTGCAGGCCCATCTGGTACCAGACCGAGGGCAGCTGCGGGGACAGGTGCGGGTCGTTCGCGAGCAGCGGCTTGCCGGTGGTCGTGTACTTGCCCGAGACGACCCAGGAGTTCGAGCCGATGCCGCTGCCGTTGGGGCCGAGGATCGCGGGGACCTTGTCGAGGGTGGCGGCGAGGGCGGTCAGCTGGTTGCGCAGGCCCACGGTCGCGCCCTGGGCGGTGACGTTGTCGGCGAGGCCGGTTCCCGTCGCCGTTCCCGTGCCGGTTCCCGTGGAGGCCTGGGAGCCCAGGGCGCTGCCGCTGCCCGAGCCGGTGCCGTTGGAGCCGGACCCGGAGCCCGTGGCGCCGGAGGCCTGGGGCGCGTACTTGCCGCCCTCGACCTTGCCGCCCTCGACGATCGGCTTGTTCCGGTCGAAGGGGTACGGCGGGTAGAGCTCGTCGATCTGCGCCGTCGAGAGCTTGCTCGACATCAGCGCGCGGTCGATCTCGTCCTGCATGTTGCCGCGCAGGTCCCAGGCCATCGCCTTGAGCCAGGCCACCGAGTCCACCGGCGACCACTGCTCGGGCTGGTAGCCGTCGCTCAGCTTGAGCGCCGCGTGCTCGACGGAGAGGTCCTTGCCGGACTTGCCCTTCAGGTACGCGTTGACCCCGTCGGCGTAGGCCTGCAGATACTTCTTCGTCTCGGGCGACAGCTTGTTCTCGTACTCGGCCTCCGCGACCTGGCGCCAGCCGAGCGTGCGCAGGAAGGCGTCGGTCTCGACCTGGCCGGCGCCGAACATCTCCGAGAGCCGCCCGGAGGTCATGTGGCGGCGTACGTCCATCTCCCAGAACCGGTCCTGCGCGTGCACGAAGCCCTGCGCGCGGAAGAGGTCGTCGTCGTTGTCCGCGTAGAGCTGCGGAATGCCGTGGGCGTCGCGCTTGACCTCGACGGTCCCGGTGAGGCCCGGCACCTTGAGGGAGCCGGTCGTCTGGGGGAACGAGGCGCGCACGCCGTCGACGCCCCAGTACGCCCCGTAGCCGAGGCCCGCGAAGAGCGCCAGGACCAGTACGAGCACGATCAGACGGGCGCGTCGTCCCTTCTTCTTGGCGGGAGGAGCGGTTTCGTTGGCGGGCATCGCTGTCCTTAGAGGGGCAGGGTGGTCCTGGGAGTACTGGGAGCAACCATAGGCGCAGGACCGACTTCGTTGATCCTCCAGGGGGGGAGGTCCGAACGACAGGGGCGAACGCGCGTTTCACAATGTGGTTATCGCGTAAAGGGTGCGTCAAAGATTAGGTAAGGTAACGAACTACTTGCCGAAGCCGTCGCCGGGAGGATCGATCCGCCGGGTGCATTGAGGAGGGCCGCCCGCTGACTGTCCACACGCTCAATGAGTTGCTGCTGGTCTGCTCGCTCGTACTGCTCGTCGCCGTCGCGGCGGTGCGCCTCTCTTCACGCAGCGGCCTCCCCAGCCTGCTCATCTACCTCGGCATAGGCATCGCGATCGGCCAGGACGGCATAGGCAACGTCGTATTCGACAACGCCGAGCTGACCCAGGTCATCGGTTATGCCGCGCTCGTGGTGATCCTCGCCGAGGGCGGTCTGGGCACGAAGTGGAAAGAGATCAAGCCGGCCCTGCCGGCCGCGGTCATGCTGTCCCTGGTGGGCGTGGCGATCAGCGTGGGCGTGACGGCGGCAGGAGCGCACTACCTGGTCGGACTGGAATGGCGGCAGGCCCTCCTGATCGGCGCGGTCGTCTCCTCGACCGACGCGGCGGCCGTCTTCTCGGTGCTGCGCAAGGTGCCGCTGCCCGCCCGGATCACCGGCGTCCTGGAGGCCGAGTCCGGTTTCAACGACGCACCCGTCGTCATCCTGGTCGTGGCCTTCTCGACCGTCGGCCCGGTGGACGAGTGGTACGTCCTGATCGGCAAGATCGCCCTGGAGCTGGCGATCGGCGCCACGATCGGCCTGGCCGTGGGCTTCCTGGGCGCGTACGGGCTGCGGCACGTCGCGCTGCCCGCCTCCGGCCTCTACCCGATCGCCGTCATGGCCATCGCCATCGTGGCGTACGCGGCCGGCGCCATCGCGCACGGCTCCGGCTTCCTCGCGGTGTACCTGGCGGCGATGGTGCTCGGCAACGCGAAGCTTCCGCACTGGCCGGCCACCCGGGGCTTCGCCGACGGGCTCGGCTGGATCGCCCAGATCGGCATGTTCGTGCTGCTCGGCCTGCTGGTCACCCCGCACGAGCTGGTCCACGACTTCTGGCCCGCCGTCGTCATCGGGCTGGTGCTCACGATGGTGGCGCGGCCCCTGGAGGTCTTCATCAGCCTGCTGCCCTTCCGGATCCCGTGGCAGGAGCAGGCCCTCATGTCGTGGGCGGGCCTGCGCGGCGCCGTGCCCATCATCCTGGCGACCATCCCGATGGTGTCCGGGATCGAGGGCAGCGACCGCGTCTTCAACATCGTCTTCGTGCTGGTCGTCGTCTACACCCTGGTGCAGGGGCCGACCCTGCCCTGGGTGGCGCGCAAGCTGAACCTCGGCAAGGGCGAGGAGACCGCGTCCGACCTCGGCATCGAGTCGGCGCCGCTGGAGAAGCTGCGCGGACACCTGCTCTCCTTCGAGATCCCGCCGGCCTCGCGGATGCACGGCGTGGAGGTGAGCGAGCTGCGCCTGCCGCCGGGAGCCTCCGTCACGCTGGTGGTCCGGGAGGCGAAGAGCTTCGTACCGCTGCCGTCGACCGTGCTGCGGCGCGGGGACGAGCTGCTGGTGGTGGCCACGGACCCGGTACGGGACGCGGCCGAGGCGCGGCTGCGTGCGGTGGCGCGGGGCGGCAAGCTGGCGGGGTGGCTGGGCACGGGGAACGGGAACGGAAACAGGAACGGAAACAGGAACGGCTCGCGTTAGAGCAACGTTCTAATTCGGCAATTTCGCTCCGATCTGCCCGCTTTCATCCCTATTTCCAAGACCTCACCGGCGAAGCTGTCGTTAATCGCAGGTGAAGACACGGGTTGTCGGCGCAATCACAGGGCGTGGTAGTGGGTTCCCCTGTACGATGAAGGCACAACAGATCGAACCAACTCTGCCTGACGCAGAGCTGGCGCGACCGCAAAGCGGCCGTGGCACCCCCGCATTGGGCGCCCAGGTATCACTCGGTTCTGCGCAAGAGGACAGCTCTCGGGGCTCCCAACACGTACGGGTGCGACCGCTCACAAAGCACGGCACCGTCCGCAGACGGGGAGTTCTACCAGGCAGCGGAAAGGCAAGGCCGTGACATCCGCGGTCACGACCGACAACTCCGCCCGCCCCGGCTATGGGCAGCTCATGCGCACGCCCGGCGCCCTCGGCTTCGTACTCCCCGGCTTCGCAGCGCGACTCCCCTTCGGCATGCTGACCATCAGCATCCTGCTGCTGGTCCAGCACACCACCGGTTCCTACGGCAGCGCCGGCATCGTCGCCGCCGTCACCGGCATCTCGATGGCGCTCTCCGCCCCCGTGATGGGCATCTTCACCGACCGCTTCGGCCAGAGCGCCGTCCTGCTCCCCGTGGTCCTCACGCACGCCGCCGCCGTCAGCGGCCTGGCCGCGCTCGCCCTCGCGGGCGCTCCGGTCTGGGCGCTGGCCCTGGCCGCCGTCCCCGCCGGCGCCTCGGTGCCGCAGGTCGGCCCGATGGTCCGGGCCCGCTGGGCCGCCAAGCTGGAGGGCTCGCCGCTGCTGCCCACGGCCGCCGCCTTCGAGTCCGTCACCGACGAGTTCACCTTCGTCGTCGGCCCGGTCCTGGCGACCGCCCTGTGCACCGGCGTCCACCCGGCGGCCGGCCTGGTCACCGAGGCCACGCTGACGCTGCTCGGCGGCCTGCTCTTCGCCGCCCGGCGCGCCACCCAGCCCAAGCCGCACGCCCCGACGCTCGCCGGTGAGAAGCGCGCCTTCGCCCTGTCCTACCCGGGCCTGCGCGTCCTGATCTTCGCCTTCCTCGGGATCGGCGCCGTCTTCGGCGGCATGCAGGTGTCGCTCGCCGCCTTCTCCAACGAGATCGGCAACCCGGGTGCCAACGGCCTGCTCTACGGCGTCTTCGCCGCGGGCAACATGATCGCCGGCATCGCCATGGGCGCCGTCGCCTGGAAGATCGGCCCGCGCCGCCGGCTGATCCTGGGCTACATCGGCCTCACCGCCGCCGCGTCCGTCCTGTGGGCCGCCCACTCGATGATCCTGCTGGGCGCGCTCGGCCTGGTCGTCGGCCTGTTCATCGCCCCGGCGCTGATCACCGGCTACACGATGGTCGAGCAGTTGGTCCCGGCGAACGCCCGGACCGAGGCCTTCACCTGGCTGACCGGTTCGATCGCCTTCGGTCAGGCCATCGCCGTCATCCTGGCCGGCCGCCTGACGGACGCGCACGGATCCTCGTACGGCTTCCTGGTGCCCATGGGCGCCACCGCGCTCGCGCTGGCCACCCTGCTGGCGCTGCGCGCGAAGCTGGCCCCGAAGGCCCCGAGCCGGATCGTGAACGCGTCCGGCCCGGCCGGCGCGACCACCGACGCGACCGCCGACACGACGGCCGCTGCGACCGCCGCCGCGGCCGTCCCGGCGGCTCCGGCCGCCCCCGCGCCGGCCGCCCGTAACCGGGTGAACGAGCGTGGGATGGGTCACCGCGTACCGGTGACGGTGGACTGATCGGCCGGAATACGTCACCATGGAGCGTCGTTAGCACTCATTGAGTCAGAGTGCCAGGAGGAAATTCGTGCCGACCTACCAGTACCAGTGCACCGAGTGCGGTGAGGGCCTTGAGGCCGTGCAGAAGTTCACCGATGACGCACTGACCGTGTGCCCGAGCTGCGACGGACGCCTGAAGAAGGTGTTCTCCGCGGTCGGCATCGTCTTCAAGGGCTCCGGTTTCTACCGGAACGACAGCCGTGGCGCCTCGTCGAGCAGCACACCTGCCTCGAAGCCGGCCTCGAGCTCGTCCTCGTCCACGACGTCGACCGCCGCCGCGCCTGCCGCTTCGTCCTCCTCGACGTCGTCGAGCAGCAGCAGCTCCACGTCGGCCGCCTGATCGCTTCGCCGAAGGCCCCGCCCGCCCCTGACCGGGCAGCGGGGCCTTCGGCATGCCCGGTTAGGGTGGGCCGCATGGTGAACGCAGAGATCGGTGTCATCGGCGGCTCGGGCTTCTACTCCTTCCTGGAGGACGTCTCCGAGATCCAGGTGGAGACCCCGTACGGGGCCCCCAGCGACTCCCTGTACGTGGGTGAGCTGGCCGGCCGCCAGGTGGCCTTCCTCCCCCGGCACGGACGCAGCCACACCGTCCCGCCGCACAAGATCAATTACCGGGCCAACCTGTGGGCCCTGCGCTCGGTCGGCGTCCGCCAGGTGCTGGGCCCGTGCGCGGTCGGCGGCCTGCGGGCCGAGTACGGGCCGGGCACGCTGCTCGTTCCCGACCAGCTGGTCGACCGTACGAAGTCGCGCGTGCAGACCTTCTTCGACGGGGAGCCGCTGCCGGACGGTTCCGTTCCGAACGTCGTGCACACCACCTTCGCCGACCCGTACTGCCCGGTGGGCCGGTCGGTGGCGATAGCGGCGGCTCGCGGCCGGGACTGGGAGCCGGTCGACGGCGGAACCATGGTCGTCATCGAGGGGCCCCGCTTCTCGACGCGCGCGGAGTCGCAGTGGCACGCCGCGGCGGGCTGGTCGGTCGTCGGCATGACCGGGCACCCCGAGGCGATCCTCGCGCGCGAGCTGGGGCTCTGCTACACCTCGATGGCCCTGGTCACGGACCTGGACGCGGGCGCCGAGACGGGCGAGGGCGTCTCCCACACCGAGGTCCTGAAGGTGTTCGGCGAGAACGTCGGGCGGCTGCGCGAGGTCCTCTTCGACGCGGTGGCGGCCCTGCCGCCGACGGAGTCCCGCGCCTGCCTGTGCACGCACGCGCACGACGGCTGGGACCTGGGCATCGAGCTGCCGTAGTCCCCCTGCCGCAGGCTTCGCGGCAGCGTTGTCAGTGGCCTCCCCTAGCCTGCGCGCATGGGAAATCGGGGCGGGATGGCCGTGGCGCATGCCACGGTGGCGGAGCTGCGGGAGTTCGCGGCCGAGGCCGGGTGCGCGGACGTCGACGGCGACGCGGACCTGGGCGGCGGCTGGTCGGCCGTGTACTACCCGGACCAGCCGGACGGCGCCACGGCGGTGCTGGCGCGGCGGACCGGGGCGCCGGTGCTCACGGTGGCCTACCTCGACAGCGACGTGGGCTTCGTCGAGGCCGCCACCTTCGCCGGGGGCCGCTGGAAGGCACTGCTGAACCGGGACACCGCCGAGGACTACGAGATACCCGTCGACCGGTTCCCCGTGGAGGCGGCCCTGGCGGGCGCGCTCGACTGGGCGGCCGCAGCCGGGCTGACCGCCGACCCGGACGGGATCCGGGCCGCTCTCACCGGCTCCGAGGCCTTCGCTGAGGAGCTCACGGCCCGGCTCCTCGGCGCGCTCGGGATGGACCGCGCCGGGCTCGGCGGGGAGAGCGCGTAGCGACTGTCACATACGCCGCGGCTGTCCGGTCCTCCTTGGTGAAGGCGGAAACAAGACCGCCCCTGCCCGGGAGATGACCGTCATGCCGCGTATCTCGCTCAACCCGCCCCGCACCCTCCTCATGCGCATCGGCTCCTGGTACTCGCGCCGTACGTACGGCAAGGTGCTCGACCCCGGCCAGGCCTACGGGCACCACTCGCGCGTGCTGTTCTCGTACGTCCGCCTGGAACAGCAGGCGGCGAAGTGGAACGCGCTCGACGCCGGCCTCAAGCACCTCGCCGTGATGGCGGCGGCGGCCCGCATCAACTGCTCGTGGTGCATGGACTTCGGCTACTGGGAGGGCCACGAGCAGGGCATGCCGGCCGAGAAGATCGAGCAGGTGCCGCGGTGGCGGGAGGCCCCCGAGGTGTTCACCGACCTGGAACTGCTGGTCATGGAGTACGCCGAGGCCATGACCGAGACCGAGCCGGCGGTCACGGACGAGCTCGCGGCGGAACTGATCGCGCGGCTCGGCGAGGCGGCGTTCGTCGAGCTCACCGCGATGGTCGCCCTGGAGAACTGGCGCTCGCGCGTCAACAGCGCCTTCGGCCTGACCAGCCAGGGCTTCGCGGAGGCCTGCCGGATCCCGGCCCGACCGTGACCCCGACAATGACGGCGTGAACACGGACTTCCCCTTCTCCGGCCGCGAGGTCATCGCCGACCGCGAGGTCATCGTTGCCCTCGACTTCGCCGACCGCCGGGCCGCCGAGGAGCTCGTCGAGCGCCTCGGCGACGCGTGCGGCTCCTACAAGATCGGCCTGGAGCTCCTGACCGCCGCAGGCCCCGGGCTCGCACGGGACCTGGCCGAGCGGGGACACGAGGTCTTCCTCGACCTGAAGCTCTTCGAGATCCCGAACTCGGTCGCCGGCGCCGTCCGGGCCGCCGGCGCGCTCGGCGCGTCCATGGTGACCGTGCACAGCATGGGCGGTACGGGGATCATGGCCGCGGCGGTCGAGGCGGCGCGGGAGTTCCCGCGGCTGCGGGTGCTCGCGCTGACCGTGGTCACCAGCATGACGGCCGGCGACCTCGCCGACGTCGGCATCGAGGCGGACGCCGAGAAGCAGGTGCTGCGGCTGGCCCGGCTGGCGGTGGGCGCGGGATGCGACGGGGTCATCGCCTCGCCGCGGGAGGCCGGGCCGCTGCGCCGGATGCTGGGACCGGACCGGCTGATCGTGACGCCGGGGGTGACGCTGGGACCGGACGGGTCGACGGGCGGAGCGGCAGGCGGCGCGGCGGATGGCTCGGCAAGCGGCGCGGCAGGCGGGCACGCGCGGGCGGGGACACCGCAGGCCGCCTTCGCGGCCGGGGCCTCGCACGTCGTGGTGGGCCGGTCGATCGCGCGGGCCGCGGACCCGGTGGCGGCGCTGCGGCGGGCGCGGGCCGCCTGTTAACTCCTGCGGGTGACGGGGTTGTCCACAGGCTGGGGACCGTCCACAGGCTCGGGCGGGATGCCCGGGGAGGCCGGATCGTGGGAGGTGTCCGGGCGACGGGTCCGGGCACGGCAACTCACTCGGTCTGGTGGTGTTCGTCATGTCCCTTTGCTCCACGGCTTCTTCGACTTCTTCGACTTCTTCGACTTCCTCGGCGTGTCTCCCCGCGTGTCCCCCCGCGCGCCCGGTTCCGCCGTTCCCGCCGCTCCGTGTGGGGCGGGGCGGGGACCGGCTGCGGCGAGCGGTGCGGCGCAGGCGGCGGGCGGTCTCGGCCGGGCTGGCCGTCCTGGCGGCGGCCCTGGCGGTGGGCGGGACGGAGGCACAGGCCTCGCGGGGCGCCGCGCCACCGCCGGTACGGGCCTCGCACGGTGCCGCTCCGCCCGCGGCGGTGCGGATGGTGTCGGCCCCGGTGCGCATCGCGGACGCCGCGACGGTGCGGCTGCTGCGGCCCGGGGACCGGGTCGACGTGGTCGCGGCGGAGCGCGCCGGGCCGCCCAAGGTGGTGGCCGCGGGGGCCCGGGTGGCCGAAGTGCCCCGTCCCGAGCAGGGGGTGGGGGACGGTGGGGCGCTGGTGGTCCTGTCCGTGCCCCGGGACACCGCGCGGGATCTCGTGGGAGCGGGCGCCGTGACGCGACTGGCGGTGACGTTGTGTTGATTCGCACGCGCGGTCGGTCAATTCACCGGGAGATGCGGCTCGATTGGACACGCCGCGCCTGGACTGCCGTAACTTTCGGAACCGTTGGCTCCGTGTTCGGCACATGTGAAGAAAGGCTCAGTGGTGAGCGAGAAGAAGAAGGAGAGCGTACTGGCGGGCTTCAAGGCCTTCCTGATGCGCGGCAACGTGGTCGACCTGGCGGTGGCCGTGGTGATCGGCGCCGCGTTCACGAACATCGTGAACTCGGTGGTCAAGGGGATCATCAGCCCGGTGATCGGCGCGGTGGGCACACAGAGCCTGGACGGCTACAAGTCCTGCATCAAGAGCCCTTGCGAAATCGGCCCGAACGGCCAGCCGACGGGCGTGGAGATCCTCTGGGGCTCCGTGCTGAACGCCACGCTGACCTTCCTGATCACCGCGGCGGTCGTGTACTTCCTCATGGTGCTGCCGATGGCGAAGTACCTGGCCAAGCAGGAGGCCCGCCGCAAGGCCCGGGAGGGCGTCCAGGAGCTCGTCGAGATCACCGAGCTGGAGGTCCTCAAGGAGATCCGGGACGAGCTGGTCGCGCAGCGCGCCAACGGCGGCGGCAGCGGCCACCCGGGTTCGCGCGGCGGGCTCTGACCGGTCCGGCCCATACGGCCGATCCGGCCGTCGTGGCCGCCTCGGCGGATCAGATGTGGTGCGGGGGCTTCTCGTCGAGGAAGCGGGCCAGGTCGCCCGCGCTTCCGCCGGCGGGCGGCCGCTCGCCCCAGCCGCGGTCGGTGTCGTCCGAGGACTGCTGGTCCAGCGGGTCGTCGAAGACCAGCTTCGGCTTCGGCCGGGGCCGGTCGGCCTCGGGGGCGGGACGCGAGGACTGCGGGTCGGAGGCGGGGGCGCTGCTCATGCCTCCAGGGTACGGCCGCCCCCGCCCGCGGCCCGGCCCAGCCGGGGGCCTCGGCTCCCCTGCGGGCGTAGAACCACCAGCAGACCGCGAGGCAGCTGGCGTGGAAGCCGGTGACGGCGCCCGCCTCCATCTCCGACTGCTTCAGGGCCGCGGCCCAGAAGCCGTCGTCCTCGGGCCGCCAGTCGCCGATGGTCACGCCGGGCTTGCAGGTCTCCACGCGATGCGAGCGCACCGGGCGCGGGCTGGGCGTGGGCGTGGGTATGGACGTGGTCATCGGTCTTTCGGGTCGAGGAGCCACAGTCCGATCACGACGAGGAAGGACAGGATCAGGAATCCCGCGCCCCACCAGGCCGTACCGGTGTTGCCCTTCATCCACTCGTTGACGGTGACGGTGAGCGCCCAGAGCTGTCCGATGACCACGGTGAGGGCCAGGGCCAGACGCGCGTTCAGCTTCGAGGACCGCTCCGGCTCCTGCTCGGTGCCGGCCCCGGGGCCGGGGCCGGTGTGCCGGATCCGCGGGTCTCCGTACCCGCTGGTGGAGCGGATCTGCGGATACCGCTCCCGCACCGGCCGGTTCAGCCGGGGCCGGGCACTGCCGGGGTGGTACTCCGGGCGCGGTGGCACCGGCGCGTCGCTCATGTCCGCCCCTTCTCGGACGGGGCGCTCGCGCCGCCCCGGCCCGCGCCGGGGCAGCCCAGCTGCTGGGCGGCCTCGGGGTGGGAATCGCCGAACTGCCGGCAGAGGGCCTCCTTGGCCGGCTCTCCCGACCGGGAGGTGGCGAGGGCCCAGACGCTGCCGTCCGCCTGTTCGGTCAGGAAGACCTTGGGGAGCGGCCGTGGTGGCGGGCCCGCGGTGACCTCGCCGGTGCGGGCGTCGAAGACGCCCTCGTGGCAGGGGCAGTACAGCTCCCCGTCGGCGCCGCGGTCCTCGCGCCACAGCACGGCGCAGGCCAGGTGGGTGCAGACGGCGGAGTAGCCGACGAGGGAGCCGTCGCTCAGCCGTACGGCGAGGGCCCGGTCCTCGTCGCCGGGGAAGCGGAAGGCCACGGACTGGCCCGGCGCCAGCCGGTCGGTGACCTTCTTGGGCTCGGGCAGCGCCTCGCTGTCGCCGTGCCGGTGCAGGATGCCGGCGGCGACACCGACACCGCCGACGGCGAGGCCGCCGGAGACGGTGGCGACGATCCGCAGGTAGTCGCGGCGGGTGGTGAGGGAGTCGGCGCTGATCCGGTCGCGCAACCGGTCGGCGGCCCCGTCCCCGTCGGGTTCGGGGCCCGGGACGGGAGACGGAGGGGGCTGTTCGGTCACGCTCATCGGACATCGACTCCGTTCACCTCGACCACGGGCAGGCCTCCGGGAACCGGCCATTGGACCTTGTCGGCGGGGACGACCATCGCCACTCCGGTGCTGACCATCACGTCGCCGAAGACGAAGGAGTCGGCGACCTGGACGCCGGGGCGCTCGGCCTGGAGCTCCTCGAGGGTTCCGTAGAAGAGGGCGCCGGTGGGGCAGACGGTGGCACACATGGGGGCCAGGCCGTAGGCGGTGCGGTCGTAGCAGAGGTTGCACTTCATCTGCAGCTTCGCCTGGAGGTCGATCTTCGGGACGCCGAAGGGGCAGGCGTTGACGCAGTTGGCGCAGCCGATGCAGCGGGTGGTGTCGGCCTGCTGGACCACGCCGTCGGCGGTCACCAGGATCGCGTCGGCGGGGCAGACCTCGGCGCAGGGCGCGACCGGGTCCTCGCAGTGCATGCAGACGGTCGGGAGGGAGGCGACGGTGTGACCGGCGTCGGTGTAGTCCAGGTGGATCATCGACTTGCCGCGGTGGGAGTCGCATTCGCGGCAGGCGGAGACGCAGGCCTGGCAGCCGATGCAGCGGCCGGGATCGATGAAGATCGTGCGGCCCATCATGGCGGGTCAGCTCCTCTCCGCCGTGCCACGGCCCTGCGAGGACGTGGGGGGCAGGGGATCGGTGCGCGAGACCTGGGTCTCCGGATAGGCCTCGTGGCCCGGGGCCGTGGGGGGCGCGGGGACCTCGTCGATCCGCTCGGCGGGCTCGATCCGGGCGGCGCAGACCTTGTACTCGGGGATCTTCGAGCGGGGGTCGAGGGCGTCGATGGTCAGGGCGTTCGCGGCCGTCGGCACCGGCCAGTGGTACGGGATGAAGACCGTGTCCGGGCGAATGGCCTCGGTGACCAGGGCCGGGAAGACCTCGCTGCCGCGGCGGGTGACCACGCGGACCGGATCGCCGTTCCGGTAGCCGTGCGAGGGGTGGACCTCCACCCAGGGGCGCGGGGTCTGTTCGACGAGGGCGCCCAGGCGGCGGGTCTGGTTGCCGGAGAGGAAGTGCGCGACGGTGCGGCCGGTGGTGAGGGAGAGGGGGTACTCCTCGGTGTAGGGGTCCATCGGCGCGTGCCACTCGACGACCTGCAGGTGGATCTTGCCGTCGGGGTGGTAGGTCCTGCCGCCCTCGAACAGCCGGGGGGTGCCCGGGTGATCGGTGGAGGGACAGGGCCACATGATGCCGCCGGTCTCCTCCAGGCGCTCGTAGGTGATGCCGTAGTAGTCGTTGACCGTGCCGGCGGAGGCGATGCGCAGTTCGTCGAACACCTCACGGGAGCCGGTGAAGGCGAACTTGTCGCCCGCGCCCAGGCGCTTGGCGAGTTCGCACATCACCCAGGTGTCGGTGCGCACCCCGGCGGGGGGCTCCTGCGCCTTGTTGTGCTTGACGACGCGGGCCTCGGTGTTGGCCATGACTCCCTCGTCCTCGGCCCAGACGGTGACGGGGAAGACCACGTGTGCGTTGGTCGCGGTCTCGGAGAGGAAGAAGTCGAACTGGGCGTGGAATTCGAGGGTGTCGTAGCCCTGCTTGACCGTCGCGTAGTGGGGGAGCGAGACGAAGGGGTTGTTGCAGATGCCGATCAGACCGCGGATCTCCTGGCGCCGCATCTGCCAGACCATCTCCATCATGGAGGTGCCGGCGGTGGGGAGTTCGGACTCCTCGATGCCCCAGATCCGGCAGATCTGGCGGCGGTGCTCCTCGTTCAGGATGGAGCGGCCGCCGGGGAGGAGGTCGGCCTTCTGGCCGTGCTCGCGGCCGCCCTGACCGTTGCCCTGGCCGGTGATGGTGCCGTAGCCGGCGCCGGGTCGGCCGAGGTTCCCGGTGGCCACGCACATGTTGATGATGGACAGGCAGTTCTCGACGCCCTGCGAGTGGTGTTCGACGCCGCGTGCGTGGAAGGCCATGGCCTTGCCGGCGCCGCCGAACATCCGGGCCACCTGGACGATCTGCGCTTCGGGGATCCCGCAGATCCCGGCGGAGCGGGCGGGCGGGTAGTCCTGGACGGTCTTCCTGACCTCGTCCCAGCCGGTGGTGTGGGCGGCGAGGTACGGCTCGTCGGTCAGGCCCTCGGCGACGATCACGTGGAGCACGGCGTTGAAGAAGGCCGAGTCGGTGCCGGGCTTGAGGGCGACGTGGACGTCGGCGGTGCGGGCGATGGCCGTCTCCCGCGGGTCGACGACGATCAGGGCGGCGCCCCGGTCGCGGGCTCCCCAGACGTACTGGGTCATCACCGGGAAGCACTCCCCCACGTTCGACCCGGCGATGAGCAGGCAGTCGGTGAGGAGGATGTCGGAGAAGGGGTTGGCGGCCCGGTCGATGCCGAAGGACAGCTTGTTGGCGCCCGCGGCGCTGACCATGCACAGGCGGCCGTTGTAGTCGACGTGCCGGGTCTTGAGGGCGACCCGGCCGAACTTGCCGACCAGGTAGGTCTTCTCGGAGTAGAGGCTGGCGCCGCCGAGCAGGCCGAAGGCGTCGTTGCCGTGGGCGCCCTGGATCCGGCGGATCTCGGAGACGGTGAAGTCCAGGGCCTCGTCCCAGGAGGCCTCGCGGAACTCCTCGTCCCGGGAGCGGCGCATCAGCGGCACGGTCAGCCGGTCGGGGTGGTTGACCTGCTGGTAGGCGTTGATCCCCTTGGGGCACAGCCGCATCCGGTTGATGTCGTGGTTGCGGGGCTCCACGCCGAAGACCTTGCCGCCCTTGTCCACGCGCAGGTACATCCCGCACTGCACTCCACAGAAGCAGCAGTGGGTGGGGACGAGGGTCTCGCCGTTCTGATCGGCGTGCCACTGGTCGGCGGGGATGCCGCCCGCGTCGCGGAAGTTGCGCGTGCCGGGCGGGGCGATGGAGGGGTCGAGGGGGGTCGGCACGGGCCGGGACCCGGCCTTGGCGGGGTCGGTCGCGGTCACTTGAAGCCCTTCTTGACTTGGGTCAGATAGGCGTTGCCGCGCAGGACCCGCTTGCAGCGCGGGCAGTATTCGACGAAGGCGTTGAAGTCGAGCTTGAGGTCCTGCATCGTGCCGCGCAGGTTCTCCACGTACGGGGTGGTGTCGATGGGCTCCCCGCAGCGCTTGCAGGCGAAGACCTGTTCGTCCTGGCGGGCCGTGTACTTGAACAGCTGCATGCCGACGGCAGCCGGGCGCTGGACGATGTGGAAGAACTTCCCGAACGGGATGTAGATGAGGGTGAACACCACCGACACCATGTGCAGGATGGCCAGGAACTCGTAGCCGCCGCCGTGCAGGAAGATCGACGAGAAGGTCAGCAGCAGACCGGTCACGGAGATCACGATCAGGCAGATCAGCGGCAGCAGGTCGTAGGCGAAGCGCTGCCCGGTGATGGCGCCGCGGTCCTTCATCCTGCGCCACAGGAAGTACGAGGCCCCGGGGATGACGAGCACTGCGGCGAGGTCCAGGCCGTGGAACATCAGCCAGCCCAGGACGTTCAGGGCGTTGAAGCCGATCACCTTGTAGCCCCAGATCCGCATCTCGTAGCCGGGGCCGGAGCCGCTGTCGGAGGTGAAGGTGAACCAGCCCCAGGTCAGCGGGAAGGTGATGGCCGCGGCCAGCAGGCAGCCCCAGAAGATGAGCTGGTGGGCGATCCAGCGGCCGCGCGAGCGGGCGCCGAGGAACTTCTGGAAGCCGAGGTAGGTGGCGATCATCTTCGGCAGGGCGCTGGGCGCCTTGCGGAAGTTGTCGGCCGAGAAGAAGCTGCCGAAGCCCTTCTTGAAGAGCCGGCGCGCGCCGGGGGCGGAGACCCAGACCGTGTACCGGTAGGCCACGCCGAAGGCCAGGAAGACGGTGGCGACGGCGTACGGCAGCAGCGCCGAGTCGAAGTCGCGCAGCAGCCGGCTGCCCAGCACGATGGCGGCGACGAGCAGGAGCGAGACGACGGTGCCGGCCAGGGTGGCCCGCGCGGTGACCGACAGCCGTGCGCCCGGTCCGGGCAAGGTCCGGGTCGGGTCCGGCGGGGGCTCCGTGGCCTCGGCGGCGCCCCCGGCCCCGGGGGGCGGGGGCGGGGCGGCAAGGGCTTCTGATGGCTCGGACACAGCCCCACGCTAGGTGATTTATACCAATTCAGCCCGTTATATCGTACTGATCATTAGGCCGAACGAGGTCGACCGGGGTCAGACCGCCGTCAGTCCCCGCGCCGCGAAAACCGCCCTCGCCGCGGCCATCTGCTCCGCCGTCGGCGACGGGGTGTCGTGCAGGGTGAAGTTCATGTCCAGCGCCTGCCACTTGCCCTCGCCGAGCTTGTGGAAGGGCAGCACGTCGACCCGCGAGACGTTGCCGAGGGAGCCCGCGAAGGCGGCGACGCCCTCGATGTTCTCGCGCGCGTCGGTGAGGCCCGGCACGAACACGAACCGCAGGTGCACGTCCTTGCCGAGGTCCGCGAGGCGCTGCGCGAAGTCCAGGGTCGGCCGCAGCGGACGGCCGGTCCCAGGAGTGCACCGAGCCCTCGCTGGGCCGCCGGGGTGGCGGCGCGGGCGGTGTTCGGGCCGAGGAGGACGGTCATGGCGGGCACCCCTAGAGCGATCCGTGGAAGGTGCGGTTCAGCACGTCGAGCTGCTGGTCCCGGGTGAGCCGGACGAAGTTCACCGCGTAGCCGCTGACCCGGATGGTCAGCTGCGGGTACTTCTCGGGGTGTGCCATGGCCAAGGTCCCGTCACCCGCAGTGCGTTGGTCGCGCCCGGGGCAGCCGCCGCCCGGGGCACAGGGGCGCCGCCGGCAGCGCGTCCGGCCTGCCGGAGGCCGGTCCCTCTGCTCTCCTGGCCGGTATGGCCTACTCCCCCATGACCGCCCGCAGCCCCGACGAGGACCACCGCGCGGCCACCCCGCTGGAGCTGTTCTTCGACCTCTGCTTCGTCGTCGCGATCGCGCAGTGCGGGCAGCGGCTGGTGCACTCGCTGGCGGAGGGCCATCCCGTCACCGGGGTGATCGGGTACTTCTTCGTCTTCTTCGGGGTGTGGTGGGCGTGGATGAACTTCACGTGGTTCGCCTCCGCCTACGACTGCGACGACGTGCCGTACCGGATCGCGACCCTGGTGCAGATCGCCGGTGTGCTCGTCTACGCGGCGGGGGTGAGCCGCGCCTTCGACGAGAACGACTGGAAGGTCGCCGTCGTCGGCTACATCATCATGCGCGTCGCACTGACGGCGCAGTGGCTGCGGGCGGCCTCCGGGGAGACCGGCACGGCCCGCACGTCGGCGCTGAAGTACGCGGCCGGCCTGGTGCTCTGCCAGCTCGGCTGGGTAGCGCTGCTGTTCGCCCCGGACGACTGGAAGCGGTGGCTGTTCCTGGTCGTGGCCGCCTGCGAGCTGCTCGTTCCGGTGATCGCCGAGTACGGGCACCAGACGCCCTGGCACGCCCACCACATCGTGGAGCGGTACGGCCTGTTCACCATCATCGTGCTCGGCGAGACGATCGCCGCGAGCACGGTCGCGGTCAAGTCGGCGCTCGACGAGCACGAGGCCCTCGACCTGCTCCTGCCCATCGCGGCGGGCGGGCTGCTGATCGTCTTCGCCGCCTGGTGGATCTACTTCGCCGTACCGATGCACGAGCACCTGACCTCCAACCGCGAGGCGATCCCATGGG
The DNA here is from genome assembly GCF_044747975.1 of Streptomyces sp. NPDC090045. Taxonomy (NCBI): domain Bacteria; kingdom Bacillati; phylum Actinomycetota; class Actinomycetes; order Kitasatosporales; family Streptomycetaceae; genus Streptomyces; species Streptomyces sp. NPDC090045. Next base: position 84,644 of record NZ_JBIVFA010000005.1, read on the forward strand.
GGTACGGCCACCTACTGATCTTCGCCTCGGGTGCGGCGATCGGCGCCGGCATCGAGGTGGCGGTGGAGCACGCGGTCCACAAGGCGCACGTCTCCCAGCTCGCCGCCAATGCGGCCGTGACGGTTCCGGCCGCGCTGTTCCTCGTGATGGTGTGGCTCCTGCACTCCCGCCACTTCAAGCGCGGGCTCGCCGAGCAGCTGGTGCTGCCGGTCGCCGCCGTGGTGACGCTCGCGTGCGCGTGGACGGGGCCGTACGCGGTGCTCTGGGCGGGCCTGGTGTCGACCGCGACCGTGGCGGTCGGCGTAGCCCTGTCGTCCCGGACGCTCGATTGACCTGCGGCGCCGTTGCCGGGCTCTGCCCGGACCCGCGCCTCAAACGCCGGCGGGGCTGAAGTTCAGCCCCGCCGGCGTTTGAGGCGCTGGGGGTCCCCCCGGACGAAGTCTGGGGAGGGTTCGGGGGCGGAGCCCCCGCAACCCCCGAACCCCCGCCGCCGTTTCCAGGCCATGACACTCCCCCCACAACGTCCCGGCGAAGACCCCGGCAGGGAATTGGCCGAGGCCGGCTTCTGGCAGCAGCCCCCCGCCCACCGTCTCGCCGCCTTCGCCCGCCTGCGGGCCGTCGGCTCCCCCGTCTTCGTCCCCGAAGGGCCCGGGCACTGGGCCCTCGTCCGGCACGCCCAGGTGCAGGAGGCCAGCCGGCTCCCCAAGGTCTTCGCCAGCGCCCCCGGTGTGACCACCCCCGAACCGGCCCGCTGGGTCCGTGCGCTGTTCGGCGACTCGATGGTCAATCTGGACGGCGCCGACCACGCCCAGCTCCGCAAGATCGTGCAGCGGGCGTTCACGCCCCGCCTGCTGGCGGCCGCGGAGGAGGACATCCACGCGGTGGCGGCCCGCATCGTGGACGACGTACTCGCCGACGAGCCGGACGAGTTCGTCTCGGCGGTGGCCTCCCGGCTGCCGCTGGACGTCATCTGCAACATGATGGGGATCCCCGAGCACTACCGCGCCGAGATCGCCGACCGCGTCAACCACGCCTCCGAGAACATCGGCGTGGAACGGGGCCTGACGGCCCGGCTGCGGATGCCCGGGCGCGGGCTGCGCGCGCTCGCCCGCATGCAGCGGATGGTGGCGGGCATCGGGCGGGAGCGGCGCAAGAACCCCACCGACGACCTGATCTCGGCGCTGGTCTGCGCGAACGTGGACGGCCAGGCCCTCGGGGCCCGCCAACTCGGCGCCTTCTTCTCCCTCTTGATGGTCGCCGGGGTGGAGACCACCCGCAATGCGATCACCCACGGGCTGACCCTGCTCACCAACCACCCGGACCAGCGGGACCTGCTGCTCTCGGACTTCGAGAAGTACGCGGACGGCGCGGTGGACGAGATGATCCGCCACTCGACGCCGATCATCCAGTTCCGCCGGACGGTGGCCGCCGAGCACACCATGGACGGGCACGTGTTCCGGCCGGGCGACAAGGTGGTGCTGTACTACGCCTCCGCCAACCGCGACGAGGCCGTCTTCCCCGACCCCGACGCCTTCGACATCACCCGCTCGCCCAATCCGCACCTGGGGTTCGGCGGCGGCGGCCCGCACTTCTGCCTGGGCGCGCACCTGGCCCGGGTGGAGATGAAGGCGCTCTTCCGCGAGTTGCTCACCCGGCCGGTCGGGCTGCGCGCGGTGGGGCTGCCGGATCTGGCGGGGTCGAACTTCGACAACCGGGTCCGCTCGCTCAAGTTCGCCTTCGAGCGCCCCTGACGGGGCCCGGCAAGGAGAGGGACCGGCCACCGGGCAGGCTGGGAGCCCGGCGGCCGGAGCGGTGGGACGGCGCCCCCGGGACGGCTAGCGCTGCACGCGCCGCACGGCGAGGACGCAGTGGGCGCTGCTGGTGAGCACCGATTCGTCGCCCGCGAACGCCTGCAGGGTCTCCGGCGCGACCGGCTGGCCCGGGACGGCCTCCGGCCAGGCGCGGGTGGCGAAGAGGAAGTACGCCTGCCCGCTCTCGTCGGCCGCGGCGACCCACTCGTCGGGGGCGGTGCAGCGCGCGTTCATCCCGGGCAGGGTGAGCGCGATCTGGTTGCCCTCCAGCAGGATCTGCACGGGGAAGGTGGCCGCCTTGAGGGTGCCGTCCATGACCACGTCGCCGATGGGCAGGCCGATCTCCTCCAGCAGCCCGCGGGCGGCCGCCTCGCCGGCCTCCCGGCCCTTCGGGCCGTCGCCGAGGGTGTAGGCGAGGAGGTACGGGATGTCGTGCGCCTCTTCGGGGTCGCCGATCCAGGCGAGCACCGAAAGGGTGCCGAGCTGGGACCGGTCGATTTCGGCTTGAGTAGAAGTCATGCGCCGCACCCTAGTGGTCCCGCCCCCGGGCCTTTCACGGCCTTTCACCCGGGCGGGCTAGACCGCCCAGAATCCCTCTCCGGAATTCGCCCGCATGTTCGCGTCCTGGTACTGGAGGCGCACAATGCGCGTGTTTTCCGGGATTTCGAACACCACCCATCCTTCGGCCCGCTCACCCACCTCCAGGGAATCGAAGACGAGCGGTTTGCCGGTGGTCAGCTCACCGGTGGACACCACCGGGTGGCGCCGCCCCGCGCTGTCGTGCGCCCACATGCGTCCGAGGGCCCCGTACGAGGTCCCGCCCACGTTGACGAAGGACATCTGGGCGGCGACCCAGCGCTTGCCGGCGGGCGGGGCGTAGTTCTTCTCGACGCTGATCGCGGGGTCCACGTACGAGGCCAGCACGGCCTGGAGGTGCCGGCCGACCTGGGTGCCGTCCACCCGGACGGAGTCACCCACATGGGCGGCCTTCACGGCGGTCCGTACGGGGGCCTCCGCGCCCGGCGCCCCGTCGTCCACCGGGACGGCGGGCGCCACGGCCGGGGCGAGCGCGGCCTCCTCGGGGGCGCTCTGGCAGGCCGTGGCACCGAAGAGGAGGAACGGGAGGAGGGCGGCGGCGAGGACGGGGGTGTGGCGGCGGGCGGCGGACTGACGCATGCGCGGTCCCTTCGGGATGTATTTCGGTCAGTCTCACGCGCCCGAGCGGGCAATTGCACTCACCGACACGAGTTCGCCCGGGGAGTGCGTGCGACCGGTTGCGGCCAACTGCCAGCACAATGCGTTCCGGCGGATTCCCGCCACACGGATCCCACTGGAGGAAGAATGCTCATGTCCGGCCGCCGAATGGCGCTGGCAGCTCTCTCCGCACTGGCCGCCACCACGGTATTCACCGTCCCGGCCGGGGCCACCGTTTTCAACCAAGGTATTTCCGTACATCATGACGCTCACATCGAAGGGGACGGCGGCGTCATCCTTTCCGGCACCTACCACTGCGAGCAGGCGTCACCCTCAGGGGCGATGCAGATCAAGGCGACCGTCGAGCAGGACGGCACCCAGCTGAGCATCAACGCGGAGCAGCCCGTCTGCGACGGCACCGAGCGCAGGTGGGTGGCGCACGCCCCGGGCCGCGTCGAGGGCCTGCCGGTCGGCGCGCTGGGCCTCGGCGAGCGCCTGCACGCGGGCCACGCGCAGGTCACCGCGGAGCTCCAGGAGATCCACCTCTCGGGCCTGATGCCGCGATCGGTCGCCACGGTCGCCCAGGACACGCAGGACGTCGAGGTCCGCGCCGGGCACTGAACGGCGGCGGGCCCGTGGCAAGCGCCCGTCCCGTCCGGTAGCCGCCGCTACCGGGACCGGGCGCTCGGGGCCAGGCCCGCCCGGCAGACCCGGTCCGCCCGGCACAGCGGCCTACGGCCGCACCCGCACCCCGACCGCCGTCAGCGGCACTCGGGGGCCACGTCCGTCATCGACATGAAGGCCACCGACCGGCACTCGGCGTCCGCGTGCGGACGCCCCGTCGTCCAGTCCACGACGGTCGGCGCCCCGGCCGCCAGCAGGACCACGGCCAGGACTCCCGTCACGGCGGCCCTGCTCAGCCCGCGCACAACACGATCCGTTCCATGGACCGCATCATCACCCCGCCTCCGGCGCCCCACAACCCGGGGTGACCACCCGGTCACCCGGTGCTCCGGGGGCTGCCGCCGACGGTGAACTCGCACCACACCGCCTTGCCGTCGCCCCGGGACTCCACTCCCCAGTGCGTGGCCAGCGCGTCCACCAGCAGCAGCCCGCGCCCCGTGGTGGCCGCCTCGCCCGGGCTGCGCCGGCGCGGCCACACGCTGGAGCGGTCCTTGACCCACAGCCGGATCCGCCGGACCGGCTCCGGCAGCACCTCCATGGTCAGCACCGCCCCGCCGTCGGTGTGCAGGAGGGCGTTGACCAGCAGCTCCCCGGCCGCCAGCTCGACGTCGTCGGCCAGTTCCGGCATGCCCCAGTCGCGCAGGGCCTGGCGCAGGGCGTAGCGGGCCTCCGAGAGGCCCTCCGGGTCGGCCTGGTGGACGTACTGGTGGATGCGCGGCGCCCGGTGGGTGCCCGGGTCGGGGGCCCGGCGCAGCACCAGCAGGGCCACGTCGTCGCCGGAGCCCCAGCGTTCCCAGAGCCGGTCCGAGAGGTGGTCGGCGAGCGCCTCGGGCGCTTGCGGGCCGCTGCGCACGGCCTGCGCCAGGGCCGCCATGCCCTGGGTGATGGTCGTGCCCGGCTCCTCCACCAGGCCGTCCGTGCACAGCACGAGGGTCTCCCCGGGGACCAGGTCGAGCCGGGTCTCGGGGAACTCCTCGTGTTCGAAGGCCGAGGCCAGCCCCAGCGGCAGGCCGCCGCGCACGTTGGGCCAGCCCGTACGCCCGTCCGTGTGCCGGATCAGCGGGCCGAGGTGGCCCGCGCGGACCGCCCGTACGCCTCCGGTCTCCAGGTCCACCTGCGCGTACATGCAGGTGGCGAAGCGCTCGGTGTCCAGTTCGGCGAGGAAGCGCGAGGCCCGGGCCAGCACGGTGGACGGCGGATGGCCCTCCCCCGCGTACGCCCGCAGCGCGATCCGCAGCTGGCCCATGATGGCCGCCGCGTGGGTGTCGTGGCCCTGTACGTCGCCCACCACGATGCCGACGCGGTCCCGGGGCAGCGCGATCACGTCGTACCAGTCCCCGCCGACCTCCCGCCCGCTCCAGGCGGCGTGGTAGCGGACCGCGATCTCGCCGCCGGTGATCTCCGGGATCCGGCGCGGCAGCATGGCGGCCTGCAGACCCGTCGCGAACTCCCGCTCCTGGTCGAAGAGGAGCGCCCGCTGCAGGGACTGGGCCACGATGCCGGCCAGGCCCAGGCACAGGTTCCGCTCCTCCGGGCTGAACTCGCTGCGCCGCCGGTAGAAGAGGACCAGCCCGCCGATCGCCTTGGCCTGCGCGATCAGCGGCAGGTAGGCGGCCGCGTCGAACCGGATCCGGTTCAGGTAGTCCGCGAGGAGCGGGAACTCGCCACCGAGCTCGGCGAGCGAGGTGACGAAACGTGCCTGCCGGGTGAGCACCGCGTGCGACAGCGGCAGCGAACCGTCCAGCCGGGTGAACCGCCGCTCGCTGAGGATCTCCAGCGACTCCCCGCTCAGCGCGATGATCTTGATGGTGCCGCCCTCGACCAGCCCCAGGGCCAGCCCGTCCGCACCGAGCCGCTCCAGCGCGCCCGCCCCGGTCAGCGTGGCCGTGACGTCGTCCACCGTCACCGCCCGCGACAGGGCCTCCGTGGTCCGCTGCACGATCGTCGTCTGCTGGGCGCGCGCCGCCTCCAGCTTGCGCAGCAGCGTCGCATGGGCCAGCTCGGCCGTCGCGTCGCGGACGATCCCCACGATGCGCTGCGGCTGTCCCTCGCCGTCGCGCATGACCCGGCCCGAGGTGTGCGTCCACTGGTCGAGGCCGTCGCGCCGCTGCACCGTGAAGTACGCGCCGTACGTGTCCCCGCCGCTCTCCAGGACCCCCGCGATGGTCTCGGTCAGCCGGACCCCGTCCTCGGGGCGGATGTGCAGCCCGACCCCCTCCGGAGTGCCGTCGAACTCCTCCGCCCCCAGGTCGAAGACGGACATCGCGGCCTCGTCCAGCGCCACCGTCCCGGCACCCAGGTCCCACTCGAAGCTGCCCATGCCGTTCAGCGCGAGCCGGTCGCCGGGCGCGGTCACGGGGGGACGCCGGACCGGCTCGGGTCCCTCGCGCTCCGCCGCTGCCACCTTCGACACCACCTAACGGCCGGGCCAGCACGGCTGCGAGATCAGCCGCTCCCACTCCTCGTCAGGATGCCCCGGAAGGGTGCGCCCGGCCTCCCGCCAGCGCTTGACGACCGAAAGGTAGATGGTGGGCTGGTCGGCCGACGGGGCCGTCACGTACGGGCCCGCGTACGGACCCCCGTACGGGCTCGCGTGCGGGGCACGTTCGAACCCGCCGGACCTCGCCGTCGTGGCGGGCTGTTCCGCGCGGCTGGCGGGAATGCGTACCCAGCCGCGGCCCTGTGCTCGCTCCGCGCTCATCACGGACCCCTCTCACCGCGGATCTCACCGCAGATACGTCGTCGGATGCCCTGGGGGTACCCCCGGTGGAGGCCCGGGGGAAGCAGCCCGGTCGAACCGGGCGACACCGGTGGAGCCCGGCCGCGGGCCCCGGGCACCGAGGCGCTTGCGGACTCCTCCCACCAGTCTCCCCGCCGTGAAGCCCGCACCGTGCACGAATCGCATGGAAGGGCCGAATGAGGGAGCCGCCAGCAGCCCCGCGAAGAACAGTCCGGGCCACGAGGACTCGAAGCCGGGACTCAGCTCCGGCGCCCTGGTGTTCCCCACGGTCTCCAGTCCCGCCCGCAGCCCCGCGTCGAGCAGCTCCAGCCGGGCCAGGTCCGGGACGAAGCCGGTGGCCGCGATGACGTGGGCGACGTCCAGGACCACGGATTCCCCCGCCCGGCTGGTCAGCCCGAGCCGGGTCCGCCCGCCCACCGCGACCGCCCGCTGCAGCCGGTGCCCGAGCATGACGGGAACGCGCCGCTCGAAGCGGTCCCGCAGCCACCAGGCGCCGGCCGGGCCCAGCGCGGTGGCCGCGATCCGCTCCCGGGTCGACGCGGGCAGCCTGTGCACCGCCCCGGGCAGCTCCGACCACACCCAGCTGCGCCAGCCGGTGCCGAGGCCGCTGTGGGGATCGCGCAGGGCGCGCAGCGCGGGCCGGTCCAGGGGCTGGGGGACGGAGTTCCAGTTCAGCCGGGAACGCCGGGCGACCAGGCACGGCCGGGCGCCCTGCTCGGCCAGCAGGGCGGCGGTCTCCAGGGCCGCCTGCCCGGCCCCGAGCACGGCGACCTCGCGGCCGGCGAAGCGGGTCAGGTCGCGGTGGCCGCTGCTGTGCGAGTAGTGGTCGGGCGGGAGCCCGGCCAGCCCCTCGGGGTGGTGGACGAAGGGCATCACCCCGACCGCGAGGGCGACCGTACGGGCGAGCAGGGGCGGTCCCTCGGCGGTGCGGACGCGGAAGCCGTCGCCCTGCGGGGTCACCTCCGTGACGGTCACCTCCTCCACCTCCGGCGCGGACTGCCGGGCGAACCACATCCCGTACGCACTGAACGTGTCGATCGGCAGCGGAGTGCCGTGTTCCGCGACCAGTCCGCGCGTGGCGCAGTAATCGGCCAGGGTGTGCCGCCCGTCCGGCGCGGACAGATTGGAGGACCATGGCTCCGACTTCAGGTACATGCCGTCGGGCATGTGGTCGCGCCACGAGGCCATGGGCCGGCCCAGCAGCCGTACGCCGAGCCCCGCGCCCGCCGCGTGCGCGGCGATGGACAACCCGTACGGGCCCGCGCCGATCACCACGAGATCGTCGATCCGCGTCACGGCCGCTCCTCCAGCTCGATGGTCACCGGCCCGGCCCGGTCCGCCGCGCCGGCCGTGGTCAACGCGTCACCAGCTCGTCCGGCTCGGCCGACGCCTCCGGCGGTACGGGGCGGGAGGCGGGCGCGTTGGCGGGCCCGGCGGCCGGCGCGGTCGCCGCCTGCTCCCCGCCGCGCTGGCGGGGCGTACGGACGACCGCGCGCGCCGTGCGGCGGCCCTGCGCCGGGACCCCGCGCAGGACCCGCACCCCCTTGCCCGCACCGCGCCCCAGGAAGGCGGCGAGCATCGCCAGGAACGGCCTCAGGTCGTCGGCGGCGAACCAGGCCGTCTCGACACCCCCGCCCCGCCCCGGCCGCACGGGCCGGCCCGCCGGCACCGGCTGCGCACCGGCCGCCGCGCCGTGGTGGTCCGCGCCGTGGTGATCCGGGCCAGGCTCCGGCTCCGCCGCCCGCCCCGGGCCGGTCCGCTGGCCGGCGACCACCGGCGGGACCTGCTCCGCGGCGCCGTCGCCCCGGCCGGCCGCCGCTGCCGGAGCCACGGAACCCACCACCTGCTCCGGCGCCCGGCGGCGCGGCAGCGAGCCGCCCCGGACCGCCGCCAGCAGCGCGTAGTTCTCGGCGACGAACACCCGGCCCGGACCGCCCGAGGGCTGCGGGACCCGTTGGCCCGTCAGATCCAGGTACATCGCCTGGACCACGTCGAGTCCGGCCGCGTCCGTGAACAGCCTGAACTGCGCTCCCGGACGGGGGTTGAAGTCCACCAGCCGGAAGCACCCCTCCTCGTCCCGGCGGAAGTCCAGGTCCAGGATCCCCTGGTAGCCCAGCCGTTCGGCGAGCCGCAGCGCCGCCTCCTCGACCGCCGGATCCGGCAGCCAGCGCCCCACCGCCGTCAGCCCCGTCCGCACCGGCCACGACAGCTCCTTGCGGCCCGATCCCGCGAGCAGCGGAAGACCGCCCCGGGTGAAGGCGCCGTGGAAGAACCAGTCGGTGTCCGGACCGGCCGGCAGGAACCGCTGCAGGAGCAGCCGGCTGCCGGCCTCGGCGGAGCGTTCATACAGCCGGCGCGCGTCGGCGGCGGTGTGCACCAGCGTGGTGCTCCGCAGCCCGTCGGCCCCGGTGGGCAGCAGCCAGGGCCGGCTCCACTTGGCGACCACCGGCAGGCCGAGCCGCCAGGCCGCCTCGGCCGCCTCCGCCCCGCTCGCCGGGATCACGGTCTCCGGGTGCGGGACGTCCCAGCGCGAACAGAGCCGCGACAGCTCGGCCTTGTCGGCCACCCGCGCGGGCAGGTTGTCGGGCTGATGGGGAATCCGGAACCGGTCGCGGAGCATCGGCGCGACCCGGGACACGGCGATGGCGCTCAGGTCGTCCATGGCGATGAGCACGGCCTGACGGCCGATCCGCTCCGACACCCCGGTCAGGCACTCCAGCAGCGCCTCGGGCGCCTCCGGGTCCAACCCGCCGGCCGGCCCCGCGTGCACGGCGCGCAGGTACCGCGAACGCCCCATGGGACCTCCCCCGGCCTCGACGACGGCATGGACCTCCACGCCCTTGCGGCCAAGGGATCTGACGGCGCCGAGGGTTCCGTGGTGGAACGGATTCCGATCGAGTCTGAGCACAACGGCGGGCACATGGTTGAGATACGCGTGCATGGCAACGGTGTCTTTCACCTAGTCGGACCAAGCGGGGGTGGTGTGCACCTGCTAATGGCCTACGCGGTAGTCACCGAACAGGCCATTCGTCAGATCTGATGCCTAACGTCTTTGGTAAGCACACCGATTCAGGAAAGCTCGGGAGACGCCATGCCCAGACCACGCCGCCGACTGGCGAGCACCTGCATCGGTACGGTCACGGCCGGACTGCTCGCCACCGGAGCCGCGCTCGCGGCCCCCGGCGAGGACCGGTCCGAGGGCGCGGACATCGCCATGGGCGCCTATCTCGACTACGGGCCGCCCGGAGTGGCCCGGATCCCTCACCTGTCGGACTGGCTGGGTGGCAAGGAGATCCGGGTCGGACACACCTATCTCCCCGGTGACCAGTGGGCCGGCATCGAGGGCAGGGTCCCCTTCCTGGCGGACTGGGCCGAATGGCGCCGGGCCGAGGACGACCGGATGTTCGTCCTCAACGTGCCCATGCAGGAACGGAACGAGGGCCGCGTGCCCGACTACGAGGTGGCCCGGCTGATCGCGGCGGGCGCCGAGGGTCAGTACGACCGGCACTTCAAGAGGCTCGCCGAGCGGCTGGTGTCGCTGGGCGTCCCGGACACGGTCATCGTGCTCGGCTGGGAGATGAACGGCGTCACCTACACCCACCGCTGCGCGCCGGACCCGGAGAACTGGAAGGCGTACTGGAGGCGCATCGTCACCACGATGCGCTCGGTGCCCGGGCAGGAGTTCACCTTCGACTTCGCTCCGAACAGAGGTACGGACGCGATCGGCTGGACGAGGTGCTACCCCGGCGACGACGTGGTCGACGTCATCGGCATGGATTCGTACGACCAGGCCCCCGGCAAGACCTTCGACGACCAGATCACCCAGCCGTACGGGCTCCAGCACCACGTCGACTTCGCGAAGGCACACGGAAAGAAGATCTCGTACCCGGAGTGGGGGCTGTTCCGGCGCGGGGACAACCCGGAGTACGTACGGCGCATGCTGAAGTGGATCGGGCAGCACAAGCCGCTCTACCACACCATCACCGACTACTGCCCGCACGGCGTGTGGCAGTGCAAGCAGAACCCTGAGTCCGCGAAGGTCTTCCGCGACGCGCTGATGCCCGAGCGGCCCGGCCCGGTGATCCCGACCCCGGTGGTGCCCACGCCCGTGGTCCCGACCCCGGTGGTCCCGACCCCCTTGGTGCCCACGCCGGTCGTGCCCACGCCGGCGGTCCCGACCCCGCAGATCCCGACGCCCTCGGTTCCCGTGCCCGGGATCCCGACGCCCCAGGTCCCCGCGCCCGAGATCCCCAAGCCCTCGCCCGTGACCCCGAGCCCCGTGGCCCCGAGCCCCGTGACGCCGGGCCCGGTGACGCCGAGCCCCGAGGTCCCGCGCCCGGTGACCCCGAGCCCGCTCGTCCCCACGCCGGCCGTCCCGAGCCCCGAGGTCCCGGCGCCCGTCACTCCGAAGCCCGAAGTCCCGGCACCCGTCACCCCGAAGCCCGAAGTCCCGGCACCCGTCACCCCGAAGCCCGAGGTCCCGGCGCCGGTCACGCCCAGCCCGCTCGTCCCGACGCCGGAGGTCCCCACTCCCGAGGTCCCCGAGCCCTCGCCCGTGGCCCCGAGCCCCGAGGTCCCGGTCCAGTCGCCCACGCCCCCGGCCACGCCCGTGGCGCCCTCGCCGGTCGTGCCGAAGCCCGAGCCCACTCCGCCGAAGCCCCTGCCGCAGCCGGAGCCGCAGCTGCCGCCGCTCAACAGCTCGCAGTGGTGCGTGCCGCTCAACTTCGGCGAGTGGCTCTCCAAGCTGGTCGGCAGGCAGTCGGTCTGCGTCAAGATCGACTGGGGCAAGGACTCCGGCTTCTTCTGGCCCTTCTAGACGGGTCATCGCACCCGCAGTTCGTTGAGCCGCGCCCGCCAGTCCCTGGCGGCCGGCAACGCCTCCCGCAGCGCGCCCACCGCCCGCTCGCGCCCCGTCACCTGCGACTCGTGCAGCCGCAGCAGGGGCGCGAGCGCGGTCGTGGCCAGCAGGAACCGCTGGTTCACGACCGTTTCGGGCCGCCAGTGGTTCTTGTACGGCTCGTTGCCGCGCAGGAAGCTCACCACCGGCCGGCCCTCGGCGAGCGCCCGCCCGGCCTCGTAGCGCAGCAGCAGCGTCGCCACGTCCACCTTCCGCGTCCGCAGGTCGGGGTCGGCCCCGTAGAGGTAGCCGCCGCTGAGCCCGGACGACAGCAGCGTGACGTTGGCCGCCACCACCTTCCCGTCCAGCCGGAACTCCGTCAGGCGGCCCTCCCCCGCCCGCACCATCCGCCGGGTGGCCCGGGTCAGGTGCTCGGCGAAGCGGGGCCTCAGGTGCTCGGGGGTCACCCCGCGGCCGCGCCACTGCTTCTCGTGGAGCCGCAGCAGGCTCCGTACGGCGCGCGGCACTTCCTGCTCGGTGACCTCGTGCTCCTCGATCCCGGCCGCGTCGGTCTTGCGCAGCTTGGCCCGCACCCGCTGGGCGCCCGACGCCGGCATCCGTTTGACCAGTTCGTCGAACGGCAGCGTGGGCAGCTCCATGCAGGTGGAGTCGGCGAGCCGGCTGGAGACCCCGGGCCACTGCCGGTACAGCTCCTCGGCCGCGGCCCCGGGACGCACTTCCCGCAGGTCGACCACGGCCCCGCGGGCGGCCCGGTGCAGCCCGCGGGCCAGCGCCGGGACGACCTGGTCGGCGTACTCCGCGGCCACGAGCACGTCGGAGTAGTCGGTGATGGGGCCGCCGAGCGGCACCAGCAGCGGCATCGGCCGGTGTACGAGCATCAGCGCGGCCGCGCCGACCAGTTCCTCGCCGCGCCGGACGAGGACGATCCGGAGCCGGCCGTCCTTCCCGTACGACAGCCACCAGGAGTGCAGCCAGGCGTGGCTCTGGAAGGGGGTGGCGGTGGGACAGCCTCGGAAGAGCCGGTTCCACGGCTCCTCCAGCGCGGCGAACTGCCGGGGGTCGCGGCACAGCGTCACCGACAGGGCCCCGGCGGAGCCCGAACTCATCGCACGGACTCCTTCTCCTTGGCCGAGGTGGGCTCACCCTGGGCGGGGAGCGAGGCGTACTCCTCGACCGGGGCCGTCACCGCGGGCTCGGCCGGGGACGCGGCCACGGCCTGGACCGGGGCCTGGACCTGGGCCACGGGCCCGTCCGCGTGCTCCTCGGGGCGCCGCGTCCGGCCCGGCCGGGCGAGCAGCCACAGTCCGCCGAGCAGCCCGCCGGCGCACATCCCGACGGCGCCGCTGATGGCGGCGGACGGGGAGGCGGGCTCCACCGGGGCCACGGCCTGGTTGAAGAGGAGCAGCTGGACCCCGGTGTTCTTGGCGGCCTGATTGCTGCTCAGCGACAGGGCGTCGGCCACCGCGTTCGCGACGTCGGCGGCCTCGGACGGGCTCTTCGAGGTGCCCGTGATGGCGATCATCGGGGACTCGGGCGAGGTCTCGGCCCGCACCTGGGTCCGCAGCTGCCGGGCGGTGATGCCCGCGCGGGGCTGGGCGTAGGCGAGGGTGGGGCTGCTGGTGGCGATCCGGGCGTAGGCCTGCGCGAAGCCGAGGGCGGTGGCCGGCTCGGTGGTTTCGTCGGGCACGGCGACGACATAGCTGGTGGCGGCGTACTCGGGGGCCTTGAGCACCCCGTACGCCCCGCCCGCGGCCAGCCCCAGCACGGCGCACACGGGCAGCGGCCACCACGCGGGCGCCGCCGGCAGCCGCCGCCGGGACTTCTTCTCGGAGCGGTGGTCCGGCTTCCTCTCGGCGGACCTCCTCGGGGACTTCCGCTCGGGCTTGGGCTCGGACTGCTCGGACCTCGGCTCGGGCCTCTGCTCGGACTTCTTGTCGGACTTCTTCTGGTCGGCGGTATCGGCCATGAGCGTGCTCGCTTCCTGGGTGGAGGGTGGTTCGTGGAGGGGGCGGATCAGCCGGTTCCGGTCGGGTTCTCCGCCGGTCCGGGTCCGACCGGCTTGCGCCGGGCGCCGACGACGGTGGCGGTCGCGGCTCCGGCGCCGGGCACCCGCCCGGGCACCGGCGCGCCCGGGACCGACGGGTCCGAGGCCGACGGGTCCGGGACCGACGGGTCCGGGTCCGAGGGGCCGGCCGGGCCCGGAGCGCCCGGGCCCCGGGCGACCCCGGCGGTGCCGGGCGCGGCCGAGAGGGCGAGGTCGTACACGTCCAGCAGCTGCCGCGCGCTGCGGGCGATGTCGTAGCGGCGGACCACCGGCGGCGGGGGCAGCCGGCGCGCTCCCGCCTCCATGTGCCCGCGCAGCGCCGCGACCAGTTCCTCCGTGCCGGTGCCGATGCGGCGGGCTCCGGGGGCCTGGGCGGCCGGCAGGTCGTCGATGGCCGGGCAGGTCACGTGCAGGACGGGGAGTCCGGCGGCCAGCGCCTCCACGACCGCGAGCCCGAAGGCCTCCTCCCGGGACGGGGAGACGAAGACGTCCATGGCGGCCAGCAGCGCCGGGATGCCGGGGGTGCGGCCGTCCGCGCTGTCGCCCAGCGGGTCCCGCTCCCCGAGCAGGTGGATCCGGCTCTGCGCGCCGAGCTCGGCGGCCAGCCGGCGCAGCCCCGCCCGCTCCGGCCCGTCCCCGGCCAGCAGCAGGTGCGCCCCGGGCAGCGCGGCCACGGCCCGTACGAGGACGTCGAACCGCTTGCCCGGGACCAGCCGGCCGACCCCGCCGACGACGAAGGCGCGTTCGGGCAGGCCGGTGCGGGCCCGGGTGGCCCGCCGGACGCCCTCCTCGAAGCGGAAGCGGACGGCCTCGATCCCGTTGGGTACGACGTGTACCCGCGCGGCCGGCACCCCCCACCCCTCCAGCCGGGCGGCGACGGTGTCGGACACGGCCACCGTCGCCGCGCCGAGGCGTTCGCTGGCCAGGTACAGCGCCCGTACCCCGCCGGACAGCGGCCGGCCCTCGATCTCGCCCTCGCCGAGGGAGTGTTCGGTGGCCACGGTCGCCTTGGCGCCCGCGAGCCGGGCCGCGAGGCGCCCGTACACGCAGGCCCGGTACAGGTGCGTGTGCACGAGGTCGTACTGGCCGCGCCGGATGAACCGCACCAGCCGCGGCAGCGCCCCCAGGTCCCGGTTGCCCCGCATCCCCAGGTGCACGACCCGGACCCCGTCGGCGCGCAGCCCCTCGGCCACCGGCCCGGGGTTGGTGAGCGTCAGCACGTCGCACTGCATCGGCATGTGCCGCAGCAGCAGCCGCAGTTGCTGCTCGGCGCCGCCGACGCCGAGGCCGGTGATGATGTGCAGGGCCTTCACCGGCGCACCGCCCGGCGACGCAGCTCCTGCGCCTGGTGGCGCAGCTGCTTGATGCGCAGCCGGGCGCCGCCGTCGGCCTGGCTGACGTGGGTGCGCGGCAGGGCGTGCGGGCCGGCGAGCCGCCCGGGGTCGATGGCGCAGGCGTAGCCGTAGCCGGCGGCGCGGGTGGCGTCGACGACCCGGGCGTCGAGGTGCCCGTACGGGTAGCAGAACCCTTCGGGCAGGGCTCCGGTCAGCTCGCGCAGCAGGTCGCGGCTGCCGCGGAGCTCCTGTTGGAGGACGTCGTCGGTGGCCGCGGTGAGGTCCTGGTGGAGCAGCCCGTGCGAGCCGATCTCCTGTCCCGCGTCGGCGACTTCCCGGATGCCCTCGGCGGTGAGCAGGGACTTGCGCGGCCCCAGCGGGTCCCACACGTTGTCCACGCCGAGCCGGCCGGGCAGGACGAAGAGGGTGGAGGTGCAGTCGTAGCGGCGCAGCAGCGGCAGCGCGTGGGTCAGGAAGTCGGTGTAGCCGTCGTCGAAGGTCAGCCCGACCAGACCGGCGCCGTGGCCGGCCGCGCGGGCCCGGAGCAGTTCGCCGACCGAGACCCCGCGCAGGCCGCGGGAGCGCAGCCACACCAGCTGGGCCTCCAGGACCTGCGGGGTGACGGTGATCCCGTACGGGTCCTCGGCGGGGTCGGTGAACTCGGCGACCGAGTGGTACATCAGGACCCACGGCGAAGCGGTCCGGCGGGCGGGGACCAGCACGGCGGCGGGGGCCGTGTCGGTGTCAGCGGACATTGCGGAACCTCTGCGTGAACTGGGAGATCTGACCGGGCAGGGCGGTGACTTCGAGGGCGCGTATGGCCATGCCGGTGGCTCCGAACATGGCCGGGACGAGCAGGCAGCCGAGGGCTGCGCTGAGCATCGGGTCGGGGATCATGGGTCCGGCGATCCAGCCGGTGACGCAGGCCGCGACGGCGGCCACGGCGAGCCGTCCGATGCTGACGGCGACGCGGCGGACCTGGATGGCGATGATCCGCGAGCCGAGTCCGGTGAGCAGCAGGGCGGCGGTGGTGGAGATGCCGGCGGCGTTGGCGGCGGCGATCCCGTAGGTGCCCCACCAGCCGACGGCGAAGGCTCCGGCCACGATGTTGACGAGCAGTCCGGCACCCATCGCGAACGCCGGGAACCAGGTGGGCCGGGCGGTCGAGAAGAAGGGCCGGGACAGTGCCCCGACGAGGCAGTGGCCGAGCAGTCCGAATCCGTAGACCCGCATGACGGAGGCGGTGGCGAGGGTGTCCTGGTGGGTGAAGGCGCCGCGTTCGAAGAGGACCTGGATGATCTGGGGCGCGTATCCGATGACGAGGGCGGTGCCCATGAGGACGGCGAGCGAGGCCAGGGCGAGGTCCTGCTCCACCCGGCGCCGGGCCTTCTCCAGCTCCCCGCCGGCCATGGCCTGGGCGACGACGGGGAAGGTGACGGTGCAGATCATCAGGGAGAGCACCATCGGCATCTGCGCGACCTTCTGCGCGTAGTTGAGGTGCGAGATCGCCCCGGGCGGGAGCGAGGCGGCCAGGAACCGCTCGACGAGCACCTGCGACTGCCGGAAGACGGCGAAGAAGATCACGGGGGCGATGACCCCGAAGGCGATGAGGGTGGGGCGGTCGCGGTCGCGCTGGCTGCGCGGGGCCCGCTTGGCGCGGCGCGGGCCGAAGCCCACGTTGCGGATGAAGGCGGGCAGCTGGACGAGGACCATGAGCAGTCCGCCGACGGCGACGCCCGCGGCGGCCGCCCGCACGCCCCACAGGGCGTGCAGGGCGAGCATGGTGCCGATGATCCCGACGTTGTACGAGACGTAGATCGCTGCGGGCGGTACGAAGGAGCGGTGCGCCCGCAGCGCGGCGCTGAAGTACCCGGCGATGCCGAAGGAGATGACGGTCAGGGCCGTCATCCGGGTGCACTGGACGGCCAGTCCGGGGTCGGGCAGGCCGGGCGCGAGCACGGCGACGACCGCCGGCGCGGCCACGATGAGCACGGAGGCGACGGCGGCCACGAACACGGCCAGCCGGGGCAGGGTCGCCCCCACGAGCAGCCGTACGGGGTCCTGCGCGCGGGCCTCCTGACGGGTGAGGCCCGCCCGGCTGGCGGCCCGCCGGGCCAGGGCGTGGCTGAAGGCGGGCACCATCAGCAGCGCCATGGCGTCCTCGATGAGGAGCGTCGAGGCCATTTCGGGAACGGTCCAGGCGATCAGGAAGGCGTCGCTGTCGTGCCCGGCCCCGAAGAGGTGCGCGATGGTCTGGTCGCGCACCAGCCCGAACACCGCCCCGGCGGCGGTCAGCCCGGCGGTGACGGCGGCGGCCTTCGCCAGGAACCGCCCGAGCGGCGGACTCCCGCCGGGGGTGGCGGGATCGGGCAACTCGGCGGACCCGCCCGTCCGGCTGCCGCGGGGGGTGCCGGGTACGGAAGGCCCGCCCGCGCCGCGGGCCCGGCCGGACCGGCCCCTGATGGGTGCGGCGGGTGTGGAGGACTCGCCCGCGCGACGGACGTGGCCGGGCATGCCACCCGCCGGCGCCGGGGCTTCGGGCGCGTCGGCCGGGGCGCCCGTGGCTCGCGCCGCCACCCGTACGCTGCTCCTTCCCGAGGCGCCGCCCGGATAGCCGGCGGAGCCGAACACGGGCTGCCGCACGGCCGGCTCACCGCCGGGCACGGCCCCGGCGACGAACCCGGGATCCACCGGACCCCGCGCCCGCCCACCCGACGCCACGGGGGCTCCGGCCGGACGGGACGCCGCTGCGGCGCCGTTGCGGCCCGGCAGCGCCCCTGCGACGAACCCCGGGTCGGCCGGGAGGGGCGCGGTGGGAACTCCCGCCGGGTCCGGTCCTCCGCCGGGGCGGCCGGTCACGGGTGCGTTCCTGGAGTACGCGGCGGAGCGGGCATCCGTCGCGCCGGGGTGTACGGGGGCACCCGGGACACGGGCGGGGCCCGCCCCGGCCGGAGGGCCGGAGGCGGGCCGCCAGGGCGTGGTGTCCGTCACGGGCGGGCCAGGGCTTCGGGGGCGCTGCCCCGTGAGCCCGCGCCGGGGGCCGGGGCGGGGGCGCCTCGCTGCCGGCCCACGCCGGCGACGGCGGGGCCGGGCCGGCCCGCGAGCTCCGGGGAGGGCAGCGCCCACCAGGCCGCCAGGCCGATGATCACTCCGGTCAGCACGGTGGACGGCCCCCCGATGTCGGCGTAGAGGAAGTCGGTCAGCTGCCACACGAACAGCCCCGTCGCGATCAGCCCGCAGTCCCGGATCGCCTCGCCGGCGGCGAGCCTGCGCACCCCCGCGACCAGCAGCGCGGCCCAGCCGCCCGCCAGCGCGATCAGCCCGATCAGGCCCTGCTCGCTGAGGATCAGCAGGTACATGTTGTGCGGCGAGAGCAGCGGCTGGCGGAGGTACGCCTGCCCGGCGCCCGCGGTGTCACTGCCGGAGGAGAGCCCCAGCGAGGCGTGGCCGTCGCGGTGGGCGGGGAAGCCCTTCAGGCCCACCCCCACCGCCGGCCGCTCGCGCCACATCGACCCGGCCGCGGCCCACATCGTGTAGCGGTCGGTCACCGACTGGTCGGGGGCGCTGGAGACCTGGGTGATGGAGGTCAGCCGCTCGGCGACCATGGCGGAGCCGACGCCGAGCCCGCCCACCAGGACCACGCCCGCCGCGGCAAGCGCGAGGAGCACCTTCAGCGCCCGCCGGATCCCGGCCAGCAGCATCACCAGCACCGCCGCGCCGGCGGTGGCGATCCACACGCCCCGGCTGAACGACAGCACCAGCGGCAGCACCAGCACCAGCGCCGCACCCCCGGCGATGCGCCGGACCCGCCGCGGCAGCCCCGGCGCCAGCGCGGCCGCGGTCGCCACGACCAGCCCGTACGCCACCACGGTGGCCATGCCCATGACGTCACCGGGGCCGAAGGTGCCCACGGCCCGGACGTTCTGGCCCTGGTAGGAGGCCCCGGTGTGGGTCACGTACTGCACGACCCCCACCGCGCCCTGCACCAGCCCGAGGACCACGAAGCACCCGGCGGCCAGCCGGAACTCCGCGGCGTCGCGCACCAGCAGCACCACGGCCGCCGGGACGAGCACGAAGACCTGGAGGTAGCGCACGAACCCGGGCAGGGCCGCGTACGGATCCCCCGCGGTCATCGTCGCGATGGCGAGGCCCACGGCCGGCGTGCCGAGCACGAGCACGCCCAGCGGGGTCAGCGTCCGCACCCGGCCGCGCAGCGCCTGCACCGCGCAGACGAACGCCAGCAGCAGCGAGGCGGCGTCGGCCGGGCCGACCTTCCCGGAGGCGGTCGCGTCCCCCGCCGGGAGCGGGGCGAGCAGGAACAGCACGGTCGCGGCCAGCGGCAGCAACGGCCAGTGCCGGCGCAGCAGCCCCGGCAGGCCGGGCCGGGCCCGGGGAGCGGAGAGGGCGAGGCTCATCAGCTGCCCCCCAGCCGGAAGCGGAAGAAGGAGGCCGCGGTGCGGGCGAGGATCCACAGGTCCTGCCACAGCGACCAGGTGTCGATGTAGTGGTTGTCGAAGCGGGCCCGGTCCTCGATGGAGGTGTCCCCGCGCAGGCCGTTGATCTGGGCGAGGCCGGTGATGCCGACGGGCATCCGGTGGCGGGCCTCGTAGCCGGGGTGGACGGTGGAGAACTTGGCGACGAAGAAGGGCCGTTCGGGGCGCGGGCCGACCAGGCTCATGTCACCCCGTACGACGTTCCACAGCTGCGGCAGCTCGTCGAGCGAGGACTTGCGCAGGAAGGAGCCCACCGGGCTCATCCCGCGGTCGCCCGCGACGGTCCAGCGGGTGGCGGCCTCGTGCTCGTCGGCGCGCAGGGTACGGAACTTCAGCAGGGTGAAGGGGCGCCCGTACAGGCCGACCCGCTCCTGCCGGAAGATCACCCCCGGCCCGTCCCAGAGCCGTACGGCCAGCGCGCACAGACCCATCACGGGGGCGGCGGCGATCAGTGCGACCAGGGCCAGCACGGAGTCGATGCCCCGCTTGGCCCAGCGCTCCAGCGGCCGGGCCGGGCGCGGCAGCAGCGGCTGCACGGCGTACCCCCACAGCTGGTCGGCGGGGTGCGCGAGGCGCATCCCGGTGACCTTCGCGGTGCCGGCCGGGTCGGCGAGCCACAGCCGGCAGCCGTGGTCGTGGAAGAGCCGGACCAGGGAGGCGGTGCGCTCGTCCGCCTCGGGCGGGCGGGTGAACACCGCGTGCCGCACGGAGTTCTGGATGACCGCGCGCCGGATGTCCTCGTGGGTGGCGAGGTACGGCAGGGCGCCGCTGTCGGCCTCGGAGGCGGCCTCCGTGTCGGCGAGCCCGACCGGGCGCAGCCCGAACTCGGGGCGGCCGTGCAGGGCGGCGGCCACCGCGCCCGCCCCGGCGCCGGGTCCGACGATGAGGGCGGAGGCGGGCCGGCGTACGGCCGCGCGGCGCTGGAGCTGGTTGACGAGGCCGCGTCCCGCGCAGACCAGGACGACCTGCAGGCAGACGGCGGTGAACAGGGCGTTCCAGCCCAGGGACCGCACGGGGTCGACGGCGGCCAGTACGGCGGCCGCCCCGCACCACAGGACGGCGGACCGGGCGGCCAGCGCGGGCAGTTCGAGGAGTGCGGAGGGGGCGAGCCGCGGCCGGTACAGCCCGGCCTGCGCGTGCAGCGCGGCGAGCAGCACCGGGAGGGCGGCGACGACCGGCACCGCGTAGGGAGCCTGCAGTGCCGGTCCGGGCAGGGTCGTCGCGGTGAGTACGGCGGCCAGCGCGTCGGCGGTGAGCAGCGGCAGTACCCGGCCGCGGCGACGGACCCGCTGCGGGCGTACGGCGGACCTGGCCTGGTCCGTCCTGGGCCCGCGCGGGGGGTGGATGGCGGTCGCGGAACGGCGGGCCGCCGCGTGTGGCGCGGGCGCGAAGGCGCTGCCGCCGGCGGGCCCCGTGCCGCCCTGCCCGGTGTGCCGGGCGGGTGCGCTGTCCATCGTCATCGGCTGATGCGCTCCTGGTTCAAGGGCCGGGGCCTGCCCAGCAGTTCGTGGTACAGGCCGGTGACCGCTTCCGTGGTTCGCCGCACGTCGAAGTCGGTCCGGGCGTGCTGACGGGCCTGCTCTCCCAGTTCGGCGAGGAGCCGCGGCTCGGCAAGCAGCCGCCCCAGGGCCTTGGCCAGCGCCGTCGGGTCCTCCGGCGGCACCAGGCACAGGCGTCCCTGGCCGGGCGGCAGGCTCTCCCGGGCGCCGCTGACGTCGGAGACCAGGACCGGGCGACCGCAGGCCATGGCTTCGAGCGGGGCGAGCGCCATGCCTTCCCACCGCGACGGCAGTACAACGAGATCGGCGGCCCGAAGCCACGGTCGGATGTCGTCGGCGGCGCCCGCGAAGTGCACGCTGGTGCCGGACAGCGCCGCCGTGCGGCGCAGTCGTTCGGTGTCGGGGCCGTCGCCGACGAGGGCGAGGTGGGCTCCGGGGACGGTGCCCAGCAGCTCCGGCCAGGCCCGCAGCAGGATGTCCTGCCCCTTCTGGTGGCAGATCCGGCCGACGCAGACGGCGAGCGGTCCGCCGCCTGCCAGGCCGCGCCGGAAGGCGGTGGGCAGCGGCAGTTCGGCGCGGGCCCGGGCCCTGTCCTGTCCGGGGTCCGGCCCGCCGGGGCGGAAGTGGTCCAGGTCCACGCCGTTGCGGATCACCGACCACCGGGCGGTGATGCCCTCGGTCTCGCCGGCGCGGCGTTCGGCCTCGCTGACACAGAGCACCCGGTCGGCCCAGCGGGCCCCGTACCGCTCCCAGCGCAGCGCGAGCGCGGCGGTGGCCCCGCCGACCGCGTCGAAGGACCATGCGTGGGGCTGGAAGACGGTGGGCACGGCGCCGCGCACGGCGAGCCGCCCGGCGAGTCCGGCCTTGGCGCTGTGGGCGTGCAGCAGGTCGGGCCGCACCTGACGGAGCAGCCGCCGGGCGCCGATCAGTTCGGCGGGCAGCCCGGGCCCGGGGGCCCGCCCGGCCCGCCAGGTGAGCACTTGGGCCCCGGCGGCGCGGGCGGCGTCGCCGAGGGTGCCGCCGGGCGGGCAGCCGACGACGGTGCGGAGGCCGTCGGCGGTCTGTGCGCGGACGAGGTCGGTGACGACCCTGGCCACGCCGCCGTCGACGGGCTGTACGAGATGGAGGACGGTCGTGGGCTGTGCCGCCCGAGGTTGTGTGGGCACGTGGAGTGGTCTCCTACGTTCAGCGGCGCGCGTCTGTCTGAACGAAGAGCACACCGAGGAAATGACCCTGACTTTCACCCGTGAACCTGAAGTTCAGACTGCGGGCGCCACCGGACAGTGCGGGACTCAGGTCGAACACGTCCGCGTCATAGCCGAGATTATTCATATGTTCGGGCTGTCGCACGAACGGTCGGTCTCCGAATTCCGAGATCGTGGAATTCATAACATCATTAAAAGGATTTTCTCCGTCACTGAGGCTCACCCGGCGCCCGCTGTCGGCCGTCACGGTGAGTGAATCCCCGAGGGTGCCCCGGTCTCCGTCGTACGCGACCACCCCGACCCGGCCCGAGGACCCGGCCGGCGCGTCCAGGCCCTCGATCTCGACCGTTCCGTCGCCCGCTCGGGCGGCGATCCCCTCGAAGCCGTCCCACAGCGAGATCCGGCGGACCGGCTCCTGCGGGTGCTCGTAGGCGACGACCAGCGTCCAGCCGCCCCAGGCCCCCACCTCGGAGTGGCCCATGGCGATGTTGAGCTGGGCCACCGTCCACATGCCGGCGCCGCCCTTGCGGACCAGCGGGGTCACGTCGGCGGAGGCCTGGTAGGCATCGCTGCCCGCGTCCGTGCGGTGGCCCATCACCGTGTCGGCGAGGACCTCCTTGTACTCGCCGCTGGGCTCGGCGACCAGCACCCGGCCGTTGTCCTCCGGCGGTTTCTGCTCGCCCACCCGCAGGTTCCCGCCCCAGTAGAGACGGGCGTACGAGACCTTCGCGCCCTCGGGGACCTTGAGCTCGGCGCGGGTGGAGTTGTAGGTGTCCGGATCCTTGTCGACCTCGCTGTAGAACATCTCGAAGTCGCTGTTGACGCCGGCCGCACCGCGCTTGACTTCGGCGCACGGCTCGGCCTGCGGGGACTCCTCCTTGCGGCAGCTGATGCCGGAGTTGGAGGCCCGTACCAGCCCGCCGTGCTGCACGGCCTGGTAACGCTGGGTGAACGGTACCCGCGGCAGCTCCTTGGGAGCGGGCGCCGCCCACGCCGCCGGGGCGTTCACGGAAAGGGTCAGGCAGGACAGCAGACCGAACGTGCCGAGGATTCTGCGGGAGGAACCCATGACCCTGTCTCCATTTTCGATCAAGGGGACAAAACAGGAGTGAACTTTGGCAGAAATCGGGCGGGAAATCACGCCGGACTCGCTCGTACGGCCTTTTGGGCGATGGCACGCACCCTGGGAACGGGCGAGTCGTTATGCGGTGCACCATCGTTCGAACCGAAAGGAAATACGGAGATGAAGAAGAGGCTGGTGCGCGGCACCACCATCGCCGTCGCGGGCGCCGCCGTGCTGATGGGCGGCGCGGGCCTCGCCTCCGCCCACGGTGGGGACGGAGCCACCGCCAAGGGCTTCACCGGCGGGTCCCCCGGCGTCCTGAGCGGCAACCTCCTCCAGGTCCCCCTCGACGTCCCGGTGAACGTCTGCGGCAACACCGTGAACGTGATCGCCCTGCTGAACCCCTCGTTCGGCAACACCTGCGTGAACGCCTGACCGTCAACCCCTTCGGCCGAAACGGCTGCATCCGGGTGAATACACGCAACCCGAGCGGGGGCCGGGCCGTTGATCCGGATGCTCCACTACCGGGCAATCCTGCAAAAAAGGGACGACAATGATCAAGAAGATGATGGCCTCGGCCGCGGTTGCCGCCTCGGTCGTGGGCATGGGTGCCGCCATGGCGCCCCAGGCGATGGCCATCGGCAACGACGGCGGCGTCACCACCGTCCAGGGGAACGGCGCCGCGCAGATCTACGGCAACCAGGCCACCTACGGCAACATGAGCCCGCAGATGGCGCTGATCCAGGGCTCCTTCAACAAGCCCTGCATCGCCCTCCCCGCGAAGGCCAACGTGCAGTCCCTCCTGGGCGCGGCCAACATCGGCCTCCAGGACCTCAACGTCCTGTCCAGCCCGCAGAACCAGCAGTGCACCGAGAACTCCACCCAGGCCAAGGGCGACGAGGCCCTCTCGCACATCCTGGACAACATCCCGATCCTGTCCGGCAACGTGTCCCAGGGCAGCTGACCCGACCCCGCCGGCGAGGCCGTCGCACCTTCGGGTCGCGGCGGCCTCGCCGCGTGTGGAGCCGGGCCGCTCCGCCCGGGAAATCCACGCAAAAATCCGCCGGCCGCCCCGAATTCAAGCCGGGCATCGGAGTGAATTGCCGGCCACCCGCCGAAAATGTGCGGTTTCTTTTTCCCGGGCCGCTCGTTGTTAATTCTGCAGTGGATACGCCTCTGCGGGAAGGATCGAAATCAAAATGACGTACAAGAAGGCAGTGGTGCTGGCCGCCGGCGCCCTGATGGCAGTCGGTGCAGCCTCCCCCGCCATGGCCGACGCGGACGCCGCGGGCAAGGCCGTGGGCTCCCCCGGCGTTCTGTCCGGCAACCTGCTCCAGGTTCCGGTGCACGTCCCGGTCAACGTCTGCGGCAACACCGTGAACATCATCGCGCTGCTGAACCCCACGTTCGGCAACGTCTGCGTCAACGCCTGACGAAGCGCCTGACGAAGCGCCTGCCCGCAAGGGCAAACCTCCTCGGGGTGGCCTCGGAGTGCACGGCGGTGCACTCCGAGGCCACCTTCGATTCAGCACCGGCCGCAGCGCCGGTAGACAGGGAAGGACCCATGCGACAGGTACTGAGCCGACAGGTACTGGGCAAGGGGATGCTCACGGCGGCGGCCGCGTCGAGCCTGCTGTCGATCGCGACCGGCGCGGCGTACGCGCACCCCGGGGCGACGGCCGAGGTCTCGCATTCGCCGGGTGTGCTGGCCGGCAACAGCGTCTCGGTACCGATCACCTTCGCGCCGAACGTGTGCGGCAACAGCGTGGACGGCGGTGCGGCGCTCAACCCTGCGATGGGGAACACCTGCGCCACCTCCACCGGCTCGCACACCGACGACGGCTACGACTACGGGCGCTACCTCAGCCCCGAGAACGCCGAGGCCTTCGAGCGCTACCTCGAAGAGCGCCCGGGCCGGCACGCGGTACCGGAACAGCGCCAGGAGTCGCGGCCCCACGAGGCACCGCGGCACGAGGCGACCCGGAACGACGGGCCCCGCCCCGGGGGACCCCGGCACGCGAAGCCGCGCCACGAGGAGCCGCGCCACGAGGGCGGCTACGGCGAGGAGCGGGGCGGGGAGGAGGGCAAGGACGAGGAGTGCGACGACCACCCCGGGTCCGCGCCGCCGCCGCCCGAGCACCACGCGCCCGCACCCGCGCCCGACGAGCCGCACCCGATGCCGCAGCCCGTGGAGGAGCAGCCCGCCCCGCTGCCCACCCCGGAGCCGGTCCAGGAGCCGGTCCAGGAGGTGCCCGCGCCGCCCGCCGAGGAGGCTCCGGCCCCGCTCCCTGCACCGGAGCCCGTCCCGGCGCCGGCCGAGGAGCCGCCGCACACGCTTCCGGCTCCGGCGCCCGGCCCGGTACCGCAGGCCCCGGCCCCGGTCGTGGACGAGGGTCCCGCGCCCCGGCCGCCGCACGGGAGCCAGCCCGTGGAGCACCCGGCGCCCGTCCCCGCGCCGGCGCCCGAGGTCGTACCGCCCGCGGACCAGCCCCCGGCCGCTCCCGGCGGTGACACCCCCGTCCACCTGTCCCCGGCACCGGTCCCGGCCGTCCCTGCTCCGGCTCCCGCCCCGGTCCCGGCGCAGGCTCCGGTCCCCGCTCCGGCGCAGGTGACCGCGCCCGTGCTGGCGGAGACCGGCGCGGGTCAGCCCGCGGCCGCGGCGGCCCTCGCCACGGCTCTCATCCTGGGCGGCGCCATTCTGTACCGGCGGTCCCGTATCTCCTGACGGGCAATAACGGTAATCAGAAGAAATATCGGCCGGAGAATCCTCGTCGGATTCTCCGGCCGCTGTCATGACCGCGTTCTTCACCGCGCACTCGTTCGCGTTTCCGCAGCGGCGGGGAATCGTTACCCAGGGTGAAAGCGGCGCAACGGTCGCCGCCGACGCCTCTGCCCACGAAAAAAGAAGAGGATTTCGATAATGAAGCTCACGAAGGTCGCCGCTGTCGTCGCCGGCTCTGTCGCCGCCCTCGGCGCCTCCGGCACCGCGTTCGCCGCCGAGCCCCCGGCCTCGATGCCCCCCATGAGCCTGACCAGCGGGGCGACGGAGACACTCAACGCCGTCGGGCCGTTCACCGAGTCGGCCCCGCAGACGGTGGGCAACGCGCTGGCCGAGCAGGGCCAGGGCGTCAACAAGGCCGTGGACACGGTCCAGCGGGTCAACCATGTCCGCAACGAACTGCCCGGCACCGTACTCGGCCTCGCGAACGGCGCCACCCAGGCCTCCCCGCTGCTCGGCGGAGTGAAGCTCAACGGCGGCCAGGGCTGAACCGCCCCGCCTGAAACGCGTAGCGACACGACTGTGGGCGCCACCGGCGAGGCCGGGGCGCCCACAGTGGGTCGCGCGGTGAACGTCAGTCGTTGAAGCAGTGGTTGCCGAACGCGGGGTTCAGCGCACCGGCGAGGTTCACGGTGTTGCCGCAGAGGTTGATCGGGATGTGCACCGGCACCTGCAGCAGGTTGCCGGACAGGACGCCGGGGGAACCCACGGCTGCGCCCTCGGCCTGCGAGTCGGCGACGGCGGAGCCGGCGGCACCGGCCGCGGCGAGACCAGCGGTGGCCAGGACCAGGGCGGCCTTCTTGGCAGAGTTCATGGGAAGTGCACCTTCTGTTCGATGTTCTGCCCCGATCCGGGGCTCACACCGAGCGAAACGGTCCAGCCTCCCATGACGACACGGCCACGCGCACGATCAGACCTGTTCGGCTCAATTGTCGTAACCATGCGGCGGGTTCCCGGTCGTCCCGCGCCCTACGGCAGGGCGGGAAGGTCGGGGATATCCGGAATCTCCGGAATCGCGGGGACCACAGGGACCACGGGGACCGCGGGAAGCTCCGGGACCGCGGGCGCCGCGGGCACGGCAGGAACCGCAGGCACCGCGGGAACCGCAGGCACCGCGGGCACGGCAGGAACCGCGGGCACCGCCGGGATCAGATCGGAGAGGTCGGGGAGGCCGGGGAGGTCGGGGAGGTCGGGGAGGTCGGGGAGCTGCAGGTCCGGGAGCTTCGGCAGCTCGATCGGCGGCAGTGTCACCCCGTCCGGCAGCAGGCCCCCGACGGACGCGAGCAGGTCCTGGAGGGTTTTGGTGAGGCCCGCGAGCAGGTCGTCGATCGGACCGGCCGCCGCCGCGCGCCGCTCGATCTTGTCGACCTGCTGCTGGACGGAGGCCACTCGGCCGTTGAGCGCGGCGGAGCCGTCACCGTCCGCGGCGCCCGCGGGAGCGGCCGCGCCGGACAGTATGACGACGGCGAGGGCCGACGGGACGAGGAGGCGGGCGCGGGACGGCTTCGTGCGACGCATGAGCGTTCCTTCTGGGTGGTGGCACACAAACGGACCTGAGTGATCCGCTTCCTCACCCACCGTGCGAACACCTCGCACGGAGCGCAACCGGAACCTGGGCGCCTGTGGGCTGCGTACGGGCTTCTCGCATGCGTCCGCAGGCCACTCACCCGGGCCGGGGAAAAACTCGGCGCGCGCACGCCGTTTGAGTGAAGGACCGGAACCAACCCCCTGACAGGGCAGTTGACCAGGGCGCTCCATCAGCGGGCACTCGTGCGACAGAAGGATCAAGATGTTCAAGAAGTTCATGACCGCCGCCGCGGTATCCGCCGTTGCCCTCGGCGCGGGCGCTGCTGCTGCGGCCCCGGCCATGGCGATCGGCAACGACGGCGGGGTCACCACCGTCAACGGCAACGGTTCCCAGCAGATCTACGGCAACCAGAAGACCCACGGCGACCTGAGCCCGCAGCTCGGCCTGGTCCAGGGCACCCTGAACAAGCCCTGCATCGGCCTGCCGGCGAAGCTGAACCTCCAGGGGCTCCTTGCCGCCGCCCAAGTCAACGTCCAGGACGTCAACGTCCTGTCGAACCCGCAGAACCAGCAGTGCACCGAGAACTCCACCCAGGCCAAGGGCGACGAGCCGCTCTCCCACATCCTGGACAACATCCCGATCCTCTCGGGCAACGCCTCCGTCGGCAGCTGATTTCCGCTCCCCGCGCCCTTCGGGGCGAAGTGCCGAGGTGACGAAGTGACGAGGGCCCCGGCGGCGTCCAGCCGCCGGGGCCCTCGCACGTGCCGTGCCGTGGCTCGCGCCCGCGGTCAGCCGGTCCAGAAGTCCCACCACCGGGTGAGGACCAGCATGCCGATCACTCCGATGTGCAGGGCGGGCGGGGCCCAGCCGAACTCGGTGAAGAAGCCCCGCACCGGGCCGGGGGCGGGGAGGGCCCGCGTACGGACGTTGTGCGCGGTGACCGCCCAGAACATCAGCAGGGTCGCCACCCAGGCCAGGCAGCACCACAGGCAGAGCGCGTTGATCTCGTAGAGCGACTGGACCATCAGCCAGGTGCAGAAGCCGACGCCGAAGAACGTCCCGACGTTCAGTCCCAGCCAGAACCAGCCGCGGTAGCGGGCGCCGGCCAGCAGGCCCGCGCCGACGCAGACCACGACGGCGTAGCCGACGAGACCCAGCATCGGGTTGGGGAAGCCGAAGGCCGCCGCCTGCTCGCTCTGCATCACGCTGCCGCACGAGACGACCGGGTTCAGACTGCAGGCGGGCTTGAAGTCCGGGTCCTCCAGCAGGAGGAACTTGTCGAGGGTGATCACCCAGGAGGCCAGCAGCCCGGCCGCCCCGGTGAGGGCCAGCAGCCAGGCCAACCCCTTGGGCGGGGTGCCGAGTTCGCCCTCGTGTCCACTGCGGGGCCGTTCCTGCTGGCGCGGGACGCCCACTGTATTCGTTGCCATGTGGCCCATATTCCCGCGCTCCCGCACAGAGCGGGCCTAACCGTGCCCATCCGTACGGAAGTTGACCTGAAGGGGTGGCGGGAACCCCCGATGCTTCCCGGACGTTTTACCGAACCCCGGACGTGATGTCAGAGCCAGGGGTTACGTTGAGCTTCCGCGAAGTGACAAGCTGCGACGGCCTGGAGACCCACCTTGAGCGATCCGTACGAGACAACCGAGGCGCACCTCGAACGACTCCTCGGCCGCGCCCTCAACTCCTTCGACCTGCCGGACAGGTTGGTCGAGCGCCTCGGCACGGCGCTCGCCCACAGCTCTTCGCTGTACACCACCCACCACAGCCCGGCGACGGGGGTCTGGCGGGAGACCCACCGGCACACCTATCTGCTGGCCGACGGCGGTTCGGTCTCCCTGTGGGAGCTGGCGTACCTGCCGGAGGGCGACCGCCGGGTCCGCCACGAGGTCTTCGCGAGCAAGGCGGAGACCTGCCTGGCGGTGTCCCGGCTGTTCGGAGAGGCCTCGGCCGGGGCGGCCCCCGATCCGGTGCTGCTGCCGGGAGACGAGGAGCCGGAGAACGACATGGCGGTGCTGAGCGAGCTGTTCGCGGACCCGGCGCCGGCCCGGCGGCACCGCGAGTACGCGGTGGAGCAGTCCGCCGACCACGCCCGGCGGGTGCTGCGCCGCGCGGAGAACGGGGACCGGCCCGGCGAGCCGGTGGCGGCGCTGCTGCGGTCGGCGTACGCGCACCAGATCACTCAGGCGTTCGGCGGCCGGCAGTCCCTCTCGGACGGCCGGGACGCCGGCTTCAGCCTGTACGAGCACGCCTTCGTGCTGGTGGACGGGACCGAGGTCAGCCTCTGGGAGGTCGAGCACACGGCGACGCCCGACGGACGGCACATGTGCGAGGTGTACGAGAGCGAGGCGGCCGCGCGCGAAGCCATGGAACTCCGCGCCCGCGTGCGCTGACGCTCCCGCGGGGGTCGGCGGAGGATCAAGGAGATGCCGGCCACGGGCGGCTGACGGCCACACAGGTCACGGGGTCCGGTCCGGGCCCCCTGCCCCCCTGCCCGGTGCTCTCAGGGTGTCGCGGGGTCGGTGAGGGGGAGGTCCAGGGGCAGGTTCCGGGTGATGCGGACCTGGTCGGGACGCAGGTCCGCCGGAGTCGGCATGGCGCTGCCGGGCAGCTGGACGGCGGCCGCGCCGTGCGCCAGGGCCGAGGCGAGGGCGTCGGGCCCGGCGCCTCCCGCGAGCAGGAAGCCGGCCAGGGCGGCGTCGCCCGCGCCGACCGTGCTGCGGACCGCGGCGGCGGGGGCGGTGCCGTAGTAGGTGCCCTCCGCGGAGACCAGGAGCTGGCCGTCCCCGCCCAGGGAGGCCAGTACGGCCCCGGCGCCCAGGGCCCGGAGCTCCTCGGCGGCCTTGACCACGTCGGCCAGGGAGGACAGCGGGCGCCCCACCGCCGTGGCCAGCTCGGACGTGTTCGGCTTGATCACCTCCGGGCGGGCGGTCAGCGCGGCGGCCAGCGCCGGGCCCGAGGTGTCGAGGGCGGTACGGGCGCCGGCCGCGCGGGCCCGGGCGACCAGGTCGGCGTACCAGTCGGGCTCCAGGCCGGGCGGGAGGCTGCCGCAGCAGGCGATCCAGGTGGCGTCGGCGGCTCCGGCTGCGACGGTCTCCAGGAGGAGGGCGGATTCCTCCGGGGAGAGCTCCGGTCCGGGCGCGTTGATCTTGGTGAGGGTGCCGTCCGGTTCGGCGACGGCGATGTTCGAGCGGGTCTGGCCGGCGATCGAGACGGCCGTGACGTCCACGCCGTGCGCGCCCAGGAGTTCGGCGAGCAGGATGCCGGCGGCGCCCCCGATCGGGAGGACGGCCGTCGTACGGGCGCCCGCGGCGGCCACCGCGCGGGAGACGTTGACGCCCTTGCCGCCGGGGTCGACCCGGTCGCCGGTGGCGCGCAGCACCCGGCCCCGGTCCAGCGAGGGGACCTCGTAGGTCCGGTCGAGGGAGGGGTTGGGCGTGACGGTGAGGATCATACGAGCTCGACTTCCGTACCGGCGGCCTCGATCGCCGCCTTGTCAGCGGGGGCGAGCCCCGTATCGGTGATCAGGAGGTGGACGTCCGCGAAGGAGCCGAAGCGCGCGAAGTGCTCCTGGCCGGCCTTCGCGGAGTCGGCCAGCAGGACGACGCGCCGGGCGGCGCCCATCGCGGCGCGTTTGACGGCGGCCTCGGCGAGGTCGGGGGTGGTCAGGCCGCCCTCGGCGGTGAAGCCGTCCGCCGCGAGGAAGAGGACGTCGGCGCGGATCTCGACGTACGCGCGCAGCGCCCAGGCGTCGACGGCGGCGCGGGTGCGGTGGCGGACCCGGCCGCCGACGAGGTGGAGGTCGATGCCGGTGTGGGCGGCGAGCCGGGCGGCGACGGGCAGCGCGTGGGTGACGACGGTGAGCGCGATCTCGACGGGGATCACGGCGGCGAGCCGGGCGACCGTGCTGCCGGCGTCGAGGACGACGCTGCCGCCGTCGGGGAGTTCGGCGAGCGCGGCGAGCGCGATGCGGTCCTTCTCGTCCGCGGCGGCGGCCTCCCGCTCGCCGAGGTCCGGTTCGAAGTCGAGGCGGCCGGCCGGGATGGCTCCGCCGTGCACCCGGCGGAGCAGGCCGGACCGGTCGAGGGCCTTGAGGTCGCGGCGTACGGTCTCGGAGGTGACCTGGAAGCGGTCGGCGAGGGCGACCACGTCGACGCTGCCCGCCGCGCGGGCGAGGCGGAGGATCTC
The DNA here is from genome assembly GCF_044747975.1 of Streptomyces sp. NPDC090045. NCBI lineage: Bacteria > Bacillati > Actinomycetota > Actinomycetes > Kitasatosporales > Streptomycetaceae > Streptomyces > Streptomyces sp. NPDC090045. The sequence goes on from NZ_JBIVFA010000005.1 coordinate 116,064, forward strand.
CTGGCGGCGCTCCGGTGCGTACATGTGGGTTTGCGTCCGTTCGATGCCCGTATCTGTGGCTTCCCCTCACCGTACGCCGATTCCGGGACGGAAACAGAGAAAAACGGACATGCCCACCCCTGAGGGGCGGGCATGTCCGTACGGTGGCGCCGGAGGGCCGGATCAGCCCGCCGGGACCTTCTCGGGGGTCCGGTCCGCGTGCTCGGCGGCGCCCTCGCGCTGCTCCATCGGGAGCGCCCGGCGCGGCAGGACGAACATCACCGCGAAGATCACGACGAGTACGGCCACGACCCACCACAGCGCGCCGCGGAAGGCCTCCACGTACGGCGGACCGAAGACCATGTCGTCGTCGATCAGGCCGAAGAAGACGACGGAGGTCAGGGCGAGGCCCAGGGCGTTGCCCATCTGGCCGGTGGTGTTGATCAGGCCCGAGGCGGATCCGGCGTGCTCGCGCGGCACCTCGGAGAGCACGGTGTCGTTCAGCGGGGCCACGATCAGGCCCATGCCGACGCCCATGACGACCAGCGGGGCGGCCATCTGCCAGGAGGCGATCTCCATGCCGTAGTGCTGCGACTCCCAGATGTAGAGGAGCAGACCGGCGGCCATGATCAGCGCGCCGGCCTGGAGCACCTTGCGGCCGAAGCGGGGCACGAGCTTCTCGACCGACAGGCCGGCGGCGACCGAGACGGCGATGGAGAACGGGATGCCGGTCAGACCGGCGCGCAGCACGCTCCAGCCGAGCCCCATCTGCATGTACATCGTCCAGACCAGGAAGAAGATGCCGGTGGCGATGCCGAAGGTCAGCTGGACGGCGATGCCGCCGGCGAAGCTCTTGACCTTGAAGAGGGAGAGCTCGACGAGCGGGGAGCCGTCCTTCTTGATCTTGTACTTCTCGTACGCGATGAAGGCGGCGAAGACGAACGGCGCGGCGATCATGCAGCCGAAGCCCCACAGCGGCCAGTCGTTCTCGTGGCCGTGGGTCAGCGGGAAGATCAGCAGGACCAGGGCGAGGGTGGCGAGGACGACGCCGACCAGGTCCAGGCGCAGCGCCTGCGGGGCCTTGGACTCGGCGATGAACTTGCGGCCCAGGATCACGCCCATGATGCCGACGGGCAGGTTGATCAGGAAGATCGGGCGCCAGCCGAGACCGAAGAGGTCCCACTCGATGAGCAGCGCGCCGAGGAGCGGGCCCGAGACGGCCGCGAGGCCCACGATCGCGCCGAACATGCCGAAGACCTTGCCGCGCTCCTGCGGCGGGAAGGTGACGTGGATGATCGCCAGGACCTGCGGAACCATCAGGGCGGCCATACCGCCCTGGAGGAGGCGGGCGACGACGAGCACGTCCGGGGTCGAGGCGATGCCGCAGAGCAGCGAGGCCGCGGTGAAACCGGCGATGCCGATGAGGAAGATGCGCTTGCGGCCGTAGATGTCACCGAGACGACCGCCGGTGATCAGGCCGGCGGCGAAGGCGAGCGCATAGCCGGCGGTGATCCACTGGATCGCGCTGGTGGAGGCGCCGAAGTCCTCGCGCATGGTGCGGATGGCTATGTTGACGATCGTGACGTCGACCAGGTCCATGAAGGCCGCGGTCATCACGATGGCGAGCGCCAGCCAGCGGCGGCGGTCGGCGGGCGAGCTGGGTGCGTCGTGGGCTACGTCGTTCCGCTCTTCTTGTATGGGCCCGTTCTCTCTTTCGGGCGATGTCTTGGGCGTCTCGGTGCTCATGAGGAGAAACTTAGACGGCGTCTAGGTCAGTCTGTGTCCTATTTCGCTGGCAGCCTTGATTCATGACCGACACCCCCGCACGGCTGCTGTCCCTGCTGTCCCTCCTCCAGACCCCGCGCGAATGGCCCGGCAGCGAGCTGGCGCAGCGGCTGCGGGTGAGCGCCCGCACCATCCGGCGCGACATCGAGCGGTTGCGGGATCTCGGCTACCCGGTGGAGGCCACGCTGGGCGCCGAAGGCGGATACCGGCTGGTCGCGGGCGCGGCGATGCCTCCGCTGCTGCTCGACGACGAGGAGGCCGTGGCGATCGCGGTGGGGCTGCGGGCCGGGGCCGGGCATGCGATCGAGGGGGTCGAGGAGGCCTCCGTACGGGCCCTGGCGAAGCTGGAGCAGGTCCTGCCGTCGCGGCTGCGGCACCGGGTGAGCGCGCTGCAGTCGGCCACGATCGCGCTGACCCGGGGGGACGGGGCGAGCGTGGACCCGCGGACGCTGACCGTGATGGCGTCGGCGGTGGCGGGCCGGGAGCGGTTGCGGTTCGCCTACCGGGCGGGGGACGGGGCCGAGTCGCGGCGGCTGGTGGAGCCGTACCGGCTGGTGAGCACGGGCAGCCGGTGGTACCTCGTCGCCTACGACCTGGAGCGGGAGGACTGGCGGACCTTCCGGGTGGACCGGGTGTCCGAGGCGTTCGCGACGGGGGCGCGGTTCGCGGCGCGGGCGCTGCCGATGGATGCGGAGGAGTTCGTACGGCGGGGGCTCGGGGCGCGGGGCGCGGAGACGTACGTGGTGGAGGTCGACTTCGAGGCGGGGGCGGCGGAGCTGCCGGAGTGGCTGCGGAGCGCGGCCCTCCCGGGCGGGGGCGGGGAGGGGCGGACCTCGGTGCGCTTCGAGAGTGCGGATGCTCCCGAGTGGGTGGCGGCGCGGCTGGCGCTGACGGGGCGGCCGTTCACCGTGCGGGGGCCTGCGGCGCTACGGGCTGCGGCCGGCGCCCTGGCGACCCGCCTGACCGCGGCTGCGACCCAGTAAACCGAGGCTCCGCCCCGGCCCCTGGGGCTCCGCCCCAGACCCCGCTCCTCAAACGCCGGAGGGGCTGGATTGTGCCGGCGCCACATCCAGCCTCGCCGGCGTTTGAGGCGCGGGGTTCGGGGCGGAGCCCCGGGCTTTGAGCCTCGCCGGCGGGGAAGGGGGAGCCCCGGCGCCTGGGGGGGATAGGCACCGGGGCTCGTACAGGGGGCTTGGCTGCGGGCCGCTCTAGGCCACGGCGTCGAAGCCCGTGTCGCGCGCCATCCGCTTCAGTTCCAGCAGGGCGTGCTTCTCGATCTGGCGGATCCGCTCGCGGGTCAGGCCGTGCTGCTTGCCGACCTCCGTCAGGGTCCGCTCGCGGCCGTCGTCGATTCCGTACCGCATCTTGATGATCGACGCGGTGCGCTGGTCGAGCTTGCCGAGCAGGTCCTCCAGCTCCTCGCTGCGCAGGAGGGACAGGACGGACTGCTCCGGGGAGATCGCGGAGGTGTCCTCCAGGAGGTCGCCGAACTGCGTGTCGCCGTCGTCGTCGACCGACATGTTGAGGCTGACCGGGTCGCGCGCCCAGTCCAGTACGTCGCCCACCCGCTTCTCCGTGGTGTCCAGCTCGGCGGCGATCTCGGCGTGCTCCGGGTCGCGGCCGTTCTCGCGGTTGAACTCGCGCTGGACGCGCCGGATCCGGCCGAGCTCCTCGACCAGGTGGACGGGGAGGCGGATCGTGCGGGACTGGTCCGCGATGGAGCGGGTGATGGCCTGGCGGATCCACCACGTGGCGTACGTGGAGAACTTGAAGCCCTTGGCGTAGTCGAACTTCTCGACCGCGCGGACCAGGCCGGCGTTGCCTTCCTGGATCAGGTCGAGGAGGGGGAGGCCGCTGCGCGGGTAGCGCCGGGCGACGGCCACGACGAGGCGGAGGTTGGAGCGGATGAAGACTTCCTTGGCGCGCTCGCCTTCGGCGGCGAGCGCCTCCAGCTCCTCGCGTGCCGGGGAGTCGCCCTTGCGGTCTATCTCGCCGTCGAGGATCTGCTGGGCGTAGACGCCCGCCTCGATGATCTGCGAGAGCTCCACTTCCTTGGCCGCGTCGAGCAGCGGGGTGCGCGCGATCTCGTCCAGGTACATGCCGACCAGGTCGCGGTCTGCGATCTCCCCGCCCACAGCGCGGGCGCTGCTCGTGGACTGACGACGGGCGACGGCGCGGGTTGCCATGCGTGCTCCCTTGCGATGAAGTTCGGTCGCGGTGCGGCTGCGGGATGGCCACCGTGGTGGGGTGGTACGTCCCCGGACACTCTCCCGAGTGCCCGCTTCCGAAGGAAACAACGACTGGAATCGGGACAGAATTCCCACGTCGTCCCCTCTTTTTCGAGATCTTGCAGTATCCTGCCCCGCCACGAGCGGGGACCGAATGCTGCGGGAACTCGAAGAGGTGCAGGTCAGGCACGGAACCGAGGCCGATCCGGCCGCGCTCACGGACCTCCACCACCACGACGCCCGTGAGACGGCCGTCACGCTCGGCACAGCCGCGTTCACTGCGGAACCGCGCCGCCCCTGGCTGCACTCCCACCCTGAAGACGGTCCGCACGAGCTTCTGGTTGCCTGCCCCGGCAAGGGAATCACCGGATACACCACAAGCAGACCATTCCGCCCGATACCAGCCGACCACCCGTCCGAGTGAGGCTCGGGCACATCCCTTCGGAAGGGGTTCGTGATCGATGAGTCGATCACCGGGGTGCTGCGGGACGAGGCCTAGCCGAACTGGAGGGAGCGCTTCGAGAGGCCCATCCAGAAGCCGTCCACCGGGTCGCGGCGGGTGGTGAGGTCGCCGGTGGCATCCGCCGCGCCGAGGGTGACGAAGAGCGGGGCGAAGTGTTCCGTACGGGGGTGGGCGAGGCGGCCCGACGGGGACTTGGTCTCGAAGTCGAGCAGGGAGTCCAGGTCGCCGGCGGCGAGGGCCTCGTGGCCCCAGGCGTCGAATTCGGCGGACCAGGAGGGCACGCCCGGGCCCTGGTGCCGCAGGGCGGCCAGGTTGTGGGTAAAGAAGCCGCTGCCGACGATGAGGACGCCCTCGTCGCGCAGGGGCGCCAGCTTGCGGCCGATGTCCATCAGACGGCGCGGGTCCAGCGTGGGCAGGGAGATCTGGAGCACCGGTATGTCGGCCTCCGGGAACATCTCCACGAGGGGGACGTACGCGCCGTGGTCCAGCCCGCGGTCCGGGACGTCCTGGACCGGGGCGCCCGGGCCGCGTAGCAGCGCCCGGACCGAGGCGGCGAGCGCGGGGGCACCGGGGGCGTCGTAGCGGACCCGGTAGTAGTGCTCGGGGAAGCCCCAGAAGTCGTAGACGAGCGGGGCCCGTTCGGTGGCGCCGAGGGCGAGCGGGGCCTCCTCCCAGTGGGCGGAGACCATCAGGATCGCCGTGGGCCGGGGCAGGTCCGCGGACCAGGCGGCGAGCTCGCCCGGCCAGACCGGGTCGTCGGCGAGCGGCGGCGCCCCGTGGCTGAGGTACAGCGCCGGCATGCGGGTCCCCTGCGGGGTCGCACCCGTGGGGGTCGGGGGTGCAGTGGCCGGGGTCATGGGGCGCTCCTCCGTCGTCGGTGCAGGGCTGCCCGAAAAGACTAACCCCGCTTGGTTCAAATTTGAACCAAGCGGGGTGGTCAGTCATTCCCGTGCGGGCACCGCCGTCAGTGGGCGATCACCGGGACCTTGACCTCGGCGTCCGCGGCCTCGCCGTCGCCGTCGCCGGAGGCCACCGGGCCGCCAACGTTCGGACGCCCGGTGTTGATCAGCGTCAGGGCGATGACCGAGCTGGCGACCAGGATGCCGACCGCCCACCAGATGGCGGAGGCGTAGCCCTCGACCATGGCCTGCGCCTGGATCAGCTGTCCGGCCGGGCCGCCCGCCGCGGCCTCGGCCGCGTGGTCGGTCAGGTACGCCGTGGTCGCCGAGGCGGCGATCGTGTTCAGCAGCGCGGTGCCGATGGCGCCGCCGACCTGCTGCGAGGTGTTGACCATGGCGGAGGCGACTCCGGCGTCGGCCGGGTTCACCCCGTGCGTGGACAGGGACATCGCCGGCATGAACGCCGTACCCATGCCGAGGCCGAGCAGCAGCTGCGCCGGGAGGATCAGCGCCGGGTACGAGGACCCGACCTCCAGCTGGGTCAGCAGCAGCATGCCGAGGCCGGCGACCAGGAAGCCGGGGCCCATCAGCAGGCGCGGCGGGACCCGGGTCATCAGGCGGGCGCCGATCTGCGTGGAGCCCAGGATCATGCCCGCGATCATCGGCAGGAAGGCGAAGCCGGTCTTGACCGGCGAGAAGCCCTTCACGACCTGGAGGTAGTAGGTCAGGAAGAGGAACAGGCCGAACATGGCGATGACGGCCAGGCCGAGCGAGAGGTAGACACCGCCGCGGTTGCGCTCCAGCAGGACGCGCAGCGGCAGCAGCGGGGACTTCACCTTGGACTCGGTGTAGACGAAGGCCGCCAGCAGGGCCGCCGAGGCGATGAACATGCCCACGGTCAGCGAGTCCGACCAGCCCGCGGACTCGGCGCGGGTGAAGCCGTACACGAGGGCGACGAGACCGGTGGTGGACAGGACCACGCCCGGGATGTCGAGCGGCGCGCGGTTGCGGGAGCCGGCGGGCTCGCGGATGACCATCCAGGCACCCACGGCCGCGACGATCGCGAAGGGGATGTTGACGAAGAAGGTCCAGCGCCAGTTGAGGTACTCGGTGAGGAAGCCGCCGAGGATCAGGCCGACGGCGCCGCCGCCGCCCGCGATGGCTCCGTAGATGCCGAAGGCCTTGGCGCGCTCCTTGGCGTCGGTGAACATCACCGCGAGCAGCGAGAGGGCCGCCGGTGCGAGCAGGGCACCGAAGGCACCCTGGAGGGCGCGGGCACCGAGCATCATGGCCTCGCCGTTGGCGGCGCCGCCGAGCGCGGAGGCCAGGGCGAAGCCGATGAGGCCGACGACGAAGGCGTTCTTACGGCCCCACTTGTCGGCGATGCGGCCGCCGAAGAGGAGCAGTCCGCCGAAGGCCAGCGCGTACGCGGTGATGACCCACTGGCGGTTGCCGTCCGAGATGCCGAGGTCGGTCTGCGCGGACGGCAGGGCGATGTTCACGATGGTCGCGTCGAGGACGACCATCAGCTGGGCCAGGGCTATGAAGACGAGTGCCTTCCAGCGGCTGGGATCGGCAGCCAGCGGCGGTGTCGCGGCTGTTTTTGACATGGGGGTACCCACTTCACTGTGCGGAATGACTGAAAAATACTAATTGGCAAGCTTTGTGCGCGTCACATGGTTTTTTGCCGGAGGTCGTCGAAAGTGGCCGCCGAACCCGGCAGTTCGGAGCGGGCCGGAGCCCTCAACCCGTCGAGGAAGAGCTGGAGGTGACGGTGGGCGAAGCGGTCGGTGTCGAGGCAGGCGGTGCCGGGCAGCGGGCGGCTGAGCTGGGACAGGGCGACCATCAGGTCGCCGACGCCGATGTCCGTACGGATCGCTCCGGCGCCCTGGCCGGTGGCCAGTAGTGTCCCGACGGCCGACTCCAAGGCGGTCTGCGCCGCGAGGAGTTCGGGGTGTTCTCGGTCGAAGTCGTCGGCGAGCATGGGGCACAGGGCGCCGATCCGCTCGTCGGCCGCGGCGTGCGTGAAGCGGCACAGCGCGGCGAAGGCGTCGGGCTCCTCGGCGAGGGAGGCCTCGGCCGAGGCCGTGACCCGGCCCATCACGAAGAGCACGACGTGACGGACGAGGGTGGGGCGGTCGGGGAAGTGCCGGTAGAGCGTGGCGTTGCCGATGCCGGCCCGCCGGGCCACTTCGTCGAAGGGGGCCGCGGAACCGAACTCGACGAAGACCTCGCGGGCCGCCGTCAGGATCCGCTCGCGGTTGCGTACGGCGTCGGCGCGCGGGCGCGGGACGCCGGAGCCGCCCGCGCGGGACGCGCGCGGCGCACGGGCACCGGCCGCCTCCCGCACGCGCGCCGGCTTCGGGGCCGGTTCCGGGACGTGCGTCGACGCCGGGTCCACGTTCGCCACGAGGGCGGACGGGGCCGCCGGGACGGTGGCGGTGGGGCGCTTCATTCCGGGGCCTCCCTGGCACGGTGACACGCGGTACGGACGGCTCGCCGTACGGACTGCTCGCCCGGCCCGCCCAAACGGGGAGCCGGTCCCCGCTTTGCGGGACTCACGTACAAACGGGGAACCGATCCCCGGTTATTTCACTCCCCCGTGTGACCTGAGTCACAAGCCGGTCCACGTTCGGCCTCTTCCGACGCGCGGGCGCGCCGCGCCCGTCGGAGGGTGATCGCACAGAGCGCAGACCGGAGAGGGCCGGCTGCCGCGGACCCGAAGGCGATCTCCATGCCGCAGACCCGCCGCCGGATACGCAAGCCCCGCCGCACCAGCGCGTTCATCGGCCTGACCGCGCTGGCCCTCGGCGTCTCCGCGACCGCGAGCACCGGGATATCCAGTCGTGGGAACTCGGCGGCCGGCCCTGTGGCCACGACCGTCGAATCGGCTCTCGCGCCCTGCCGGATCGCCGGCGCGATGGGCGTGCAGATGTCCGAGGGCCTGCCGACGCCGCCCGGGTACTCGCGCTCGACCGGCGAGGTCCGCGCCCTGAACCTGATGGTCGACTTCCCCGACGCCAAGGGGGAGGGGACCGCCGCGGACCGGCTGGGCGAGTTCTTCCCCCAGACCGCCGACTGGTTCCGCACCAGCTCGTACGGCCGGCTCGCCTACCGGCCCGAGGCCCCCATAAGGAACTGGCTGCGGATGCCGATGCCCTTCGCGGCGTACGGGATCGAGCGCGGGTCCCCGTACGAGCCGGGCTACCGGCAGCTCGTCGAGCACATCGCGAAGGCCGCCGACCCCGAGGTGGACTTCAGCCGGTACGACCTGATCAACATCCTGGTCACGCCGAACGCCGGGCCGTCCGCCCTGGACACCGTCCTCTCGGTGACCTTCTCGGGCAACGGCGAGGCCCCCGTCGCCGACGGGGTGCCGCTGGCCAACACGTCCTTCGTCTACAGCCGGCAGGACGACGGCTCCGGAACCTACCGGGAGACCGGCTACCGGGTGCTCCCGCACGAGAACGGGCACGTCTTCGGACTGCCCGACCTCTACACCTCCGACGGCGGGAGCACGGTCGGGCACTGGGACATCATGAGCGAGGACTGGGGCGCCAACAACGACCTCATGGGCTGGCACAAGTGGAAGCTGGGCTGGCTGGACAGCACGCAGATCAGCTGCGCGTCCAAGCCGGGCACCAGCGACCACACCCTCTCCCCGTTGGGGGTGCGGGGCGGCACGAAACTGGCCTTCATCCCGTTGTCGGAGAGCGCCGGGTACGCGGTGGAGGTGCGGACCCGGGCCGGGAACGACGAGGCCGTGTGCAAGCCCGGTGTCCTCATCTACAAGGTGGACTCCGAGGTGGACACCGGGCACGGCCCGATCACGGTGTCGGACAGCGCCGGCGCGAGCGGTGGCTGCACGCGCCGGCCCAATGTGCACGCGGAGCTGTCGGACGCTCCGTTCCGGCCGGGCGAGACCTTCACCGACGAGAAGGCGGGCATCAGCGTCTCGGTGGTGGGCCAGCTGCGCAACGGCAGTTACCAGGTCCGCGTCACCCGGCCGTAACCCCGGAAGGAACCGGCCGCCTTCGGCCGGCAGGGCCCTGAGCATCCGCGCTCAGGGCCCCCGGCCGGCTGCCGTGCGTGGCCGAACCGCGGTGCCGGGTCTCAGAGTTCTGCCGTGAGGGCCTCGCGCAGGATGTTCCCGACCTCGACCCGGTGCTCCTGGGCCAGCAGGAAGAAGTGGTCCCCGGCGAAGCGGCGCACCCGGCACGGCCCGGTCGTGTGGCCGGCCCAGCCGTCGAGCGGCTCGTGCGGGACCAGCGGGTCCGCCGTGCCGCCCAGCACGTGGAGCGGCACGTCGAGCCGTACGTCCTCGAACCCCGCCGCGGCCTCCCGGCTGAGCGCGATGTCGGCCCGCAGCACGCGCGTGACGTGGGCCAGCATGTCCGGGTCCCGCAGGACCCACTCCGGCGTGCTCCCGCCGTCGCGCAGCAGCCGGACCGCGTCCTCCTGGGTGACCGTGGTGTGAGCCCGGCGCGGGGTCCGGCCGGGCACCTGGCCGCTGACGACGGCCGCCCGGCACTGCGGGCCGAGGAGTCGGGCCGCGCGGGCGGCGAGGAGCGCGCCGAGGCTGTGTCCGAAGACCACCGTGGGCAGCGGGTCGCGGCCGAGCACCTCGTCGGAGACGGCGTCCAGGACCTGGTCGAGCCGGCAGCCCGCGGGCTCGTCGTAGCGGCGCTCCCGCCCGGGGAGCGAGAGCCCGAGCACTTCCACGTCCGCGGGCAGCGCCTCGACGACGGGGTAGAGCGTGCTGGGCCCGGCCCCGGAATGCGGGAACACCAGGAGGCGCAGACGGGGCGCGACAGCCTCGCCCGGCGGCCGCAGCGACGGCCACCAGGGGACGGAGGGGTCGTTCATCGTCGTCACCTCGAAGCTCCCGTTCACGGGCAGTTGATGATCCCGGCCAGCCTACGCAACGGGCCGGTCGGACCATCAGACCGTACGCCCGGGAACACCGGTCGCCGTGGATCACAGATGCGGATCAAGCACCACCCGCTACACTGACCGCGGTGGCCCGGCCTTACAGCCAGGTCTCCGCACCCTGCCTTCGTAGCTCAGGGGATAGAGCACGGCTCTCCTAAAGCCGGTGTCGCAGGTTCGAATCCTGCCGAGGGCACACTCCGAGGACCTCCAGCCGGAAACGGCTGGAGGTCCTTCGTCGCTCTGTGGTTTTATGGCGCACGTGTCGCGTGACGCCGCCTACTGAGATGTGGGCCGGGCGGTGGTTGGGCAGGCACCTGTTGTCGAAGGACCGGGCCCATGGGCGTCTACGCCACCGGCTACGGGTGAGTTCCCTCGGTTTTGCCGCTGCCATCACACGCACGCACACACCGTGAGGACGTTCACACTCCGTGTCATTTTCGTTCAATCAGACTGTCATTGATGAGTTCAGGGCCAACGCCGGCCGCGTCGGCGGTCCCTTCGAAGGGTCCGAGCTGATCCTGCTCACCACCACCGGAGCCAGGTCCGGGAAGCCCCACACCGTCCCGCTCGGGTTCCTGCGCGGCGGGGGCCGCGACGCCGGGGGGCTGCTCGTCGTGGCGTCCGCGGCCGGGGCCGACCGGCATCCCGCCTGGTATCACAACCTGCTCGCGCGTCCCCTCGTACAGGTGGAGACCGGGGCCGAGGAGTACGAGGCCGTCGCCGTGCCCGCCGAAGGGGCGCGGCGGGACGAGCTGTTCGCGCGCGTCGTGCGCGCGGAGCCCGGGTACGGGGAGTACCAGGCGCGCACCGGGCGGGTGATCCCCGTCGTGGTGCTCCAGCGGACGCACGAGGCGGCCTCGGGCGAGGGCGGGATCGCCGGGAAGCTGCTCGACGTGCACGGGTGGCTGCGGGCGCAGCTGGCCCTCGTACGGGAGCTCGTACGGGATCGGGCGCGCGAGGAGCCGAGCGGCGGCGGGGCGCTGCCGCTCGGGCTCCAACTGCGCCAGCACTGCCTGGCGTTCTGCCACTCGCTGGAGTTCCACCACAAGAGCGAGGACGCCGGCCTCTTCCCGTACCTGGAGCAACAGCACCCGCACCTGCGGGAGTTCTTCCGCCGGCTCGACGCCGAGCACCGCGGCATCGCACGGCTCCAGCAGGAGCTGACGCAGGCGCTGGACGCGCCGGGCGGTGCGGGATTCGGTGAGCGGGTGGAGCGGCTCAGCCGGGAGCTGGAGGCTCATCTCGACGCCGAGGAGGCGCAGTTGCTCCCCGTGCTGCGGGCCCTGGGAGCGTGACGCGGGCCTCGGCGCCGCCCTCCTCACGGTTGCGGAAGGCGAGGGTGGCGCCGAGGGCCCGTGCCTGGCCCTCGGCGATGGTCAGGCCCAGCCCGTGGCCCTTGTTCGTGCCCTCCGTGCGGAACCGCTGCGGGCCGCAGGTGAGGAGGTACTCCGGGTAGCCGGGGCCGGAGTCGGTCACGGTCAGGGTCGGGCCGTCGACGGTGACCGTGACCGGGGCCGCGCCGTGGCTGTGCGCGTTGGCCACCAGGTTGCCCAGGATCCGCTCCAGGCGGCGCCGGTCCGTCTCCACCCGCGGGGAGGAGACCACCTCCAGGGCCGTGTCGGTGCCGGAGGCCCGGATCGTGCGCGCCGCCAGATCGGCCAGGTCGTGCCAGTCCAGTTCCACGCGCTCGCTGCCGGTGTCCAGCCGGGAGATCTCCAGCAGGTCCTCGGTCAGCGCGCGCATCGCCTGTACGCGGTCCCGTACGAGCTCGGCCGGACGGCCCGGCGGCAGCAGCTCGGCAGCCGCGTTCAGACCGGTCAGGGGGGTGCGGAGCTCGTGGGCGACGTCCGCCGTGAACCGCCGTTCCGCTTCGAGCTTGCGCTGGAGGGACGAGGCCATGGTGTCCAGGGCCCGGGAGACCGCCGCCACCTCGTCCTTGTGCCGCAGGCTGTCGTCGACCCGTGCGTCGAGATCGCCGGCGGTGATCCGGCGGGCCACCTGCGCGGTCAGGTGCAGCCGCCGGGTGATGCGGGTGACGCCGAACGCGCCCATGAGGAGGGTGGCGCCGATGGCCAGGCCGGAGGAGCCGAGGATGGCCCGGTCCAGTTCGGCGATGGTCCGCTCGCCGGCGCGGAAGTCCACGGACACGGCTATCGCGGTGCCCTCCTCGGCGGGCGCGGCCGCCCACATGGCGGCGCGGCCGCGGTGCTCGCCGAGCGCGGTGCCGCGTTTGCCGTCGACGGCCCGTGCGCGCAGCTCGGGGGGCAGGCCGACCGGGTCGATGCCCTCGCCCCGGGGCAGGCGCGCTCCGGTCTCGTAGGCCCTGATGGTCCGCTCCAGCTTCGTCTGCGCCTTCTCGCGGGCGGTGGCGACGGTCTGGTGGGTCATGGCGCGGTGCACGAGGACGCCGAGGAGGGCCGCCAGCCCGCAGCACATGAGGGTGATGAAGACCGCGGCCTTCCAGATCAGCGTGGAGGTCCAGGCGGGCAGCCGCGGGCGCGGCGGCCGCGCTCTCATCGGCGGGGCTCCGCCGGGGTTCCGGTGCCGGTGCCGGCGACGATGTCGGGGACGGTGACGGAGCACATGGCCGTGCCTGAGCTCATGGCTGTGCCCATGGCTGTGCCCATGGCTGTGCCCATGGCCGTGCCCATGCCCGAGCGCATGCCTGTGCCCATGGTGGTGCGCTGGATGTTGCTCATGGTCCCCGTTCCCCGTCCCCTGTTCCGCGGTCCCTGCTCCGCGGCCCCTGCTCCGCGGTCCCCGTTCACCGTTCACCGTTCCCCCGGTGAGCTCACGGTAGTGCGCCCGTTTCGGCGGGTGGTCGGCGGGATCGCGCCGGATCAGGCCGCCACGAGGTCGGCGTAGAAGATGACGTTGTTGGTGCGGTGCCCGTTCCTCACCTCGCCGCCGCAGGTCAGCAGGCGCAGCTCGGGCCGGTCGGTGTCCCCGTAGACCTTGCCGGTCGGAAAGTCCTTCTTGTTCACGTCCTCGATCTCGCGGATCTTGAACCTGGCCGTCCGCCCGTCCTCGCGCGGCACCTCCACCACGTCGCCCAGCCCGATCTTCTTGACGTCCTTCATCAGCGCCGGCCCGTGCCGGGTGTCGAAGTGCGCGACGAGCACCGAGACCCCCTTCTCGCCGGGGGTGACCCCCTCGGTCCACCAGCCGGGCGTGTCCGCGTCGGTGTCGGCGTCCGGCACGCCGAGCTCGCCGGAGACCGGGTCCACCGCCAGGTCGACCATCCGCTTCGCGTCCACGCCCGCCGCGTCGATCTTCATACCGGTCGGCTTCGACCGGGGCAGCGCCGGGGCGGCGTCCACGACGGGCGTGAGGGCGGGGGCCGCGGTGCTGCCGACCTCGGGGTCCGGCGGCAGCTTCGTGCTGCCGCCGCCGCAGGCCGCGAGGCCCCCGGAGACCGCGACGGCGAGGACGGCGGTCGCCACGGCCCGGCCGGTGCGGGCCCGGCCGGTGCGGGCGCGGCCGGTGCGGGCGCGGCGGACGGGGGCGGCGAGGGTGCTGGTCATGGCGGGCGTACTCCGTGCGGGCATGCGGCGGGCGGGACGGCCATGACGCTACGGGGGTCATATGTGGGTGTTCCGTCGGTGATGTAACGATTCTCCGGGCGCCACCCGGCGAACCGGCTCCAACGACTCCCACGGCCCCCACGGAAAAGGCCCTCCCGGTCAGGACCGGAAGGGCTACGTCCAGAGACGGGTCGACTCGGTCAGCTCAGGCCGCTGGTGCGTTCGCCGATGCGGTCACCCTGCGGAGTGCCGGCGCGCTTGAGCGCGGCCTTCGTGTGCAGCCCGCCCTTGACCTTGCTCCGTACCGGACCGTCGAAGCCGTGACCCGGCATCCGCGGCGGCTGCGCCTGCTCCTGCGCCTTCGCGATGGCCGTCCGGACGTCGCGCTTCTGCTCTTTGTTCATCCCGTCGTCAACTCCCTCGGGAAGCACCCAATCGGACTACTGGGATCGTATGCATATATAGCGACCAACGCACCCGGACCGGCACGTAAAGAATTCCGATCAAGATTCCGATCAGGGCTTCCGGCTCGGGTCCGGATCACCGGCGCGGCGGAGCCGGCAGCTTCGGCTGCCCCAGCGTCTGGTGGACCAGGTCGTCCGGGCAGGGCGTTCCCCGCGGCAGCTGGTACTTCGCCGCCACCCGGTACTCCCCCGGCGCGGGCGCCAGCAGTTCCGTCCACACGTCGCCGGTGCCGTCCGGCGCCGCCTTGAACAGGCATCCGGCGGTGTTCGCGTACTCCTTGCGGAGCGCGCCGCCCTCCCGGCTCCCGCCCCGCGCCTTCGACGCGAAGGTCTCCTGCGGCGGCGGTACGGGCTTCCCCGCCGCGTCCACCAGCCCCAGCCACGGGGAGTGCGGGATCCGTACCAGCACCCGCCCGGGCTTCTTCACGTCGATGACCAGCCGGTCGGCACTCGCGCGCACGACGGTCGCCGGTCCGGCCACCAGGTCCGTCGGCTCGTGGACCTTGAACAGCTGCCAGTTCGCGTCGCCCCACACCTGCTGGAGGTACGGGAGCCCCTCGCGCACGAGCTTCGCCTCGTCCTCCCCGCCCGAGTCGGGTTTGTCGGCCGGCAGCACCACGTAGTGCACGGCCCAGCGCTCCAGCCAGGCCCGGTAGCTGTCGGCGGTGAGGGTGTCGTCGTAGAAGAGCGGGTTGCGCTCCAGGTCGGCCTGCCGGTTCCAGCCGCGCGCGAGGTTCACGTACGAGGGGAAGGCGGAGGACTCGCGGTGGCTGCTCGCGGGGACCACCTCGACCCGGCCGCGGTCGGCGCCCGCCTTCTGCAGCCGGTCGACGAGCGGGGCCAGCTCACGGTTCCACGCGGCCACCGGGGTGGTGCGGATGATGTCCGTGATGCTGTTGGCGGTGATCCAGGCGTTCAGCCCGACGAAGGCGAGCAGCACCCCGTACCAGCGCCGCGAGCGCGGGACCTCGTAGGCGAGGGCCGCGAGCAGCACGGCCCCACCGAACAGCATCACCAGACGGGTGACGTTCGAGCCGACCTGGGAGTCGATCACCCAGGTCAGGAAGACCCCGAGGGCGTAGACGGCGGAGGCGATCCGGACCGTCTTCCACCGCTTCGGTACGAGGAAGAGGATCAGCAGCGCGAACACGAACGGCAGCCCGGCCGAGCCGATCTTCATCGGCTGCGTCCCGGAGAACGGGAAGAGCCAGGCCGACAGCCCGACCACGGCCACCGGGGCGAGCCCCAGCGCGTACGCACCCGGGCGCCGCCCGCTCAGGAACAGCGCGGCCGCGATCACCCCGAGGAACAGGCCGGCGACGGGGCTGGCGGCGGTCGCGAGCCCGGCCAGCGGGGCCGCCACGGCGGCCTTGGCCCAGCGCCGCCGCGCCCACTTGCGGGGCCAGCAGAAGACCGCGGCGACCGCGGCGAGGGCGAACATCGCGCCGAGACCGAAGGTGACGCGGCCCGACAGGGCGTTGCAGAGCAGCCCGTACACCCCGGCCAGGGCGGGCCACAGCGGCTCGCGCACGGCCCCGCGGCAGCGGGTGAGGATCAGCGCGAGCAGCCCGGCCGAGACGGTGCCCGCGATCATCATGGTGGTCCGGACGCCGAGCATGTGCATGAGGTACGGCGAGACCACGCTGTACGAGACGGGGTGCATGCCGCCGTACCAGGCGAGGTTGTACGCGGAGTCGGGGTGGCGGCCCACGAACTCGGCCCAGGCGTCCTGCGCGGCGAGGTCGCCGCCGCTGTTGGCGAAGCTGAAGAACCAGACGACGTGCAGTACGGCGGCGAGCGCGGTGGCGACGGCCACGGGGTGGCGCCGGGCCCCGTCGAGGGCGGCGCGGAAGAACCCGGTGCGGGGCCGTATGCCGCCGGGAGCCGGGGCGGAGGCGGAGGCGGCGTCGGGAGCGACGCCGAGGCCGGGGCCGGTTGCGGGGCCGGGACCGGGCGTGGCGCCGGGGTCGGCGGACGGCGCGAGGACCCCCGGGCCGGCGGACTGCCCGGGCACCCCGGAGCCCCTGCCCTCGTCCTCGCCCCGGCGCTGGCCCTCGGCACCCCCGCCGTCGGCCGACGGGATGGCGTCCTGACGCCGGCCCTGCTGCTCAGCAGTGGTCACTGCCGCTCTCCCCAACACATGAGTCCACACCCGCACACGTCCCGGGTGCCAAGACGCGCCCCGGCGCCCCGGGGTTGCCCGGGGCGCCGGATCCACGCTCTCACCGGATGTCAGCCGACGCGCGTCAGCTTGCTGCCGATGCCCGGCGCCGCGAGGTCGCTCTGCAGGGCGACCGGCACCTTCACCTGGCTGGCGCCCTCGCCGACGGTCAGCACGCCGACCTCGGTCCCGGCCGTCGCGGTCTGCGGCATCTTCCCGCCGCCGTCCGCGAGCTTGACGTCGACGGTCAGCGAGGCCCAGCCGACCGCCTGCACGTCGGCGGTGGCCACGACGGGCGTCCGGCCGCCGAGACCGTCGTCGACGTAGCCCACGACCTCGCCCTTCTTCACGACGGTCGCGCCGTCGAGGACCTTCTGGGTCTCCAGCATCAGCTGCTTGCTCGCGGCGAGCACGCTGTCGATGATCGGCGCCTTGTGCTGGCCGAGGACGGCTCCGACGATCAGCTGGTTGGTCTTGCCGACCTTCTTCTGAGCGGCGAAGAGGAGGTTTCCGCCCGCCTTGGTCGTCGTACCGGTCTTGATGCCGAGCGCGCCGGTGGCTCCGGTCAGACCGTTCCAGTTGCGCCAGTTCTTGCCGGACGGGTCCACCCAGCTGGTCTTCTTCGTGATGTCCAGCAGGGCTTCCATCTCGACCAGCTTCAGGCCCAGCTTCACCTGGTCCTCGGCGGTGCTGACCGTGGTCGCGTCCAGACCCGAGGGGTCCGTGTACGTGGTGTTGGTCATGCCGAGTTCCTTGGCGGTGTCGTTCATCTTCTTGACGAACGCCTCCTGGGAACCGGCGTCCCAGCGCGCGAGCAGCCGCGCGATGTTGTTGGCCGACGGGATCATGAGGGCGGCGATCGCGTCGTACTCCGAGATCTTCTCGCCCTCCTTGACCGTGTCGAGGGTGGACTCGTTGTCGGTCGAGTTGTTCTTCTTGCCCTCGGTCTCGGCCGTCTTGTCGACGTCGATCATCGCGCCCTGCTCACCCTTCTTCATCGGGTGGTCGCGCAGGATGATGTACGCCGTCATCGACTTGGTGACGCTCGCGATCGGCACGGGCTTCTGCTCGCCGGACTGGCCGAGCGTGCCGAGGCCGGCGGCGGCCATGTAGGCCTGGCCCTCGGCGGGCCAGGGCAGCTGGGGCTTGGCGCCGTCGAAGGTGTACGAGGACTTCGCGTTCATCACGAGCTTCGGCTCGGGCAGCGGGCGGACCAGCTGCACGACGGCCAGGATGATCGCCACGAGCACGACGAGCGGGGCGTAGATCTTGATCCGCCGGACGGCGGTGCGCATCGGGCTCGGCGGCGGGGGCGGGTTGTTCGTGAGGTCCGCGAGCATGTCGAGCGGCGGCTTGGGCGGCAGCGGCTGCTGGGTGGTCCGCTCGGACTGGTCCACGGCGGCGGGCAGCTTCGGCCGCTGCCGGACCTCGGGCGCGGACGCGGACGCGGGTGCCGGTGCGACGCTCTCCGGACGCAGCGGCACGAAGGTGCTGCCCTTGGGCGCCTCGGCGGGCTTGGCCTGGGCGGGCTTGGCCGGGGCCGGGGTGAACCGGGCTTCGGCCGGCTTGGCCAGGGTCGGCTTCGCGGCGGCGGGCTTGGCGGGAGCGGGCTTCGGGGTCTCCGCCTTGGCCGCGTCCACCTTCGGGACCCGGAAGACGGCGGTCCGCTCGCTGTCCGCGGACTTGCCGATGGAGGGCTTGCCGGCCGCGGGCTTGTCGGCGGAGGGCTTGTCGGTGGAGGGCTTCGCCGCATCGACCGGAGCCGAACCGGAAGGCAGCTTCACCGCGCGGAACACGGCCGTACGCTCGCTGTCCGCGGGCTCGTCGGCAGCGGGCCCGGGCTTCGGCCGCTCCGGAGCGGAGGCCGAACCGGAATCCAGCTTCACGGCCCGGAACACGGCGGTGCGCTCGCTGTCGGCGGACTCTTCGACCGCGGGCGCGGGCTTGGGTGCAGCCTCGGGCTTGGGCTCGGGGTTCTCCGCTGCGACATCCGGCTTCACCGAGCGGAACACGGCCGTGCGCTCGCTGTCGGCGGGCTTTTCCGCAGCGGGAGCCGCCGCGGCGCGCTCCCCGTCCACGGCCTTCGGCTTCTCCGCAGCCGAACCGGAAGCGCTGCCGGAAGCAGAAGCGGAACCAGACCCGGAACGAGAAACGGAAGCAGACTCCGGCTCCTCGGAACGGGTCTCCGGAGCGGCCTCGCGCTTCGGCGCGGCAGCCGGCTCGTCGGCCTCGGGCTCCTCTTCCGGCTCCTCCGCCGGCGCCTCGGCATCCGCGTCCGCATCAGCAGCCGTTTCCACCCGTTCGGAGGTGTCCGCGGGTCCGTCGGCCTTGGCGATCCATGCCGCCACCGCCTCGCGCAGCGGATCCCGCTCGCCCTCGGATCCACCCTCGGCCTCGGATCCACCCTCGGCCTCGGTTCCGGCCACCGGCTCGGGCTCGGGATCGGCAACGGGCTCGGTTTCGGCCACCGGCTCAGGCTCAGCGGCGGCCTCGGCCTCGGCCTCGGCGACCGCCTCGGCTTCCGCCGCGCCGGCGCGCGCGTCCCGGTCCTCCGGATCCCTCGGCCGGAACACCGACAGCCTCGGGTCACGCTCCGCGGACGACTCCGCCGCCCCCGGCGCTCCTGCATCTACCGACTTGTCGGGGGACTCGCCCGCCACCGTTCCTCCTCCATCGCCGCCACGTCCGGCTGTCCGAATGTCTAACAGTGTCCCGTCTCGGGGGCATCGCCCACGTGCTAGACGAGAACGACATAGCTGCGGGTTCCCCCACAAAGCGGCCACGCGCTCTCGACAGATGAATGTGAGAGGCGTCACCCTGTCACTCATCCACGCGGGGAGGCATGGATGGGCAGGAGCCGCAGAACAATTCCGGAGGAGCTTCTGCTGCTCGCCTTGGACCCGGCCACGGGTACCACGGCGCAGCCGCAGTCGCTCGACCTCGGCCTGGCCGGGGCACAGCTAGTGGAGCTGGCTCTGGCAGGACGGATAGCCCCTGATGGGGATCGTATCGCCGTGGTGATGCCACGGCCGACAGGAGATCCGACTCTGGACTCCGCACTGGAACTGCTGCGCAGGCGCGGCAGCCCGGTACGGGCCGTCCACTGGATCGGCGGACCCCGACTGGGGCTCCGTCAGATTTACCTCGCTCATCTGGAGCGCTGCGGCATGGTCCATGCCGTCGCGGGACAGATGTGCGGTGTGTTGCCGACAACTCGCTACCAGGCGACGGACACGGAGATCAGCCGGGAGATCCGAGCCCGGCTCGACAGTGCGATCCGCACCGGCGTACCGCCGGACCCGCGGACCGCGGCGCTTGCCGCACTGGCCCACGCGGTCGGACTCGGCAAGCACCTGTACCCCGGCAACGAGGGGCGGTCGTCCAGGTCCCGGCTGCGGGACCTGATCCGGCACGACCCGATGGGCGGACTCGTGGCGCATGCCGTGATGGACGTCCAGAACGGTGTGGCCGCACAGCCGCGCCGTGACCGCGCACCGGCGCCACCTGCCCGGGCCACGGCGAGCAGCGTTCCGCTGCAGCCGCGCCGGACGGGTGCGATGGCCCGCGCGGCCGCGCACTGATCCACCGGTTACAACCAGTTCGGGTCCACAGATCCATCCCGGATCCACCTCAGCTCGATCGCAACGCCATCGCCGTGACCGACGTCCGCAAAGACCCGGTTCGGGAGCCGCCAGCGCGCGGGGTGGCGGGGCCGGTTCGCCGACCCCGCCGCCCCGCGCGTCTGTGTTTTCCCTGCCGTTCCCCAGCGGCGGCGCCCGCTTCGGTGGCAGTCTGCTCGACATCAGACACGCAGAGAGACAGCTGCACGACAGAAGAAGGCGGAGGTGCCGTTCCCGTGGCGTCCAATGTCAATCCCACCGTCCGACGCCGCCGACTGGGTATGGAGTTGCGCAAGCTCCGTGAGGACAAGGGCATGACGGCCGAGCAGGTCGCCGAGCGCCTCCTCGTCTCCCAGTCGAAGATCAGCCGACTGGAGAACGGCCGCCGTTCCATCAGCCAGCGCGACGTCCGCGATCTGTGCGACGTGTACGAGGTCGAGGACCGCCGGCTCATCGACTCGCTCATGCAGATGGCCAAGGACTCCCGCCAGCAGGGCTGGTGGCACGCCTTCGGTGACATCCCGTACAGCGTGTACATCGGCCTGGAGACGGACGCCGCCAGCCTGCGCACGTACGAACCCCTGGTGATCCCGGGTCTGCTCCAGACCACGGAGTACGCCCAGTCCCTCGTCCGCGGCGCCTGGCCGGAGACCGCCCCGGCCGACGTGGACAAGCGGGTCCAGGTCCGGATGCACCGCCAGAAGCGGCTCTCCGAGACCGACAACAACAACCCGGAACTCGGCCCGCTGCGCCTGTGGGCGGTCATCGACGAGGCCGCGCTGCGCCGGCGGGTGGGCGACGCCCAGCTGATGACGCGGCAGCTGGAGTACTTGATAGAGCAGTCCGAGCAGCCGCACGTCACCGTGCAGGTGATGCCCTTCTCGCTGGGCGCCCACCCCGGGGTCAACGGCCAGTACGCGATCCTGGAGTTCCCGGACGCCTCCGACTCGACGGTCGTCTACATCGAGGGCGTGACGAGCGACCTGTACCTGGAGAAGGCCAACGACGTGCAGAAGTACAGCGTGATGTACGAACACCTGCGCGCCCAGGCCCTCAACGTCGACCAGACCCGGCAGTTCATCTCCGGGATCATCGACGAATATGCCGACAAGGGCGAATAGGGCGACTGATGCCGTGATGTGCCGGTGGGGTGGCGGAGGGGTGGCGGAAGGGTCGGTACCGTACACCGTCACTCCCCAGCCACATAAGGCCTGAATGGAATATGCCACTCGGTCGGGTGAACGCTTCGTTCACCTATCAGGAGCTCCCGGTAGCGTCGATCAGGTCAGCCGGAAATGGCCGACAAGACACCGGCACTACTCGCTCACCGGAGAGAAACATGGCTATTCGTCAGGGCGCCACGGTCAACTGGGTCAAGTCCTCCTACTCTGCCAACGGCGCCTGCGTCGAGGTCAAGTCCCCCGTCATGGAGGCCATCGCCGTCCGCGACTCGAAGGTGCAGGACGGTCCCTCCCTGACCTTCGCCCCCGGCTCCTGGACCTCCTTCGTCGCCGACGTCACCGAGGGCCGGCTGGGACGCCTCGCCTGAAGATCACGGCGCGTCCCAACCCTCCCTCTTACTGGAGCCCTCTCGACCGGTCCGCCGTCTTGGCCGAGGGGGCTCGGCCATGTCCGCGTGCGGGCGCGGGCGCGGCCGGTTGGCGCCGTCGGCGTCAGCGCAGCTGGTCGACGTACCGGTCCGTCCCCGGCACCGTGGGGATGAACGGCGCCACCAGCTCCACCCGCCCCAGCCCCGCCTCGGCGACCTCCGTGTCCAGCCCCTGGAAGCGGTCCCAGCACTCCCGCGGGTCGGCCTCCAGGAACCACAGCAGCGTCAACCGGGTGTCGACCCCCTCGACCTGCTTGACGTACGTCATCCGGTCACCGGGCAGCGGGGTCGGCCGGAAGAGCGTCACCATCGCGGCCGGGGAGCCGTGCAGCCGCTTCGGGAGGGCGCGCGAGCGCAACCACTCCAGCAACTCGGCCCGCTGCTCGGGCCCGTCGGCGTCGACGACCTGGACCACGAGGCCGGCGTACGGGTGGTCGAGGGCGTGGAAGTCCCGCGGGCCGGCGGCGCCGTCGCGGTAGACGGTGGCCGCGTGGTCCTGGAAGGCCGTGAAGACGTGGGTGCGGTCCTGGTAGACCCGGCCGTCGCGGTTCAGGCGCTTGTTGATGCCGACGGTCCACTTCATGTGCTCGTCGTAGCGGCCCTCGGTGACCCAGTACGTCGATATGTAGCAGCCCGCGGTGACGGGCTGGGCCACGGCCGACTTCTCGGGGTAGCGCAGCTCCTGGAGGTCACGGGTGGCGACCCAGCGGCGGCCCGCGTACATCCAGGGCATGGCCATGGCGCCGGCGTAGTAGTGGTCGTCCTCGTACCAGCGGTTGTACGCGAACTCATGGCCCGGGTGCGGCTCCACCATGGTGATCAGCGCGTGGCCGGGGCGGACGCCGTAGGGGCCGACGGACGCGAGCGCGGCGTAGTCGTCGGCGCGGGTGTCCTGCTGCGGTTCCTGCTCTCCTGTCGTCATGGGACCGGTCTAGCTGATGCGACGTCAGATGGGGAGGGGTCGGGAAGCCGGAAGGGTCGGGAAGGATCGGGAAGGGTCCACCCCCTGATATATACATGCCGTCTACAACTTCTCCTGGCTACGATGCGCGCACCCGTCTCCGGAGGAGCGCCCATGTATGCCACCGCCGTGCCCGCATCGCCGCCGCCCGCGTTCGCCGCCCGCGCCGTCTCGGTCGAGGGTTCCCCCGTACGCGAGATCCTCGCGCTCACCGAACGCCCCGGGATCGTCTCCTTCGCCGGTGGCCTCCCCGCGCCCGAGCTCTTCGACACCGAGGGCCTGCGGGCCGCGTACGAGGCCGCCTTCGCCCTATCGGCGCGGCGCGCGCTCCAGTACTCGACCACCGAGGGCGCGCCGGAACTCCGCGCGGCCGTGGCCGCCCGGACCACGGCGCGCGGCCTGCCGACCGACGCCGACGACGTCGTCATCACCTCGGGCTCCCAGCAGGCCCTCACCCTCATCACCGCCGCCCTGATCGAACCCGGGGACGTGGTGCTGGTCGAGAACCCCACCTACCTGGCGGCGCTCCAGTGCTTCAGGCTGGCGGGGGCGCGGGTGGTGGCCGTCCCGTGCGACGGTGAGGGCATCGTCCCCGAGGCCCTCGCGGAACTCGTCGCGCGGGAACGCCCGAAGCTGCTCTACACCGTCCCCACCTTCCAGAACCCGACGGGACGCACCCTGCCGGCCGCCCGGCGGGCGGAGGTGGCACGGACGGCGGCACGCCTCGGGCTGTGGCTGGTGGAGGACGACCCGTACGGCGAACTGCGCTACGAGGGCGCGGACGTTCCGTGGCTGGCGGCGCATCCGGGGGCGGAGGACCGTACGGCCCTGCTCGGCAGCTTCTCGAAGATCATGGCGCCGGGGCTCCGGCTGGGCTGGCTCCGGGCCCCCGCGGCCCTGCGCCGGGCCGCGGTGGTCGCGAAGCAGGCGGCGGACCTGCACACCTCCACGGTGGACCAGCTGGCCGCGGCGCACTACCTGGCGACGGCCGACCTGGACGCCCACATCGCCACGGTCCGCGCGGCGTACCGCGCACGGCGCGACGCCCTGCAGCGCGCCCTGAGCCGTACCCTTCCGGCGGACTGCGACTGGAACCTCCCCGAGGGGGGCATGTTCGTCTGGGCCCGCCTGCCCGAGAACCACGACGCGACGGACCTGCTCAAGACGGCGGTCACCCACGGCGTCGCCTTCGTCCCGGGAGCCCCCTTCCACGCCACCACCCCGGACCCCCGCACCCTCCGCCTCTCGTTCACGACCCACACCCCGACGGAGATCACGGAGGGCGTGGCCCGCCTGGGGCGGGCACTGGCGGAGTACGGTGCCGCGTGACGAGATGCGAAGAGTTGCTCGGGACCGACTTCGAGGGGCGGCGCACCGATGATGTCGATGACGTCATCTACGGCGGCTACGACCGCCCGGAACACCGCGATCGCGTGCCCGGTCTCGTCCGGCTGCTCGGTGATGCGTCGGCGTCGGACCGCGAGAGGTATCTGGCCTGCCTGACGCTCGTGGCCTGGGGTGAGCCCACGGGCTACCAGGCGGTCCGGGAGGCGACCCTGGACCCGCGGGCGGCGCCTTGGTACGACCTGCTCATCGACCGCAAGTTCTCCGTGGACAGCAGCTACGGGCAGTTCTCCGCAGCCGCGGCCGACAGTCGGGAGCTCGCCGAAGAGAAGGGGTCTTCGGGGCTCCGGCTGGAGACCTTCCGGTCCCTCATTCGCATCGCGGACCGCGAGTACTTCGAGGAGAAGCTCGGGGACTACCTGGACGAAGCCGTGGTGCGGGCCTGCCTGCCCGACATCCGCGCCGTCATCGGCCGGGGCCTCGACTCCATCGCGGCGGGAGTCCCGTACCGGTTCGACGTGGCGACCCAGCTCGTCGATCTCGCCAACTCGGTCGTCGTCGTGGACGAGGAGGCGGCCGTGGAGCTCGTCCTGCGGATCCTGCGGGCCGCCCCGGCGGGCCGCACGATGGCCCATGCCGTCGCCGCGGTGCACCGGACCAAGGGGCCGGCCGGGCAGGTGCTGGCCGATCATCTGTACGGCAGTGGCAACGCGCACGTGCGGGCCCTGCTCGAGGAGGGCGTCGTATGGAAATGAACCGCTCGATGGCGCGCCTGCTGGGCCGGGTCGACACGGGTGACATCACCCCGGACGAGGCTCCTCCCGGGTTCCTTCGAATCGCGGAAGGCGGCTGGGAGGTCACGCCCGGCGGCGCGCACGTCCTGTCGGCGCTGAAGTCCGCTCCGCCGGGACCGTTCTCGGACGTGGTGCACGAGGAGTACACCGTCAACGGCCGCGGGATGACGGACTACGACCTTCCGGCCTCGGGGGAGGACAGGGAGTCGAGGCTGCTGCGGCGTTGCGTGGCGTACGCGGGCAGCGCTCTCCTGAGTGCGGACGCACTCCGCTCCACCGTGGAGGTCTCCGCGTACATCTCCCTGTCCTACGGCGGCCTGGCCGACGACCACCTCACGGCGAACGTCACCTTCTGCGGCGACCACCCGGGGGTGCGTCCCTATGTGGCCGACCTGGAAGCATTCGAAACCGAATCCATTCTCAAGCTCGGGCGCACGGGCGAGCCGCCGTGGAGCGTTTGATGACAGGTGCCCTGAGGGCTCATGCCGCTCTCTCCCGCTTTGCTCCGCTCTTCTGGTTCCGGTCGCCCGTCGAACGCCATCCCCGCCTCGGGCACGTGCAGATCGCACACCTCGGCTGGCGGTTCGCCGAGCCTCACGACGAGTTCAAGCCCGTCTTCGAGGCCGTGGCGCGTGACGCCCCGCGCCATGTCGAGTGGCGGTTCAAGGCCGCGAAGAACTGGCTGATCCTGCCCGTACGCCTCACCGAGGAGTCGGCACGCAATGGCGACGACTTCGGCGAAGCGCAGATCACCGTCACCAAGGACCAGGACTTCTGCCTCCTCGCCGCGAAGGACATGGATCTGATCCTCCAGGCCATCGAGGACGCCGCGCCATGAATGACAAGGCCGCACGCCCGAGGCAGTGGAGGACCGCCCGGGAGGTCCCCGAGGGTTCGGGAACCGGGATGCAGCTGGACCTCATGAGGAGGCTGTCCCGCGCCGAAATCCGGCCGGGGAGGTTCGCCAAGCAGTGGCTGGACGCCCGGAGGAAGGCCTTGAACGAAGGCGAGCGCACCGGGGACCACCTCTACCGAGCGCTCAACGAGGTCTTCTACGCCCTGGACGAGTACGCGATCGACCCGGCCTTCCGGGAGGACGGAGACACCACCGACGCGGAACTCCTCGACATCGTGAACCGGATGCTCGCGCGGATCGATGGGACCGGGCAGACCAGGCATTGACTTCGCGTCACCGCCTCCGGATCCGGCACTCTTCGGGTCCGCGCCCCTTCACACCGCCGGGCCCGCGTCGTAGCCTGACGCCTCGTCAGATTCACCCGTGCCGGAGGTCCGTCATGCTGTTGCGAGGGAAGACCGTCGTCGTCTCCGGTGTCGGGGCCGGGCTCGGGCATCAGGTGGCTGCCGCCGTCGTACGGGACGGGGGGAACGCCGTGCTCGGGGCGCGGACCGAGGCGAATCTCGCCAAGGCCGCCGCCGAGATCGACCCCGACGGCACCCACACCGCCCATCGGCCGACCGACATCGGCGACGAGGCGCAGTGCGAGGCCCTCGCCGCCCTGGCCGTGGAGCGGTTCGGGGCCGTGGACGCCGTCGTGCACGTGGCCGCCTGGGACTCGTACTTCGGGGGGCTGGAGGACGCCGACTTCGGGACCTGGCAGCAGATCCTCGACGTCAACCTGCTGGGGACCCTGAGGATGACCCGGGCCTGCCTGCCCGCGCTCAAGGAGCGCGGCGGATCCGTGGTGATCATCGGGACCCAGTCCGCCGTCGCCGCGCCCAACGAGGTGCAGCAGGCCGCCTACGCCGCCTCCAAGGGGGCGCTGACCTCCGCCATGTACTCCATGGCCCGCGAGCTCGGCCCGCACCGGATCCGCGTCAACACGGTGCTGCCCGGCTGGATGTGGGGGCCGCCGGTGCAGGCGTTCGTCACCTTCACCGCCCACACGGAGGGCGTTCCGGAGGCCGAGGTGCACGGTCGGCTGACCCAGCGCATGGCCCTGCCCGATCTCGCCACCGACGGGGACGTCGCCGACGCCGCCGTCTTCCTCGCCTCCGACCGGGCGCGGGCGATAACCGGCCAGTCCCTGCTGGTCAACGCCGGTGAGCTGATGAGATGAGCCACTGCGCAGCCACCCCACCGCCGCAACGTCGGATCGTATGCTCGGCCCATGACCACTCCGAGTGACGCTCCGACCGACAACGCGATGCGCCGCGCGCTCCGGCGGGCGCGAGACGGCGTCGCCCTCGACGCGACCGAGGCGGCCGTGCTCCTCCAGGCGCGCGGGGAGGCCCTGCGGGACCTCGCCGCGTCCGCCGCACGCGTAAGGGACTCCGGGCTCGCCGCCGCCGGGCGGCCCGGTGTCATCACGTACTCGCGCAAGGTCTTCATTCCGCTCACCCGACTGTGCCGCGACAAGTGCCACTACTGCACCTTCGTGACCGTGCCCGGCAAGCTCCGCAAGGCCGGCCACGGCCTGTACCTCTCCCCCGACGAGGTCCTCGACATCGCCCGCCAGGGCGCGGCGATGGGCTGCAAGGAAGCGCTGTTCACCCTCGGCGACCGTCCCGAGGACCGCTGGCCCGAAGCGCGCGAGTGGCTCGACGCGCACGGCTACGACGACACCCTCGCCTACGTCCGCGCCATGGCGATCCGCGTCCTGGAGGAGACGGGGCTGCTCCCGCACCTCAACCCCGGTGTCATGTCGTGGTCCGACCTCCAGCGGCTGAAGCCGGTCGCGCCGAGCATGGGCATGATGCTGGAGACCACCGCCACCCGCCTGTGGTCCGAGCCCGGCGGCCCCCACCACGGTTCCCCCGACAAGGAGCCGGCCGTACGGCTGCGCGTGCTGGAGGACGCGGGGCGTTCGAACGTCCCCTTCACCACCGGGGTGCTGATCGGGATCGGCGAGTCCTACGAGGAGAGGGCCGAGGCCTTCTTCGAGCTCCGCCGGATCCAGCGCAGCTACCACGGCATCCAGGAGGTCATCGTCCAGAACTTCCGCGCCAAGCCGGACACCGCCATGCGCGGCATGCCGGACGCGGAGCTGGAGGAGCTGGCCGCCGCCATCGCCGTCGCCCGGCACATCCTGGGCCCGAGCGCCCGGATCCAGGCCCCGCCGAACCTGGTGGACGCCGAGTACGCCCTGCTCATCGGCGCGGGCATCGACGACTGGGGCGGGGTGTCGCCGCTGACCCCCGACCACGTGAATCCCGAGCGTCCCTGGCCGCACATCGAGGAGCTGGCCGAGCGCACCCGGGCCGCCGGCTTCGAGCTGCGCGAACGCCTCACCATCTATCCGGAGTTCCTGCAGCGCGGGGAGCCCTGGCTGGACCCCCGCCTGCTGCCGCACGTACGGGCGCTGGCCGACCCGGAGACCGGACTGGCCGACGAGACGGCCACCGTCGAGGGCCGGCCCTGGCAGGAGCCCGACGAGGGGTTCGTCGCCTACGGGCGCACCGACCTGCACGCCACCATCGACACCGAGGGCCGCACCGGCGACCGCCGTGACGACTTCGACCACGTCTACGGGGACTGGGAGGCGCTGCGCGAGGCGGCGGCTCCCGGAATGGTGGCCGAGCGCATCGACACCGACGTGCGCGCCGCCCTCGCCCGGGCCGCCGACGATCCGACGAGGCTGACCGACGCGCAGGCGCTCGCGCTGCTGCACGCGGACGGCCCGGCCCTCGACGCGCTGTGCCGGATCGCCGACGACCTGCGCAAGTCGGTCGTGGGCGATGAGGTCACCTACATCGTCACGCGGAACATCAACTTCACCAACGTCTGCTACACCGGCTGCCGCTTCTGCGCGTTCGCGCAGCGCCGCACGGACGCCGACGCGTACACGCTGTCGCTGGACCAGGTCGCGGACCGGGCCGCCCAGGCCTGGGACGTCGGCGCGGTCGAGGTGTGCATGCAGGGCGGCATCCACCCGGACCTGCCCGGGACGGCGTACTTCGACATCGCGCGCGCGGTGAAGGAGCGGGTCCCCGGCATGCACGTGCACGCCTTCTCCCCGATGGAGGTCGTCAACGGGGCTACGCGGACGGGGATGTCCGTACGGGACTGGCTGACGGCGGCCAAGGAGGCCGGGCTGGACTCCATCCCGGGCACGGCGGCGGAGATCCTCGACGACGAGGTCCGCTGGGTGCTCACGAAGGGGAAGCTGCCGACGGCGGACTGGATCGACGTCATCACGACGGCGCACGAGCTCGGCATCCGGTCCTCGTCGACCATGATGTACGGGCACGTGGACCAGCCGCGGCACTGGCTCGGCCACTTCCGCACGCTGGCCCGGATCCAACAGCGGACCGGTGGTTTCACGGAGTTCGTCACGCTCCCCTTCATCCACACCAACGCGCCCGTGTACCTGGCGGGCATCGCGCGGCCGGGTCCGACGGTCCGCGACAACCGGGCGGTGACGGCGATGGCCCGGCTCCTGCTGCACCCGCACATCCCCAACATCCAGACGAGTTGGGTGAAGCTCGGGGCGGAGGGCGCGGCCGAGATGCTCCGGTCCGGGGCGAACGACCTGGGCGGGACCCTGATGGAGGAGACCATCTCGCGCATGGCCGGGTCGAGTTACGGCTCGTACAAGTCCGTCCAGGACCTGATCGCCGTCGCCGAGGCCGCCGGGCGGCCCGCGAAGGCCCGTACGACGCTGTACGGGGAGGTGCCGCGGGAGCGGCAGGACGCGGCCCGCGCCTCGGACGGGCACCTGCCGGAGCTGCTGCCGGTACTGGACTGACGGTGCTGGACTGACGGTGGTGTGCGGGCCCGGTCGGTGTGGCGGCCGGGCGGGCCCGCGCGCGCTCCTGCCGGCGGTCAGCCGACGAGCATGTCCTTCTTGAGCTGGCGCAGCTCGCGGTTGTCGATGCCGAGGCCGTCCTTCAGGTAGCGGTCGAAGGAGCCGTACGTGGCCTTGACCTCGTCGTAGCCGGAGTTGAGGTACTCGGGGCGCACGTCGAGCAGCGGCTTGTAGACGGCGGCCTGCTGGGCGGGCAGGTGGGAGAGGATCGCGTCGTTGGCTGCCTTGCGGTAGTCGTTGCTGGCCAGGTAGTCGGCCATGACGGTCTCGCTGGGCACGCCGAGGGCGGTGAGCAGGGAGGCGTTGGCCCAGCCGGTGCGGTCCTTGCCGGCGGTGCAGTGGAAGAGGACGGAGCGGCGGTGGTCGTTGCGTATCCCGTCGAAGACCTGGGGGTACGCCTTCTTGCCGCCGTCGCCGCTGACCATCGCCTTCTCGGCTTCGACCATGGCCTTGACGGCCTCGTCGGGGGTCTTCGGCAGGGTCTGGAAGGAGCCGGAGCCGGCGAAGACGTCGGCGACGACGTAGGTGGCGCCGGCCGGGAGCTTGTCGGCGTCCTTGGTGCGCTCGTCCTGCATCCGCAGGTCGAAGACGGTCTTGACGCGCAGGCGCTCCAGCTTGGCCAGGTCGTTCGCGGTCAGCTTGTTGAGGGCGTCGGAGCGGTAGATCTCGCCCATCTTGACCCACTGGCCGGTGGTGGTGCGGTAGCCGCCGGCGTCGCGGAAGTTGACCGCGCCGTCCAGCTTGACGAGGCGGTCGGCGAGGCGCAGGCTCCCGCCGCGCTCCGGCTTGAAGTCGAACCACTGGCGGTCGGCGGCGGGCAGCCCCGTGACCACGGCCCGGCCCTCGGCGCCGCCCTTGGCGACGACCTTGCCGTTCGCCTTGATCTCGACCCGCTTGGTGCCCCGGGCCTTCCACTGCAGGGTGAAGG
This sequence comes from Streptomyces sp. NPDC090045, assembly GCF_044747975.1. NCBI lineage: Bacteria > Bacillati > Actinomycetota > Actinomycetes > Kitasatosporales > Streptomycetaceae > Streptomyces > Streptomyces sp. NPDC090045. The sequence goes on from NZ_JBIVFA010000005.1 coordinate 146,521, forward strand.
AACCGTCGGCGCCGGCGGTGACGGTGGCCTCGGTGAAGGGGATGGCGGAGCGGTCGTTCTGGTGGCCGGCCCACGGGAGGTGGTCCAGGCCGGAGGCGGTGGCGGCGGGGGCCACGACCAGGGAGGCGGTGAGTGTGGCGGCGACGGCGGTCGCGGCGAGGAGAGCCTTCTTCATGCGTTCGAGGCTCATCGGGCCCGGAGAACGTCGGATGAACGAGGCGTGGCCGAAACCAGCCGGCTCGAAGGCAAGTGGCAAAACGTGCCATGAGCCAGGTCGCGGCCGGAAGTATTTGCAATCTGGCCGTTCTCTGATCACTTACGCGCCTCTTGGCGCACCATTTCCGGCTTCGATCGAAGCTGTCCACTACAGTGCGGGTTTCGCATGCGCGGCGGGTACGAGTGCAGTGCCGGGCGCCGGGCATCGGGTGAAGTGGTCAGCGGGGGGCGCGGTGCCGGGGGTGGAAGAAGTGATCGGTACGAACGGCGGTGCACCTGCGGTGGGCCCTGCAGCAACGACCGGGCTGGGACCCGGAGCCGGGACCGGCCCCCTGGCCCGGTTCCCGGCCGGCCCCCCGCCCGCCGCCCCACCCGCAGCCGGGCCCGGGGCCGACCCTGCAGCCGGCTTCTCCGCCGGACCAGGGGCCGAAACCACCCCCTTCGGACATGCCCCCATACCCACTCCTGCGGACGAACTCGCCGCACCGATGGTCGGCTTCGAGCCCGCGGCTTACCCCACAGCCGGGTTCCCCGCCGGACCAGGGGCGGGAACCGCACCCTTCGAACACGCACTCGCGGACGAACTCACCGCACCGCTGGCAAGCTTCGAACCCGCCGCAGGACCCCTGACCGGGATCCCGGCCGGACCACAGCCCCTCACCGAGCCCGCCGCTTACCCCACAGCCGGGTTCCCCGCCGGGCCGGAGGCGGGAACCACACCCTTCGAACACGCTCCCACGGACGAACTCACCGCACCGATGCTCGGCTTCGAATCCGTGGCAGGACCACAGCCCCTCACCGAGCCCGCGGCTTACCTCCCGGCCGGGTTCTCCGCCGGACCAGGGGCGGGAACCGCACCCTTCGGACACGCACCCGCGGACGAACTCACCGCACCGATGACCGGCTTCGAACCCGCGGCAGGACCGCTGACCGGGATCCCGGCCGGACCACAGCCCCTCACCGAGCCGCCGGCCTACCTCCCGCCCGGGTTCTCCGCCGGGCCCGGGGCGGGAACCGCGCCCTTTGGACACGTGCCCGCAGGGCAGGGGGCCTGCGCCGCGGCAGGGCCCGTGGCCGGAATCCCGGGCGGACCGGCACCCGTGCCCCCGCCCGTCGCCGAGCCCGCGGCGGGCCCCACAGCCGGATTCGCCGCCGGGCCGGGAGCCGGAGCCGCACCTGCGGCCGGATCAGGACGCACAGGGCAGGGGGCCGCCCCCCTGGCAGGGCCCATGACCGGAACCCCGGCCGGACCGGGGCACGCGGGCGTACCCGCCGCACCGGCGGCCGGGACCGCCGGGCACGGGCCCCGGTTCGCCGCCGGGCCCGTGGCCGGGGCCGACGACGGGTCCGCCGGGCACCTGCCCGCGCCCACTGCCACCGCCGGGCCCGCAGGGCAGGGGCTGGGCCCCGTAGCCGGAACCGGACACCCGGCCGGACCCACGGGCGGACCTGGGCACGTGCCCGCAGGGCAGGGGCCCACGGCCGCACCCGCCACCGAAACCGGGCCCGCAGGGCAGGGGCCGGCGGGCGGAGCCGGGCGCCCGGCCGGACCCGCCGGCGGGCCAGGGCACGGGCCCGCAGCCGGGCCCGCAGGGCGGGAGGGGGCCGAGCCCGCGGCAGGCGAGGGGCGGACGTTGGGGCGGGCCGTCGTCACCGGGCTCTGGGGGCGCATCGAGCAGCAGGACTTCCGTAGTCGCGTCCGCGGGACACTGCTCGGCTCCGCGCTCGGAGACGCCCTCGGCGCCCCCCTCGCCGGCCTCACCCTCGACGGCATCCGCGAGGCCCACGGCCCGGACGGCCTCACCGCGCCGGCGCCCGCACCCGCACCCGCACCCGCCGACGGCCGCCGCGGCCGGGTCACCGCCGCCACCCAGCTCAGCCTCTTCACCGTGGACGGGCTGATACGGGCCCACGTGCGCCGGGACACCGGCGCCTGGCACCCGCCCACCGACATCCACCGCGCGTACCTGCGCTGGGCCGCCACCCAGAACGACTGGGGCCCCGACGAGCGCCGCAAGGACAACGGCTGGCTCGCGCAGGAGGAGTGGCTCTACGCCCGCCGCAGCCCGGACCGCGCCTGCCTGACCGGCTTCGCCGACGACATCCTCGGCACCCTCGACCAGCCGAAGAACCCCGCCGCCCGTGACGCGGCCGCCGCCGCCCGCTCGGCCCCCTTCGGGCTGCTGGTCGGCTGGGAGCCGGCCCTCGTCCTCCAGCTCGCCGTCGAGTGCGCCGCGCAGAGCCACGGCCACCCCACCGCCTCCCTCTCGGCCGGCGCCCTCGCCGTCATCGTCCACGGCCTGACCCGCGGCGACTCCCTCGACGCCGCCGTCCAGCGCGCCCTGGGCCTGCTGGGCGCCCGCCCCGGCCACCAGCCCGTCACGGACGCCCTCCAGCGCAGCCTGTCGGCCGTCACGCAGGGCTCGCCGGGCCCCCGGGCCGTCGAAAGCCTGGGCCGGACGGCCGAAGGTCCCGACGCCGAGGGTTCCGACACCGAAGGTCCCGGCGCCGAAGGCCCCGACGCCGCGGACGCCCTCGCCGTCGCCGTCTACTGCGCCCTGGTCGCCGAAGACGTCCCGCACGGCCTGCGCCTCGCCGTCAACCACGGCGGCGACTCCACCGCCGCCGGCGCCCTGTGCGGGGCGCTGCTCGGCGCCCTGCACGGCGAGACGGCCCTCCCGGCCGCCTGGCTCGCCGAGCTGGAAGGCCGCGGCACTCTGCTGGAGATCGCCGACGACTTCGCCCTGGAGATGACCCAGGGCCCGTCCCTCCACAGCCCGACGGAGGCCTCCCCCGGCTGGCTGGCCCGCTACCCACGAGGCTGACGCACGACAGGCGTACGGGCAGGAGTACGGCAGGCCGTACGGCAGGCGTACGGCCGAAGCGCGACCCCGCCATCTGACGCCCCCTCAACAATCGCGGGTCCAGCCCGTACCGTTGCGGGTCCCACGTCTCGGAGGTGCCAGAACCCATGCGGATCGCCACGACCATCTTCCTCACCGACCGCACCATCTCCCCCGTACGCCTGGCCCGCAGCCTGGAGGAGCGCGGCTTCTCCGGCCTCTACCTCCCGGAGCACACCCACATCCCGGTCGCCCGCGACACCTCCGCCCCCATGGGCGGCGAACTCCCCGAGATGTACGGGCGCACCCTCGACCCCTTCGTGGCCCTCGGCCAGGCCGCCGCCGTGACCGAGCGCCTGCACCTCGGCACCGGCATCACCCTCGTCGCCCAGCACGACCCGATCGGCCTCGCCAAGCAGGTCGCCACCCTGGACCACCTCTCCGGCGGCCGTTTCACCCTGGGCATCGGCTACGGCTGGAACGTGGAGGAGGCCGCCGACCACGGCGTGGAGTGGCGCACCCGCCGCGAGCTGGTCCGCGACCGCATGGCGCTGATGCGCGCGCTGTGGGCCCCGGAGCCCACGGCGTACGTCGGCCAGTACTGCTCCGTCCAGGCCAGCAGCGCCCACCCCAAGCCCGTCCAGACCCCGCGCGAACTCGGCCCCGGCGCCCCCCTGCACGGCCCCCGCACCCTGATCGGCGGCGCGGCCGGCCCGAAGCTCTTCGCCGCGATCGCCGACCACGCCGACGGCTGGCTCCCGATCGGCGGCCGCGGCCTCACCGAGTCCCTCCCGGTGCTGCGCCAGGTCTGGGAGACCGCCGGACGCGACCCCAAGTCCCTCCAGGTGGTCCCGTACGCCGTGCAGCCCACCCCCGGCAAGCTGAGCCACTACGCCGACCTGGGCATCGAGGAGGTCGTCCTCCAGCTCCCCTCGGAGCCGAAGCCGCAGGTGCTGCGCACCCTGGACGATTTCGCCCAGTACCTCTGAGCGCGCCTCGCCCGGCCCCTGCGTAGGCTCGGCCGGACTGCCCGCGGGGGACCTGAGGAGAGCGACATGGACACGGCCGACATGAACACGGCCGGCACGGCCCGGACAACGGGACCCTGGGGGAAGGCCGCCCCCACCGGGGCCCGGCGCATCCGGAACTCCCTGTTCTGGGCCGCGCTCATCGCGGGAGGCGGCACGCTGGGCGGCTTCATCTCCCAGTTCCCGTACGGCCTGTTGTACGTCGGCGTGCTCATCGTCCTCGCCGCGGCCGGCCTCGGCGCGGGCGTCGCCGGCTCGAACTGGAACCGGGCGGGAGCCGCCACCCTCGTGGGCTTCGGCACCATGGCGCTCGGTGTCTTCGCCGGGTCCAACCTGAACGAGTCGTACCTGAAGCTGCTCGGCGAACGGGTGGACGCGGTCGTGACGGAGTCCCGCGAGTACACCAACTCCAAGGGCGACTCACGCTTCTACTGCCGCGTGGTCGAGCCCTCGGGCGAGAGCCACGAGCTCGACGCCATCCGGAACTGCTACGCGCAGGTGGCGCCAGGCGGGCAGGTCGTCCTCTTCAAGGACCGGCTCGGCGGCCTCGACCCCTGGATGGAGACCACCGGCAGCCGCGCCCTCGACCCGCTGGGCCTGGGCATCACCGGCGGCCTGTTCCTCCTCATCGGCGGCACGATGTTCACGGCCGGTCAGCGCCGCCGCTCGGACCTGGAGGTCTCCGAGCTGCGCCGCCGCAGGTACGGCCCGCCCCGGCGCTCGTGGGAGTAGCCCGCCGAAATCCTCTCGACGGCCGCGGCCCGCCGCGCCGATCATGACGCCATGACGAACCGAGGAGCGGACGCCGACGCCGTGGACCGGGAGACCGAGAGCCAGTGGGAGGGGCTCCCGGCCGGTATCCGCACCCAGGTCGACGGATACGTCCTGCAGGACGGCAGCTTCCAGGCGATCCGGCTCGTGTGGGAGGCGGGCCGCGCCCAGGGCGTGGGCCTGTACGAGGCGCAGAAGATCGTCCACCTCCGCTACCTGCACTTCGGCGACCGGGTGGCCCGCACCCCCGACTCGCCGCTCGACCTGGACTCGCTCGCCGCCCTCGCCCGCGGCATCCGCGCCCGCGTGGTGGCCATCGAGGCCGTCTGGGACGGGGACACCGTCCACGACTGGTTCGTGCGGCTGCTGGCCGTCACGGACGAGCCCGCCGGGGAGAAGTGCCTGGCCACGATCTACTGGGGCACGGCCGTACGCGCCCTGGACGGCGCGGACGAGGGCGCGCTCCACCCCTCGGCGGCGGCCGCCACCCGCGCGGGCGGCGACCTGGCCGCCCACCTCGGCGTGCCCTTCCACTTCGCCAGTCCGGACACCCCGGACGACGAAGCGCCCCGCTGGCGGCCCTGACCACCCGGGCGTGTCCCGCCCGGCACGCCCCGCCGTCGGATGTGGAGCTGGGCTCCGGTGATCAAATTAGTGCATACTCTCCGTGTTCACGCAGATACTCACTGTGATCATCCTGGAAGGGACCGTCCATGAGCGAGCAGCAGGCCACCGAGCAGCAGATCCGCAAGGCCCTGGCCGCCGCCGAGCCCATCATCCTGGCCCCCGGCCCCAAGGAACCGCCCACCCAGATCCCGCCCGTCCCGAACGACGTCTGGGACCTCCCGGGCGGCACCGCCTGGGTCTACCACGCCGAGGGCAGCCACCAGCTGACCAGGCCCGTGATCCTCGCCGACGGGTTCAACATGGGCCCGAGCAACCTCGACATGCTGTGGCAGGGCCTGGACTGGGAGCAGTACGCATTCCTCAGCGAGCTGCGCCGCCGCGGGCGCGACGTCATCATCGTCGGCTTCCACGAGCGCAGCGCCGCGATCCAGCAGAACGCGAAGGCCGTGATCCAAGCGATCAACCAGGCCTGCAAGATGCGCGTGGGCAACCACCGGCTCGCCGTCGGCGGCTTCAGCATGGGTGGCCTCGTCACCCGCTACGCCCTCACCAAGATGGAGCACGAGCGGATCGACCACGAGACCGGCCTCTACTTCTCGTACGACACTCCGCACCGGGGCGCCTGGATCCCCATCGGCCTGCAGGCGTTCGCGCACTACTCGCGGGAACTCAACAGCGGCTTCTCCGACCAGATCAACAGCGATGCCGCCCGGCAGCTGCTGGCCTGGCACATCGAGGAGTGGGACGGCAAGCCCCGCATGGACGAGCTCCGCGAAAAGCTCCTCGCCGAGCTGGAGCGGATGGGCAACTGGCCCGCGATCCCCATGAAGATCGGCGTCGCCAACGGCGTCGGAACCGGTCAGGGCAACGGCATCAAGCCCGGCGACCACACGGTCGAGGGCAAGGGCCTGACCATCCTGGGCACCCACCTCTACGCCCAGCGCAGCGGCGACAACCAACTCGTCGCGAAGCTGCGGCTGGTGACCCCGCCGCCGGCCAAGGAAGTACGGACCGACGACCTGCCCGAGTTCGACGGGGCCCCCGGCGGCACCCTGGAGGGCTTCGGCATCCTGGCCGACAAGCTCAACGAGCAGCCCCCGATCCTCGGACTCAAGACCAACGCCCTCATCCGCCACCACTCGTTCGTGCCTTCCGTCAGCGCCGTCGCCATCCGTGACGTCACCACCAACGACGACCTCTACATCAACATCGACCGCCTTGAGCCGGGGACGAGCGAGCTCGACGAGTTCCGACTCGCCTCGCACAACGAGCCGCACACCCTGATGACCGAGGAACTCGGCGGCTGGATCGTCGAGCACATCGGGAACCTGGGCTAGCACCTCCCGCGCGATCTGACGAACGGCCACGGGGCCCGACTTGAGCCGCTGCTATCACAGGGCCTCAAGCCGGGCCGTCCGCCGGTGCGTGCGGGCGCGGCGGCAGTCTCACCACTCGCCCTCGGCCCGCGGGCCCGCCCGGCGGGCCAGTTCGGCCCATACCGTCTTGCCGATCAGGCGGTCCGTCACGCCCCAGCCGACGGCGAGTGCCTCGACGATGCGGAGCCCGTAGCCCGATTCGGCCTGGTAGCTGTGCGGCAGCGGGGTCGGGCGACGGTCGCGGCGGGCGTCGGACACCTCGACGCGCAGGGCGTTCTCCAGCAGCGTCAGCTTGAGCTCGAAGTCCCGCCCGGGAACCCGCCCGTGGGTGACGGCGTTGGCGGCGAGCTCGGCCACGAGGAGTCCGGCGTCGGCGGAGAGCGCGGTGGATTCGGGAAAGCCCCAGTCGTGCAGTTCGACGAGGGTCAGCTGGCGGGCGAGGCGGGCCCCGCGCCGGGTGGAGCTGAAACGCTGAGTGAACACGCGTACGAGGGTCCGGGCGGGGCCGGAGGGTGCGGTCATGGCGCCAACATCCCGCCCGACCAGGCTCGTTCAACACCACCCGGACTCGTACAAACCATCTGTACGAGTCCACTCCCTGGACAGTGGGAGTCACCGTGCGTGAGTCTTCCTGTCGGGGAGGTGACCGCCATGGTGAGTGCCGACGACAGCGGTGACGGCGAGGTCGAACCGGATGACACCCTGCGCAGCTTCGGCGAGACGGTCAAGGCCTCCCGCAAACGCGCCGGCCTGACCCAGGAGCAACTGGCCCCGCTGATCGGCTACTCGGTCCAGTACGTCGGCTCGGTCGAGCAGGGCCGCCGCCATCCGTCCCGGAAGTTCATCAGCAAGACCGAGACGGTGCTGGACACCTTCGGCGTCATCGACATCGCGGCGAAGCGGCTGTCCCGCCGACAGGGGCTGGCGTCATGGTTCCGGCGGTGGGCGGAGCTGGAGGAGGGCGCCGTCATCCTCAACACGTACGAGTGCCGGTCCGTTCCCGGACTGCTGCAGACCGAGGCCTACGCGCGGGCTCTGGTGGACGCCGTCCTGCCGCCGCCCACCTCTGAGAAGGTGGAGGAACGCATCGCGGCCCGGCTGGAGCGACAGCAACTCCTGTTCCGTGCTCCGTACACGGTCTTCAGCTTCATCATCGACGAGGCCGTGATCCAGGCAGACCGGCGGACCGGAGGTGACCCGCCAGCTGATCGACCATCTCCTGGAGTGCGGGCAACTCCCCAACGTTGATCTGCAGATCATGCCGCTCATCAGCCCGGAACACGCGGGCCTGGGAGGGGCCTTCCAGCTACTCGAAACCCAGGACCACGAGTGGATGGGTTACAGCGAGGGCCAGCAGTCGGGCCGCGTGCTGAATGACCCGAAAGACCTGAGTCTCCTCCACCTGCGGTATGCCAAACTTCGCATCCAGGCCCTCAATCCTGCGGACAGCAGGGCCCTGTTGATGCGAATGCGAGGATCCCTGTGAACAGCTCCCCGTTGCGGTGGTTCAAGAGCAGCTACAGCGGCAGCCAGGGCGACAGCTGCGTCGAGGTCGCCCTCGCCTGGCACAAGTCCACGTACAGCAGTGGCGACGGCGACAGTTGCGTCGAGGTCGCCGCCTGTGCGGACGCCGTGCACATCCGGGACTCCAAGGTGACGGCCGGCCCCCAGCTCGCCGTCGCGCCGGCGAGCTGGGGCGCGTTCCTCGACGGGATCGCGGCGGGCTAGCCGGGATCAGGCCGTCGGGTCCTGGAGGCCGTCGATGATCATCGTTTCGAGGTTCACCTGGTACCAGACGTCCTGGGTGGTGCCGTTCTCGAAGGTCTGGGTCACGACGACCTTCTCGTGACCCGCGTTGAGGCCGGCGCCGGCACCGGCCGTCACGATCGTGGCTTCCTTCGGCAGTTCCTTGCTGCGCAGGACCGGGTCGGTCTGGTGGTCGGAGCCCCACTGGGTGAGTGCCTCGTCGAGCTCGGTGGTGAGGAAGTCCTTCCGGACGGCGAAGGTGTCCTTGCCCTTGCTGTGCCACCCGTTGGCCGCGTCGTAGTACTGCTCCCAGAACTCGATGACCTTCAGCTCCGCGCGCGTCGCCTTCCGGGCCGGGGCGACGGCGGTGGAGGCCGAGGCGGCCGGTCTGCCCTCCGCCTGGGCGGTGAGGGTGAGCAGGCCGGAGCCGGCCATCAGTGCTGCCGTGCAGGCTCCGATGACCAGGCTGCGCAGGATCGGGCGAGGGGACACGGGGATCTCCTGGGGAAGGCTCGGGTGGGACGCGCCCACCCAAGCAACCCCGCCCGCCCGGGGATGCCGACCGTCCCGGTGACTCCCCGTGTTCCACCCGCTCGGCCGGTACCGGAGGCCGGACCTCCCGCGCCCCGAACGGGTTTCGTACGCTGCCAGGCATGATCGATTCACGTACCCACGTCCGCGTCGCCCGGCCCTCCCTCGACCTGAAGGCCGCCGAACGCTTCTACGTCGACGGGCTCGGCCTGGAGGTGCAGTGGCGCACCACCGGGAGCGCGCCCGGGGAGCACGACCTGCTGATGGTCGGGCCGGCCGGGGGCGGGTGGCACTTCGAGCTGACCCGTGACGCCTCGAACCCGATCCTGCCCGCGCCGACCGTCGACGACCTCTTCGTGGTCTACCTCGGCGAGACGCCGGACGCGGCCCTGGTCCAGCGGCTCGTCGAGCACGGCGGGACGCGCGTCACCGCCCACAATCCGTACTGGGAGGAGTGGGGGGTCACCATCGAGGACCCCGACGGCTACCGGCTCGTGCTCTGTTCCCGTACCTGGGGCTGAGCGGCAGCCGACGCGGCCTCCGGGGGTCACTTGACCGACGGGGTCCTGGGGAGGGTGTCCAGCGGGGCCTTGAGGGAGCCGTTCGTGGCCCCCGTGGCGGTCCCGGCGGCGGAGCTGGTCACCGCGACCGCCGTCTTCGCGTCCTGGACGGTCTGGGCCGGGTGGTCGACGATGTCGACGACGCGGCCCACGACCGGGGGCGTCTGGGCGGGCGCCTCGTCGGCGTGCGCGGCGACGGGGGTGAGGGCGAGGGCGGCGCCGCCGGTGACGACCAGGGCGGCGAGGGTGCGCTTCATGGCGTTCATGCCCCGCCCAACGACTCCCCCGCACCCGTGGTCACCGCCCGCTGCGACCGGGAACGCCGGCGGCCCCGGATCAGGGGGACCGGTCCGGGGCCGCGGGGATGACTCAGCGGGTCGTGCGCGAGGGGTGCGAGGGGGTGGTCAGTCCTCGACCACCAGGGCCGGGGTGGACTTCGTCAGGACCTCGCCGCGGAAGAAGGCGGGGCTGCGGCGCTCGGTGACGAACATGACGACCAGGCCGAGGGCCAGCAGGCCGACTCCGATGACGAAGACGTTGCCGACGCCGATGCCGGGGATGGTGGAGCCGGAGCCGTAGGACGGGTCCCAGGCGTCGTAGAGGGTCTTGAAGAAGACCGCGGCCAGCAGCAGACCGCCCAGGACCGGGAAGACCCCCTTGAAGAGCAGGTCGCGGGTGGAGCGGCGGAGCTCGGCGCGGAAGTACCAGGCGCAGGCGAAGGCCGTCAGCGAGTAGTAGAAGCAGATCATCAGGCCGAGCGCGAAGATCGTGTCGGTCAGGACGTTCTCGCTGACGAGGGTCATCACGGTGTAGAACGCGCCGGTGGCGACGCCCGCCATGACGGTGGCGCGGCCCGGGGTCTTGAACTTCGGGTGGACCTTGGCGTAGGAGGGCGGCAGGGCCTCGTACGTCGACATGGCGAGGACCGTGCGGGCCACCGGGATGAAGGTGGTCTGCAGGGAGGCGGCGGCGGAGGCCAGGACGGCCACGAAGAGCAGGACGCCGAGCACCGGGCCCATCACGGGGCCGGCGAGGGCCGCGAAGACGTTGCCGGAGGTCTCCTCGTTGGCGAGGCCGAGGCCTTCGCCGCCCGCGCCGACGGCCATCTGGGCGGCGACGCCGGTGGCGAGGTAGGAGCCGACCAGGACGACCATCGCGATGAGCGAGGCGCGGCCGGGGGTCTTCGTGGAGCCGGTGGTCTCCTCGTTGGTGGCCAGGCACGCGTCCCAGCCCCAGTACATGAAGATCGAGAGGGAGAGTCCGGCGGTGAAGGCCGCCATGGACTCGACCGCGAAGGGGTTCATCCAGGACCAGGAGAAGTCCAGGCCGGTGTCGAAGGTGCCGGCGGAGGCCTTCTGGAAGGCCATCGCGACGAAGATCGCGAGCACGAGGAGCTGGAGGCCGACCAGGGCGTACTGGACGCCCTTGGTGGCGGTCATGCCGCGGTAGCTGATGGCGGTGGCGACGGCGATCAGCGTGAGGCAGGTGGCGATGTGGACGAGCTTGTTGTCGTCCAGGGCCGCGACCGACTCGTTGCCGGTGATCTCACCGGCCAGCAGCCAGAAGTACGAGGTGGCGACGCCCGCGAGGTTGGAGAGGACGATGATCGTGGCGATCACCAGGCCCCAGCCGCACATCCAGCCGATCCGCGGGCCGAAGGCCTTGACGGTCCAGGTGAAGGAGGTGCCGCAGTCCGGCATTGCCTTGTTGAGCTCGCGGTAGGCGAAGGCGACCAGGAGCATCGGGAGGAAGCCGGCGAGGAAGATGGCCGGCATCTGGAGGCCGACCTCCCCGGCGGTCGAGCCGAGGGTCGAGGTCAGGCAGTAGACGGGGGCGACGGTGGAGATGCCGATGACGGCGCTTCCCACGAGGCCGACGGAGCCCTTGCCGAGGCCCTTGCCGCGAACGTCGCCCTCGGCGACGCCGCTTACCGTGTCTCCGGCCTGAGGCCGAACGTCCAGCTGAGTCATGGGTCAGGACGTTAGAGGGTGCGTTTTCCACATCTGGAGGATCGAAGTCCGGAATCCGACCACCCCGGATGCCTTGGAATTCCGAGTCCTGGACCGTTAACGAACCCTTAATACAAGGTTCACCTCGGCCTCCATCCATGCTTCAGCAGGCTCCCGAGGGGAGCTTTCGGCATGCGGAAACCGCAGCCATGTCCGTTTTGGCCGTTTTCAAACTTTCCCGTGCGAGTTTTCTGCCCTCTGGTTTGCCGCGGACATGATCACCGCCCTAGAGTCGCCGCCGTTCAAGGTCATTTACCGGGGGACACACCACGCATGCGTTTCAAGCCACTGATCATCACCGTCACGGCCACCACGGCCCTGCTCTCCCTCACCGGCTGCGGAGGCGGCGACAACCCGACGCTCGGCGGCATCGGCGGGGAATCCGTCGCGACGGGCGGGGACAACGCCTACAACGGCACCGGTGACGGCGGCCCCAACGAGGGCACGCTGGACAACCCGACGAAGAACGGCGGCGTCAACGGCAACGCCCCCAAGGACGGGACGGCGTTCCAGAAGCTCCCCAAGGCGGCGACCATGGCCGCGGCCGCCCGCTTCGTCAACAGCCACACCAAGTGTGTCGAGATCACCACGACGAAGGACGGCTACGAGCACTGGGAGCTGGACTCCAAGTACGACGAGAAGACGTACTCCGTCATCGAGCGCGGCAGCTGCGACGGGGGCGACACCCGGATCTTCATGCTCAAGGACCCCAAGGTCTTCCAGGCCGCCTACAAGGCCGAGGTCGACAAGAAGTACAAGGAGACCGGCGGCGGCAACCCGAGCGCCGGAATCGTCGTCGGACAGGACTTCACCGTCGGCTCCACCCGCGCCAGCGCGGCGACCGCCCTGCTGAAGCCCCAGGCCGGGCTGCTGATGCTGAACTGCCACCCGAAGTTCACTGCACCGAGCGGCTTCCGCAAGGAACCGGCCCTGGTGAAGGGCTGCGTCCTCACGGACTACTTCAAGGACTGAGCGGCAAGGCCGGTGGGCCCGGCCGCCAGGCCGCCCACCGCCCCCGGACCGGGCCGGCATCCGCGAGACTGGCCCCATGCCCACGGCCGATGAGCTCCTCAGCGCGGAAACCGTCAGCACCCTGGCAGGGCTGCTCGCCCGGGCGGGCGGCCGCCGGTCCTCGCCCGCCCTGCGCGCCCGCGCCGGCGCGCTCGACGGACTGACGTACAGCGGCCGGGTCGGCGCGGTCCGCGACGCCGTCCTCGCCGACCTCCCCGAGGACTGGCCCGGCTTCGAGGCCGTCGTGCGCACCGCCCTCGCCGACCCCGGCTTCGAGGGCTGGATGACCTTCCCCGTCAACGAGGCCGTCGCCGTCCGCGGGCTGGAGGCGTTCGAGCCCGGGCTGGCCCTGCTGCACGACCTCACCTCCCGGCTGACCGCCGAATCCGCCGTACGGCCCTTCCTGCGCGCCGACCCGGCCCGCGCCCTGGCCGTCGTACAGAAGTGGACGGACGACCCGGACCCGCACGTACGGCGCCTGGCCAGCGAGGGCACCCGGCCCCGGCTGCCCTGGGCCCCGCAGCTCCCCGCCTTCGTCGCCGACCCGCGCCCGGCCCTGCCGGTACTGGACGCCCTCTACCGCGACGAGTCCGAGTACGTGCGCCGCTCCGTCTCCAACCACCTCAACGACATCAGCCGCGACCACCCCGCCCTCGCCGTCGACACCGCGGCCCGCTGGCTGACCGGGCCCACGGGCACGACGGACCGCGTCGTACGGCACGGCCTGCGCACCCTGATCAAGGCGGGGCGGCCCGAGGCGCTCACCCTGCTCGGGCACTCCCCCGACGTACCGGTCGCCGTACGCGGGCCCGAGGTCACCACCCCGCGGGTCGCCGTCGGCGAGTACCTCGTCTTCGACTACGCGGTCACCAACACCGGCACGCTCCCGGCCGAGCTCGTCGTCGACTACGTCGTGCACCACACGAAGGCGAACGGCACCCGTACCCCCAAGGTCTTCAAGCTCCTCACCCGCGCGCTGGCCCCCGGCGAAACCCTCAGCGGCACCAAGCGGCACTCCTTCAAGCCGATCACCACCCGCCGCTACCACTCCGGCGAGCACCTGGTGCAGCTCCAGGTCAACGGGCGGGTCCGCGGCGAGGCCGGATTTTCGTTGGACGCCGGATGATCACTGCGGCATGCTGCAGGGCATGACCTACGGAATCGAGTCCCACCCCGCCCGATGAGCGTCCGCGACGAGCGCGAGCCGCTCGACCCCCGGACGACCTCCCTGTACGACTACGCCCTCTTCCGGCACGGCATCGAGCCGGACGGGCGGATGCCGCGACGCGGCTACCCGCTGCCCGAGGGAACCCCGCCGGAACCCGGCCGCCCGCGCCTGAGCTGGAAACAGGTGCAGGCCGAAGTGCGCGCCGCGCTCACCCCCCTGCTGGCCGACCCCGACCCGGTACGGGCCGCCGAGGCCGTCCACCGGTGGGCCGACGGGCTCGACCTGCCCGCCCGCGCCCTGAACGCGGCCGCCGCACTGCTGCCGAGCACGGACGACGAGGACGCGGCCCGGCGCACCGCCCGGCAGCTGGCCCGTACCGGCACCACCCCGGCCGCCGTCAGCGTCGGCCTCGGCCTCCTGACCCGCCTCGGCGAACCCGAGGACGTGCCCTGCCTGAAGGTCCTCGGCCTGCTGCGCACCTTCGCGCCGGCGGCCGCCGACGCGCTCGACCCGCTCGACCGGCAGGCCGCCGCCCTGCTGGCCCTCGCCTACCGCAGCAGGGACGACGCACTGACCCCGCTGATCGACGCCGCCGCCGGCGGCGACCAGGAAGCGGTGCGGACCGCGCTGATCGGCCTGGCGGACCAGCCAAGGGTGATGTGGCTCGGCCGGCGGATCGCCGAGGCCGCGGACCTGCACGGGCTGCTGCGCACCCGCCCCGTGGACCCCGAACTGCTGGCCCTGACGGGCCGCCTGCTGCACCGGATGTCCCATGATGTGGGGCGCCGGGCCGAGATCCTCGACTACGGGCCGGCCATGGAGGTGTTCAAGGCCCTGGCCGCGCACGCGGGCCGGCTGCCCGCGACCCTCGAACACCATGCGCTGCTGTTGTCGATCGCCCTCGACCTGCACAGCGGGCCGGCCGCGCTGCTCGACTGGCGGCCGGGCGAAGTGGAGGCGGTGCTGGAGCTGCTGGAGCGCCGGCTGCCGGCCGGAGCGGCGGCCCGCGCCGAGGGCGGCCGGAACCGGACCGCCGAATGGATCCGGCGGACCGGGCGGCAGCCGTTCGTACGCGCCGCGGGCGGCGGGCGGCTGCGCATCGAGGTGGTCGTCGACGATCCCGCCGACTCGCCCGCGGTCGAAACCCGGATCCTGGTCGACGGCCGCCCCCTGGTGGCCACGCTGTTCGGGGCGGGCAGGGCCCACGCCCCCGAGTACCTGCTCGATACCGGGCACCTGCGGGCCGGGACGGCGCCGCGGGAGGTGCAGCTCGCCGAGGCGGACTGCACCGAAGGCTGCTGCGGGGCGCTGTACGTGACGATCCGCCGGGACGGCGACGAGGTCGTGTGGGACGGCTGGCGCGGAGCGACCGGACCGACCCCGCCCGAGCTCCGCTTCGACGCGACCGCCTACGACGCCGAAGTCGCACGCGCCGGGAAGGACCACTCCTGGTGCTGGCCCGCCCGGAACACCGCCCGGCTGATCAAGGCGGGACTACGGGAGCACCCTGACCTGACGGGCCGGTGGGGCGTGGAGCCGGGCCGGATCGGCACCGACTGGAACGAACCGGACACGGTGGAGGTGTGGTTCACCGCCCCGCCCGCACCGGATCCGGGCCCGGACGCCGCCCCGGGCGCCCAGCGGCGGTACCTGCGGTGGGCTCTGCCGGACGACGGCCGTCCGCCCACGGTCCAGGCCGCCGCCGCGCTGGAGCTGCTCTCGGCCACCGACCCGCGGACCCTCGCGGACGGCGGCTGACCGGGGGCACGGCAAGGACGGAGGTGGGCACGGCAGTGCCGTGCCCACCCCTGGGCCGAACAGGCCCGGCGGCCCTGCTCAGCCCGGCCCGGCCGGCTCAGCCCGTCCAGACGATCGACTGGATCTCGCTGTACGCGTGCAGCGCGTACGAGCCCACGTCGCGCCCCACCCCGCTGCGCTTGAAGCCGCCGAACGGGGCCTCCATGTTGCGGCCGATGGTGTTCACGCCGACCCCTCCCGCCCGCAGCCGCCGCGCCACGCGGAACGCGCGCGCCGAGTCCCCGGACCACACGTAGCTCAGCAGGCCGAAGTCGCTGTCGTTGGCCAGCCGGACCGCCTCGTCCTCGTCCCCGTCGAAGGGGACGACCACGACCACCGGGCCGAAGATCTCCTCACGGACCACCCGCATGTCGTTCGTGCAGTCGACGAGGAGGGTCGGGGCCACGTAGAAGCCCTTGCCGGCCTCCCCCACCACCGGGCGCTCGCCGCCGTACGCGATCCGCGCGCCCTCCTTCTTCCCCAGCTCGACGTACGACTCCACGCGGTCCCGGTGGACCGCCGAGATCACCGGGCCCACCACCGTGCCGGCCGCCGCCGGGTCGCCGACCTTCATGAAGGCCAGGTATCCGGTGAGCTTCTCGATCAGCCGGTCGTAGACGGAGCGGTGCGCGATCACCCGGGTCGGGGCGGTGCAGATCTGCCCGGAGTAGAAGGAGAAGGTCGTCCCGATCCCCATCACGGCCGCGTCCAGGTCGGCGTCCTCGAAGACGATCGCCGCGCCCTTGCCGCCGAGCTCCATCAACTGCCGCTTCATCGTGCGGCCGCAGACCTCCGCGATGCGCTGCCCGACGCCCGTGGAACCGGTGAAGGACACCATGTCCACGTACGGGGAGTCCACGGCGGCCTCGCCGACCTCCACCGACCGGCCGTTGACCACGTTCACCACGCCCGCCGGCACCCCGGCCTCGTGCAGGGCGTCCGCCATCCTGAACACCGACAGCGGGTCCTGCGGGGCCGGCTTCACCACCACCGTGTTGCCCATGGCCAGGGCCGGGGCCACCTTGCCCGCCGGATTCGCCCACGGGTTGTTGTAGGAGGTGATGCAGGTGACCACGCCGACCGGCTGGCGCACCTCCAGCGCGCCCAGGATGCTCGCCCTACCCATCGGGCCGGCCTCCGTGACCTGCGGCGGGAGGCCCTTCTCCACGGGTTCGAGGGCCCCGCGCGCGTACCGGCGGAAGCGGGCCACCCCGACGCCGACCTGCATGCCGCGCGCGATCCCGGTCGGCGCGCCCGTCTCCGCCTGGGCCAGCGCCGTCCACGGCTCGAACTCCCGCTGCATGATGTCCGCGGCCCGGTCGAGGATCGCCGCCCGCACCTCGGGCTTCGTACGGGACCAGCTCTCGAAGGCCTCGGCCGCGGCGCGGGCCGCGTCCTCGACCTGCCCGCGCGAGGCCTCGGGCGCGAGCCCTACCACCGTCTCGTCCGCCGGGTTGACCACGTCGTAGTGGCCGCCGGCCGGCTCCACCCACTCGCCGCCGATGTACAGGGGTTGTGCGTTCAACGGGTGCTCACCGTCCTCGTGTCGCGGCCCGAGCGGAGCACGATCCCGGGGACCGCCCCCGTCACCTCGTCGTCGCGGATGGTCTCCACGCCGTTGACCCGCACCGAGACGATGCCGATGGCCCGCGCGTCCAGCCGCGGGCTGTCCCCGGGCAGGTCGTGGACGAGCGTCGCCGGGCCCGCCTCGATGCGTTCCGGGTCGAAGAGGACCAGGTCCGCGTGGTAGCCCTCGGCGACGCGGCCCCGCTCGCGCAGCCCGAACAGCCGGGCCGGGTCGTCCGTCAGCATCCGTACCGCCTGCTCCAGCGGCACCAGCTTGCGGCCGCGCAGGCAGTCGCCGAGGAAGCGGGTCGTGTACGGGGCCCCGCACATCCGGTCCAGGTGGGCGCCGGCGTCGGAACCGCCGAGCATGACGTCCTCGTGCTGCCAGGTCTCGGCGCGCAGCGCCCAGCTGGCCGGGTCGTTGTCGGTGGGCATCGGCCACAGGACCGTGCGCAGGTCGTCGTTGGCGCAGATCTCCACCAGGCAGTGGAAGGGGTCCTGGCCGCGCTCGGCCGCGATGTCGTTCACGACGCGGCCGGAGAGGCCCTCGTTCTCCTTGCTGTACGTGTCGCCGATGACGTACCGGCCGAAGTGGGCGAGGCGCCGGAAGACGCCGGCCTCCTTGCTGTCGGCGCGGCGCAGCATCTCGGCGCGGACGCCGGCGTCGCGGAGCTTGTCGATGCGTTCGGGGACGGGCAGGCCGAGGACCTCGCCCCAGCCGGGGATGAGGTTCAGCGCGCAGAAGGTTCCCAGCGACATGTTCATGGGGGTGAGGATCGGCATCGTCAGCGCGACGATCCGGCCGCCGGCCTTGCGGGCGCGCTCGCTGGGGATCAGCTGGCGCGGGACCCGTTCGGGGACGGAGGCGTCGATGGTGAGGACGTTCCAGTTGAGGGGCCTTCCGGCGGCCGCGCTCATGTCGACGAACAGGTCGATCTCGTCGTCCGAGAACTGGTCGAGGCAGCCGGCGACGATCGCTTCGAGCTGGGTGCCCTCGTGTTCGGCG
Organism: Streptomyces sp. NPDC090045; assembly: GCF_044747975.1. NCBI lineage: Bacteria > Bacillati > Actinomycetota > Actinomycetes > Kitasatosporales > Streptomycetaceae > Streptomyces > Streptomyces sp. NPDC090045. The sequence continues at coordinate 164,776 of NZ_JBIVFA010000005.1, forward strand.
ACGGCCTCGGAGAGCGCGAGGAGCTCGGCCGGCTTCGCGTGCCGGGAGGCGACGGGGGCGCCGGTGCCGTCGGAGTGGGTGGAGGACTGGGTGGTGGACAGGCCCCAGGCGCCGGCGTTCATGGCGTCGTGGAAGAGGTCGAGCATCTGCTGCATCTGCTCGGGGGTGGGCTGCCCGCCGACGGCGTCCTCGCCCATGACGTGCCGACGCAGGGCGCAGTGGCCGACCATGAAGCCGGCGTTGACGGCGATCCGGCCCTCCAGCGCGTCGAGGTACTCGCCGAAGGTGGACCAGGTCCAGTCGACGCCCTCCTCCAGGGCTTTGAGGGCCATGCCCTCGACCTTGCTCATCATGCGGCGGGTGTAGTCGGCGTCTTCCGGGCGGGCCGGGTTGAGCGGAGCCAGGGTGAAGCCGCAGTTGCCGCCGGCGACGGTGGTCACGCCGTGGTTCATGGAGGGCGTGGCGTACGGGTCCCAGAAGAGCTGGGCGTCGTAGTGCGTGTGGGGGTCGACGAAGCCGGGGGTGAGGACCAGGCCGGTGGCGTCCTCGCTGGTACGGGCCTCTTCGGTGACGCGGCCGGGCGCGGCGATCACGGCGATCCGGCCGTCGCGTATCCCCACGTCTGCGACGCGGGCGGGGGCGCCGGTGCCGTCCACGACGGTCGCGCCCTTGATCAGGTGGTCGAGCATGACGTCCCTTCGCACTTTGAGCCTCGCCGGCGTTTGAGGCGCGGGTCCGGGCAGAGCCCGGTGCCCGGCGGAGCCGGGTTCCGGGGGGGGGGGGGGGGGGGCGCCGCCCCCCCCGCCCCCCCGGGGGGCGGCCCCCCCCCCCCCCCCCCGCGGGGGGGGGGGGGGGGGGGGGCGCGGGCCCCCCCCCCCTGCCCGGCGGAGCCGGGTTCCCTGGGGCTCCGCCCCAGACCCCGCGCCTCAAACGCCGGCGGGGCTGGGTTTGGCCCCGGCCGGTGGCCGCCCGGCCGGGGCGGGTTCGGGGCGGCGGTCCGGGAAGACGCCGTCCCCGTACTGGGGGCTACGCGGATTGCCGGAAACGGGTGGTGCGGTGGACCGGGTCCGTGTCTATTTCCGGGATCACGTGCTCGCCGATGAGCTTGATCGTGGTCATCGTGTCCTCGTACGAGACCCCGGTCGGCAGGCCGAAGGAGAGCTGGTCCGCCCCCGCCTGCTCCCACCGCTTGCACTGGGCGCGGACCTCCGACGGGTCACCGCAGATGAGCAGTTCCTCCGCGATCAGCAGCTCGATGATCTCCGCGTTGTACTCCGGCAGGGTCTCCGGCCACTGCGGGATCGCCTCCGGACGCGGGAAGGTGTCGTGGTAGCGGAAGACCAGCGACTGGAAGCGGTTCATGTTCGCGTTGACCGCGATCTCCACCGCCTTGTCGTGCGTCTCCGCACAGATCGCGGTCGAGGTGACCATCACGTTGTCGTTGACGAAGGCGCCGATCGCCTTGGCCTCGCGGATCGCCGTCTTGTACTGGTCGAGGACCCACTCCATGTCCGAGACCTTCTGGACGCTGAAGCCGAGGACGCCCAGGCCCTTCTTCGCCGCCATCGCGTAGGAGGACGGGGACCCGGCGGCGTACCACATGGCCGGGTGCGCCTTCCCGTACGGCTTGGGGAAGATCTTCCGCGGCGGCAGCGACCAGTGCTTGCCCTGGAACCCCTCGTACTCCTCCTGGAGGAACATCTTGGGGAATTCCGCGATGGTCTCCTCCCAGATCTCCTTGGTGCCGTTCATGTCCTCGATGCCGGGAAGGAAGCCGAGGATCTCGTGGCTGCCGGCGCCGCGGCCGGTGCCGAATTCGAAGCGGCCCTTGGAGAGGTGGTCGAGCATGGTGACCTTCTCGGCCACCTTGACCGGGTGGTTGACCGGGGCGAGCGGGTTGAAGATGCCGGAGCCGAGGTGGATGCGCTCGGTGGCGTGGGCGAGGTACCCGAGGAACACCTCGTTCGCCGACAGGTGCGAGTACTCCTCCAGGAAGTGGTGCTCGGAGGCCCAGGCGTACTTGAAGCCGGACTTGTCCGCCTGGATGACGTACTCGGTCTCCTCGATCAGCGCCTTGTGCTCTGCCTCGGGGTCGACCTTGGACCGCGCCTCAGGCACGTATCCCTGCACAAAGAGCCCGAATTCCAAGGGGTTCACCGTCCTTTGGTTTATGACGTTGCGTCAGATTCGATGTCTCGACTGTTCCATCGCGGGGGCGGGAGCGTCAATACCTGACGCTCCATCAGATAGACCGGCGGACCGCTACAGGATGCTGACGCCCGCCATCCAGCCGCCGTCGATGACGAACGGCTGGCCGGTGATGTACGAGGAGTCCTCGCCGGTCAGGAAGAGCGCCAGCTTGGCGATCTCCTCCGGCTGCCCCACCCGCCCCATCGGGACCACCCGCTGGTAGAGCTCCGCCATCGCGTCCCGGGCCTCGTCGGTCATGTTCGCCGGGTCCAGCAGCCCCGGATTGGCCATCGGGGTGTCCACGGCGCCCGGGCACATCGCGTTGACCCGGATCCCCTTGGCCGCCAGCTCCAGCGCGGCCACCCGGGTGAGACCGAGGATGGCCGCCTTGGTGGCGGCGTAGGTGCCGACGTACGCCATGCCCGTCAGGCCGGTGTACGAGGAGGTGTTGACGATGGTGCCGCCGCCGGCCGCCTCGATCTCGGGGGCCACCGACTTGATGCCGAGGAAGGCGCCGACCTGGTTGACCTGGACCACCTGCTGGAACTCCTCCAGCGGGGTCGAGGTCAGCTCGTTGAAGCGCAGGATGCCCGCGTTGTTGACCAGGCCGTCGATCCGGCCGCCGAAGGCCTCCTTGGCGGTGGCTATGGCCACCGCCCAGTCCTCCTCGCGGCTCACGTCCATCCGCACGTACCGGGCCCGGTCCTCGCCTATGTCCTTGGCCACCGCCGCGCCCTGCTCGTCCAGCACGTCGCCGAGGAGCACCTTCGCGCCCTCGGCGGCGAAGAGCCGGGCCTCCTGCTCGCCCTGGCCGCGTGCCGCGCCGGTGATGATCACGACGCGCCCGTCCAGCTTGCCCATGCCCGTGCTCCTAGTCGTTGAGGAGGGGGCCGACCTCGGCCCCGAAAGCGGTGATCTGGTCGGTCAGTTCGGCGCGGTCGCGGCTGCGGAAGCGGACCTGGATCTGGTCCACGCCGAGCGCCTTGTACTCCCGCAGGGACTCCGCGAGCGCCTCCGCCTTGCCGGTGAGGGCCCGGCGGCCGGTGTCCCAGCCGGGCTCGCCCACGTACAGCGCCTCGGTGATCGCGCCGATCTCGCAGGGGCCGGCGATCCCGGCCCCGGCGCGCAGCTCCCGGATGCGGGCGATCTGCGCGGGGAGCTTGTCGCGCGGGTCCCCCTGCGGGAGCCAGCCGTCCCCGCGGACCGCGGCCCGGCGGACGGCGGCGGGCGAGGACCCGCCGACCCAGACGGGGATCCGCTCCTGCGCGGGCCGGGGCAGCTGGCCGAGGTCCTTGAAGGAGAACAGCTCGCCCTCGAACTCCGGGTACTCCTCGGGCCCCAGCGCCGCCCGCAGCGCGTCCAGGGTCTCGTCGAGGACGGCCCCGCGGCGGGCGAAGTCCACGCCGAGGACCTCGAACTCCTCCTGCACGTGCCCGGCCCCCACCCCGAGGATCAGCCGGCCGCCGGAGAGGTGGTCGAGGGTGGCGTACTGCTTGGCGCTGATCAGCGGGTGGCGCAGGCCGAGGATCGCGACGTGGCTGAGGAGCCGGACGTTCTCGGTGACGCCGGCGAGGAAGGAGAGGGTGGCCACGGGGTCGTACCAAATGGTGCTCATGGGGCCGGCGAGCCGGCGCGGGATGGCCACGTGGTCGCAGGTGGCCACGTACCCGAAGCCGGCCCGGTCGGCGGCCCGCGCCACCTCGGCGAGATCCGCGGCGGTGGCCGACGCCTCCCAGGGCTCGGCGTAGATGGTGCTCTGCGACTGGACCGGGAGCTGCATCCCGTAGACCAGCCGACCTTCCGGAAACACGCGCGCCATGGCGGGCCCGCCTCGCCTTCGTCTGCCGATTCGTCCTATCGGTGCCGGGCCATCGTCGTAGCTGACGGTCCGTCAGGCAAGGGGTCGGACGTCGGTGCCCGGCCGGCGGCGGGCCGATGTCGGGCCGATGTCGGTGGCGTCCGCTTCAATGCCTGCCATGGACGAACAGGAAGAACTCCTCTCGGCCGTCCACCACCTGGCCTGGCCGGGTACGGGCGATCTGCAGTGTGACGAGCCAGGACATCCGGCGGGGCACGTGTGCCTGGTGCCTTCGGAGGCGTGCGACCTCGACGCACTCCAGGAGGCACTCGGCGGGCGGTACGGACACCCGCGCTCTCTCGCCATGGACGGGTACGCCGATCCGACCGTGACCGGGCGGACCGGACTGCCGCTGCTGGCCCCGTTCGGCGACCGGATCGTGGAGATGCGCGCGTGGGCGCACGCGGGCCGCTGGATCGGCTGCGGCTCCGTCCGCGTCGACGACGACGTACGGCTGGTGGCAGTGGTCGCGGAACGGGAGGATCCCGCTGCGGACATGGCGGAGGTGACGTCCTGGGTCGACGGGGTCGTCGCCGTCACGGGATGGGACACGACCCGTGCCCGCACGATCGACTGGGCTTCGGTCGAGACCCGGATCGGGACCGCACTGCCCAGTGACTACAAGCAGCTCGCGGAGCTGTTCGGCCACGGCGCCTTCGACGGCTACCTCCAGCTCCACACACCCGACGCCCGTTTCAAGAGCGACGACATCGTCCTGCACACCGAGTGGCTGGGCGAGTGGGCCGGGACGCACGACAGCGGTCTGTGGGAGCCGTACGAGGTCTACCCCGCCCCCGGCGGGCTGCTGGAGTGGGCGAGCTCCGAACAGGCCGACCAGTTCTACTGGCTCACCGGGGACCCGGACCCCGACAGGTGGCCCATCCTCGTGACGGAGGACATCCCGGACTCGTGGCGACGGTTCGACGGGACGACCGCCGAGTTCGTCTACCGGCTGCTCACCGACCGGCAGCATCCGTTCTCGACGGCCCGGTACTTCGACATCCACTGGTTCGAGAGCTACGGGACCCCCTAGGTGTGGTGTCTCGGGACCTTGGTCACGCGAAGTCCTCGAAGGTGAACTGCTGCGGGATGTCCTTGTGCGTGGCGTCAGCGTGCGAACTTTTCGATGGCCGCCGGGGTGACGGGGGTGAAGAAGTTGACGAGGTTGCCGTCGGGGTCGCGGAACAGCAGCGACCGGTTGCCCCAGGGCATCGTGGTGGGCTCGTTGACGAAGTCGGTGACGAAGCCGGTCAGGTTCTGGTGAACGCGGTCCACGTCGTCGACGAGGAACTCGGTGATCACGCTGTGGTTGTCCGCCGGGCGGGCAGAGTCCGGGGCGAACAGCGGGACGGTGCGGGTGCCGGCGATCGCGAGGGTGGCGCCCGCGGTCCGGAGTTCGGCGAAGTCCTCGGTGGCCCACGTCGCCCGCGCCCCTGTGGCTCGCTCGTAGAAGTCGACGAGGCGTGCGACGTCGCTGGTGATGATGCGGATCGAGACGAAGTCCATGGAAATCTCCTTGGCTGTGCTGGAGGCGTGCTCGTCGCAGGCTAGGAGAAATAGTGGACAGAATCGGTCCTGTATTCGCATTAGGCTGCCACCATGCCTCGACCAACCGGCCGCGTGCTGACACTCCTGGAGCTGCTGCAGTCGGGCGGCACCCGGACGGTGGCCGAACTCGCCGACCGGCTCGGCGTCGAAGGGCGCACCGTGCGCCGGTATGTACATCAACTGATCGATCTCGACGTGCCCGTGGAATCGGTGCGCGGCCGCTACGGCGGGTACCGGCTGGCTCCCGGGTGCCGCCTGCCTCCGCTCATGTTCAGCGACGACGAGGCGCTGGCCGTGGTGCTCGGCCTGGTCGCGGGCCGCCGAGCAGGGTTGACGACGACGGAGCGCACGGCAAGCGAGACGGCGTCGGCGAAGATCCGGCGGGTGCTGCCCAAGCACATCGCCCGTCGGCTCGACACACTCCTGGAAGCGCTCGCCTTCACGGATCAGCCCGGCGAGTTCGACACCCCGGACGCCGGGGTCCTGCTCACGATCGCCGATGCGGTGCGCCACCTCCGACCGGTCTCGATCCGCTACACCGACCGTGACGGACGGCGCAGCGAACGCACGCTGCACGCGTACGGGATCGTCGCCCATGCGGGCCGGTGGTACGTCACGGGCAAGGACGCCCGGATCGGCGAGGACCGGACCTTCCGACTCGATCGCATCGAGGACGCGCGGACCCTGCCCGGCTCATTCGCAGCGCCTGTGGGTCCCGGTCCGGAACAGCGCGTGTTGTCAGGGTTCGCCACGGCCGAGTACCAGCACGAGGTGACCTTGCGGATCCACGGGACGGTTGAGCAGATCCGCGCCCACCTTCCGGCCAGCGTCGCGAGCCTGGGGGAGCACGAGTCCGCGGCCGGCGGGGACGGCGCGACCGAGCGCTGGCTGCGCGTCGAGCTGCGGGCGGAGCGGCTCGACTGGGTACCCCCGGTACTCGCCTCACTCGACCGGCCGTTCGTCATCGAGCGCCCCGATGAACTCCGCGACCTCGTCATCGCGCTCGCCGATCGCCTCACGTCCTACGCCGCCGAGCCTGACCGCGAGGAACCGATGTCATGAGATGGCACAGCCAGGGGCGCCTTGCCGGTCGAGCCTGGCACGATCGGCGAGACACCCCTAGGGTTCGGCGGATGGACCTGATGCTCACGCTGGTCAGCGGGATCGCCTGGACCGTCGTGTACGTGGAGGCGATCCGGGTCGGGCTGCGGGACCGGACGTACGCGATGCCCGTCGCGGCGCTCGCGCTGAACTTCGCCTGGGAGGCGACCTACGCCGTCCACGAGTTCGCGGCGGGAATCTCCGCGCAGGGCGTGGTGAACGTGGTGTGGGCGGTGGCCGATGTGGTGATCGTCTACACCTACCTGCGGTTCGGCCGGGCCGAGCTGCCGGAGTTCGTGACCCGGCCGCTCTTCGCCGCCTGGTCCGTCCTGGTGTTCGGTACCGGCTTCGCCGTGCAGTGGCTGTTCCTCGCGCACTTTGGGATGCATGACGCCACCCGGTACTCGGCCTTCCTGCAGAACCTGCTGATGTCCGGCCTGTTCATCTCCCTGTACGCCGCCCGGCAGGGGCCGCGCGGGCAGTCCCTGACCATCGCCGTCGCCAAGTGGCTCGGGACGCTGGCCCCGACCCTGCTGTTCGGGGTGATCGAGGAATCCCCGTTCATCCTCGGCCTGGGGATCCTGTGCAGCGTCTTCGACCTCGCCTACATCGGGCTGCTGCTCCGGTCCCGGACCGACGGCGGGCCCGGGAACCGGACCCCGGTCCGGACCGACGTCAGAAGCCTTCCGGACCCATCACGATGACCGGCTTCGCCGCCGGGTCGAGGGTCTCCAGGACCTTCTTCATGGCCTCCTTCGGGATGCCGACGCAGCCCTGCGAGGGGCCGTCGTGGTCCACGTGGAGCCAGATGTTGCCGCCCTTGTCCCCGCCCTCCGGCATGACCGGGTCCAGCGGTGACTTGCCCGCCCTGCGGTTGAAGTCGATGGCGACGACGTAGTCGAAGGAGCCCGCCAGGGACTCGCCGTTCACCCCGCGGCCCGAGGCGACGAAGCCCTTGTTCTTGTCGTACGGGAGCCGGGTGCCCGGCGGCTTCGGCAGCAGGCCGCCCGCGTCGGTGAGCGCGAAGACGCCCTGCGGGGAGGTCAGGTCCCCGTACGTGCGCTCCGCGGACCAGCCCTTGGCCCCGTTGCGCGCCGGCCAGCTCTCGGCCTTCACCCAGTCGGCGCCGGCGGCCGGGCGGGTGTAGAGCGCGGCGGTGGACTCCGAGGAGTCGCCCGCCTTGCCGGTGACCAGGATGAGCTGGCGGGACTCGGCCGGGATCCGGGCCTTGGTCTGCTCGCTGATGCCGGTCAAGCCCTGCAGGGCGGAGCGCTGGACGTCACGGGCTGCGCGCTCAGGGGCCTGCGGACGGGCGTCCGTGCGCACCTGCGTCGCGGCGTCGGCGGCCTTGCCCGGGTCCTGGGCGACGTACAGCCAGCCGACGGCGAAGGTCGCGAGGCCGAGGGTGGCGGCCAGGGCCAGACGGCGGGGCGTGCGGGGGGCGCGGGAGCGGGCTCGGGCGTGCTTGCTCATTAAACCGACCGTACAGCAGGCGGTCTTCAGAGGCGGTGCGCCTGAGGTGTGCGCGTCCCGCCGGACACCGGGAAGCGCACACGGACCGTCAGGCCGCCGTCCGGGCCCGGATTGGCCTCGGCCACCAGCTCCGCCCCGTGCGCGCGCACGATCGACGCGACGATCGAGAGGCCCAACCCGGCGCCCTCACCTGCGGTGTGCTGCCGCTCGGCGCGCCTGCGGAAGGGCTCCAGGAGGCCAGGCACGTCCGCCGGATCGATCACCGGACCCGTGTTCGAGACCGTCAGTTCCCCTTCCGCGGAGGTGGCCACGGTCAGCCGGCCGCCGTCCCGGTTGTGACGTACTGCATTGATCAGCAGGTTCCGCAGGAGGTGGCCGAGCAGCACCCGGTCGCCCGTCACGGTCAGCGGCGCGAGGGTCCGTACGACGGTCAGTCCCTGCTGCGGGCAGGCCGCCAGCTCGGCCGCCGCGAGCGCCGCCAGGTCCACCGGACCGGTCGCCTCCAGCCCCTGCTCCGACACGGCGAGCAGCAGCAGCGACTCGATGAGGTGCTCGCTGGAGTCCGCGACGCCGATGAGCTTCGCGCGGATCCGGGCGACCTTCTCCGGCGACGGGTCCCCGGCCAGCCCGATCTCGGCGGCCGCCCGCTGCACGGCCAGCGGGGTGCGCAGTTCGTGCGCCGCGTTGGCGGCGAACCGCCGCTGGGCGGAGACCAGATGCTCCATCCGCCCCAGCATCGCGTCGAAGGTGTCGGCCAGCTCCTTGAGCTCGCCGGGCGGGGCGTCGAGGGAGATCCGCTCGTCGAGGTTCTCCCCGGACAGGCGGCGCGCGGTCTCGGTGATCACGCCGACGGGGCGCAGCACCCGGCCGGCCATCCACCAGGCGAGCCAGATCGACAGCACGGCGAAGACGGCCAGGGCGAGGAGGGAGTACATCAGCAGCCGGTGCCGGGTGGCGTCGGTGACGGCGTCCGAGAGGTTCTGGGTGAACGCGTAGCCCTTGAGCTCCTCGGGGGTGAGCGGCTCGCCCGAGGGCCGCCGCCGCGCCGGTTCCCAGCTGCGGCCGACGTCGGCCCGCGGGCCGGGCGAGGCGGTACCGGGCGGGAGGAAGGGCGTGGCACCTGGCGTGACGCCGGGCGTGGCACCTGGCGTGACGCCGGGCGTAGCACCTGGCGTGACGCCGGGCGTGGCACCTGGCGTGGCACCGGGCGAGGTCCCCGGCGAGGGGAGGACGTAGGCGGGGCTGACCGTGCGGACGGCCCCGCTGACGCTCGCGTAGAGGCCCTGGCCGACCAGGACGTAGACCAGCGCCACCAGTCCGCCGCCCGCGAGGAGCAGCAGCAGGCCGTAGAGGGCGGTGAGCCGGCCGCGCTCGGTGCGCAGGACTCCCCCGAACGGACGGCGGGCCGCCGGGCGAAGGGGCTTCGGGCGACCGGGCTTCGGGCGGCGCGTCACGAGGCGGCGATCCGGTAGCCGGCGCCCGGCACCGTCTCGATCAGCGGCGGCTCGCCCAGCTTGGCGCGGAGCTTGCTGAGGGTGACGCGGACGGCGTTGGTGGAGTAGCTGGTGTCCTCCTCCCACACCTGCTCGATCAGGTCGTCGTTGCTGACGACGGCGCCCTCGGCGCGCAGCAGGGCCTCCAGTACGGCGAACTCCTTGCGGGACAGCGCGAGCCGGTGCCCGTCGCGGGTGGCGCTGCGCCGGGCCGTGTCGACGGCGATCCCGGCGCGCTCCAGCACGGGCGGCAGGGCGGGACGGGCGCGCCGGCCGAGGGCCAGGACGCGGGCGAGGAGCTCGTCGTAGGCGAAGGGTTTGGTGAGGTAGTCGTCGGCGCCGAGCCCGAGGCCCTCCACGCGGTCCCGTACGGTCCCGGAGGCGGTCAGCATCAGGACGCGGGTCAGCAGCCGCTCGCGCACGACCTGCCGGCAGACCTCGTCGCCGTGCAGGCCGGGCAGGTCGCGGTCCAGCACCATGACGTCGTACTCGCCCAGGCGCAGCCGCCGCAGGGCCTCCGGGCCGTCGCTCGCCTCGTCGACGGCGAGCGCGTCGCGGCGCAGCCCCTCGGCGATCATCTCCCGGAGGAATTCCTCGTCCTCCACCACCAGTACGCGCATGGCGTCCTCTTTACCGGAGAAGCGCATTTCGCCGTTGTAAGCAGGGTGCGAGAGGGAAGCGAAAGGCCCTTTCACCGCAGGCTCGGGCCCATGAAGCGATCCCTGATCATGACCACGGCCGCGGTCGTCACCGGGCTGACCCTGTTCGCCACCGCCTGCGCGAACGACTCGTCGGCGGGGAAGAACGACGCCTCCGGAGGCGGTGGCGGCGGGACCGGCAGCGGCAGCGGCAGCGGGACCAGCAGTGGCGCCGGCGCGGACGCCGACCGGGCCGTGAAGATGCGCCAGTGCCTGCGCGAGCACGGCGTGGACGTGCCCGACCCCGAGCCCGGCCAGGACCCGCGCGGGATGACGCTCGGCGGGGGCGCCGACCCGCAGAAGATGCAGGAGGCCATGAAGGCGTGCGGGATGGGCGGCCCGGGGTCGGGCAAGGAACCCACCCAGGAGGAGAAGGACCAGGAGCTCAAGTGGATCCGGTGCATGCGCGAGAACGGGGTCGCCCTCAAGGACCCTGAGTACAACGGCGGCATGAAGAGCGCCACCGAGATCCCCAAGGGTCAGGAGAAGGCCTTCGAGGAGGCCCAGAAGAAGTGCGAAACGGCCCGATGAGGAAGCGCGCCAAGTGGCTGCTGGGGTCACTGGCCGCGGTCCTGGCCGTCTCGGGCGGCGGCTACGCCGTCATCGCCCAGCCGCAGCGCGGCGCCGGCGGCCAGGAACAGCGCGAGGCGGGCGGCCTGCCGCCGGCCACGGCTCCGGTGCAGCGCGGCGACCTCAGCTCGGGCCTCCAGGTGGAGGGCACCCTCGGCTACGCGCAGGAGCGCAAGCTGAACGCGGGCGGGCCGGGCGTGCTGACGTGGATCGCCGCCGAGGGCTCGGCGGTCGAGCGGGACGGGAAGCTGTACGAGGTCAACGGCAGGGCGGTGCGGCTCATGTACGGGTCCACGCCGATGTACCGGCCGCTGAAGAGCGGCGACAAGGGCGAGGACGTCAAGCAGCTCAAGCGGAACCTGCAGGCGCTGGGGTACGGGACCGGGCTCGACCCGGAGGACGGCGTCTTCACGGCGGGCACGGCGACGGCGGTCAAGCGGTGGCAGAAGGCGCACAAGACGGCGGAGACGGGCGAGGTCGGCAAGGAGGACATCGCCTTCGCGTCGGGGCCGCAGCGGGTGCGCAAGGGCGACTCGGCGGTGGGTGACGAGCCGGGGCCCGGCAAGCCGGTGCTGACGGTGACGGGCACCGAGCGGATCGTCCGCTTCCAGATCGATGCGGCGAAGGCGGGGGCGGCGAAGGCCGGCGACCCGGTGACCGTACGGCTGCCGGGCGGTGCCGGCGCCACCGGGAGGATCGACTCCGTGGGCGGGACGGCCGCTCCGAACGACAAGAACGGCGGCGCGGGCGGTGGCGGTGGCGGCGGTGGCGGCGATCAGAAGGCCAAGGTCGAGGTGTCCGTCACCTTCGACAAGCCGGCCGAGGTCAACGCGCCCGACCAGTCCCCGGTGACCGTCGGCCTCACCGGCGAGACCCGCAAGGGCGTGCTCTCCGTACCGGTCAACGCACTGCTCGCCCTCGCGGGCGGCGGCTTCGGCGTCCAGGTCGTGGAGGACGGCCGGGCCCGCGAGGTCCGGGTCGAGCTGGGCATGTTCGGCAACGGCCGGGTCGAGGTGACCGGCGGCGCCCTCGAGGAGGGCATGCAGGTGGGGATCCCGAAGCTGTGACGCACTTGGAGACAGTGGAGGCAGTAGAGGTAGTGGAGACCGTGGTGGAGCTGACCGGGGTCACCAAGGAGTACCCCGGCGGGGTCACCGCCCTGCGCGCGGTCGACCTCACCGTCACTGCCGGGGAACTCCTCGCCATCGTCGGCCCGTCGGGCTCCGGGAAGTCCACCCTGCTGCACATCGTCGGCACCCTGGACCGCCCGACGGCGGGCGGCGTGCGGATCGCCGGGCACGACATCGCGGCCCTCTCGGACCGTTCGCTGTCGGCGCTGCGGTCCCGGCACGTCGGCTTCGTCTTCCAGTCCTTCCACCTGGTGCCGGGCATCAGCGCCCGGGCCAACGTCGCCGAAGGGCTGCTCTACAGCGGCCTGTCGCGCGCCGAGCGCGGCCGCCGGGCCGCGCAGGCCCTGGAGCGGGTCGGCCTCGGGGACCGGATGGACCACCGGCCGCACGAGCTGTCCGGCGGGCAGAAGCAACGCGTCGCCATCGCCCGGGCGGTGGCGGGTGCACCGGACCTGCTGCTGGCCGACGAGCCGACGGGCGCGCTGGACACGGCGTCCGGGGAATCGGTGATGGAGCTGCTGCACGAGCTCAATCGGGACGGGGCCACCATCGCCGTGATCACCCACGACCACGAGATCGCGGCGAGCCTGCCGCGGCAGGTGCGGATCCGCGACGGGGAGATCGTGGCGGACGTACGGAGCCGGGCGGGGGTGGTCGCGTGAGGGGCCGTACGAGGACACGTACGGGTGCAGGTACGGGCGCAGGTACGGGCGCAGGTACGGGCGCAGGTACGGGCGCAGGTACGGGCGCAGGTACGGCCACGGGCGCCGGCAGGGGCCGGCGGGCCCGGCGGCTGACCCCGCCGAGGCTCTCCCCGCGGGACGTCCTGCACGTCGGATCGGCGGGCCTGCGCTCGCGCCCCATGCGGGTGTTCCTGTCCGCGCTCGGCATCGCCATCGGCATCGCGACGATGATCGCGGTGGTCGGGATCTCCTCCTCCAGCCAGGCCAAGCTGCTGCGCGAACTCGACGCGCTCGGCACGAACATGCTGGTCGCGACACCCGGCAAGGGGATGTTCAGCGGCCAGGACACCAAACTGCCCAAGGACGCCCCCGGCATGGTCTCCCGGATCGCGGGGGTCGAGTCGGTGGGCACCACCGGTGACGTCGCCGAGTCCGTACGCCGCTCGGAGAACATCCCGAAGGAGGAGACGGGCGGGGTCGTGCTCAAGGCGGCCAAGGACGACCTGCTGGGCACCCTGCGCGCCGGGATGGCCGACGGCACCTGGCTCAACGGGGCCACCGGCCGGTACCCCTCGGTGGTCCTCGGGCACGTCTCCGCGCGCCGGCTCGGCATCACCGGACCGGGCCAGCAGGTCTTCATCGGAGGCCGGTACTTCACGGTGATCGGCATCCTGAAGCCGGTTCCGCTGGCCCCGGAGATCGAGCGCTCCGCGCTGATCGGCTGGGACGCGGCCGAGCGGCTGCTGGGCTTCGACGGCCACCCGACGGCCGTGTACGAACGCTCGGCGGACGACCGGGTGGCGGCGGTCAGGAAGCTCATCGCCCAGACCGCCAACCCGCAGACGCCGAGCGCGGTCGCGGTCACCGACCCCTCGGCGGCGCTGCAGGCGAAGGCGGCCACGGAGGGCGCGTTCAGCACCCTGCTGCTGGGACTGGGCGGTATCGCCCTGCTGGTGGGCGGGGTCGGCGTCGCCAACACCATGATCATCTCGGTGCTGGAACGGCGGCACGAGATCGGCCTGCGCCGGTCCCTGGGCGGGACGAAGGGCCAGATCCGGATCCAGTTCGTGACGGAGTCCCTGCTGCTGTCCGGCCTCGGCGGACTGGCCGGCATCGTCCTCGGCGGCGCGGCCACGGCGGTCTACGCCCGCGCCGGCGACCTGCCCTGGGTGGTCCCGCTCTGGGCGGTGACCGGCGGCTTCGCCTCCACCCTGGCGATCGGCACCCTGGCCGGCCTCTACCCGGCGGTGCGGGCGGCCCGCCTGTCGCCGACGCTGGCGCTGGCGGCGGCGTAGGGCGGTCGGGGCCGGGCGGGTCCGAGTGGGAGCTGCGGCCCCGGGGGCGGGGGCGGAGGACCGGGCGGAAGATCGGTGCTCCGCCCCCGTCCCCCGGAACGGATCACCGACGTACCCTGAGTCGATGAGACGAACTCCACGTCACGCGGCGCGCGTTGTCATCCTGTCCCCGGCCGGGTCGGTGTTCCTCTTCCGCGAGAACAACGTGGAGGTCGGCATCCACTGGCTGCCGCCCGGCGGCGGCATCGATCCCGGCGAGAGCCCCGAGGAGTGCGTGCGGCGCGAGCTGCGCGAGGAGACCGGCTGGACCGACCTGGAGCCGGAACGGCTGCTGTGCACCTGGGAGCACGACTTCACCCACCAGGGCATCCCGGTCCGCCAGCACGAGCACATCTACCTCGCCCGCGGACCCCACCGCGAACCGGTACTGGAGGCCCCGGGAATCCACTGGCAGTGGCTCCCCGCGGACCGGCTGGCCACCCTGGGCGAAGCCCTGTGGCCCCCGCGCCTCCCGGACCTCCTGGCGAACACCCCGACGGAGCCGGTCCACCTGGGCCTGCTGGCCTGACCGGTCGGGCTGGACTTGAGCCAGTCCATGTCGCTGATCCTCATCAGGCGAAACGGCCTTGCGGGCCGGCGAGCTAGCGGGCTGGCGGGCCGGCTGGCTAGCGGGCGGCGGGGGCCTTCGCCGTGGCCTTGGCGTACAGGGAGGCCGCGTACTCGCCGAGGACCGTGCTGGTCGAGACGTCGTCGGTGTCACCGCCCGTGAGGATGCCGATGATCTTGCCGTCGCGGGCGATCCACGCGCTGCCGCTGGTGCCGCCGGGGAAGTCGGCGCAGTCGAAGCGCTGTTGGGCGTCGCTCTCGCGGACGGCCACCGCCGTGCAGGTGCGGGGGATCTTGCGGTCGGCGGGGTAGCCGGTGACCGTGACCTCCTCGCCCGCACGCCCACTGGTGTCGAGCACGGCCGCGCCGGTCACGTCCTCGATGGTGCGGCCCTTGGCGTCGGGGGCGAGGCGGGCGAAGGCGAGGTCGTAGTCGTCGTCCGTGCCCTCCGCCCAGCGGTCGTCCTCGAAGACCTCCTCGATCTTCCAGGTGCCGTACGGGGCCATGCCGTTCGCGTACGCAGGTGCGAAGACGGCGGTTCCGTCGCGCTGGTCGCCCTCGAGCAGGCAGTGCCCGGCCGTGATGATCAGGTTCCGGCCGGGGCTGTGCACCACGGTGGCCGTACAGAAGTGATCACTGTCCAGGCCGTCCGTGAACAGGGCGCCGGTGAAGGCCGCGGGACCGCCGGGCGGGGGCGTGACGGCGGGCGGCAGGGTGGTTCCGGGCGGGGTCGACAGCTGGGGCTTCGACGCTTGCGATCGCGATGTGGCCGTCGGCGACGCCGTCGGCCCGGCCTTCGCGCGCACCGGCGCGGCCCCCTCGGGCGGCGGCACAAGCTCGGCCACCGCTGCGGAAGCCCCCAGAGCCGCCACCGCACACAGCACCGCCGTCACGACGCTCCGCTTGTCCACCGGCATGATGATCCTTCCGATTTGCCCTGGCGAAGCATGCCTCGGTGGCAGGGCCGGATGCAAGGTGCGGGACGGTCAGGCGGGCGTGCGCAGGTCGCACAGAAAGCGCAGGCCGGGGCGGCCGTCGAGCTGGAGTCCGCCGGTGGGCACGAAGCCCGTGCGGGCCAGTACGGCCCGGGAACCGGGGTTGTCGAGCGTCGTGACCGCCCGCAGCGAGGTCAGGCCGTACTCCGTGACCGCGAGCCCGCACGCCTCGCGCACGGCCGCCGTGGCCAGGCCCCGCCCGGCGGCCTTCTCGGCGATCCGGTAGCCGAGCTCGGCCGAACCCTCCGCCACGTCGACGAGGTTGACCCGCCCCACCACCTCGCCGCCGTCCTCCACGAGGACGTGGAAGTGGCACAGCCCGGCGTCCTGCTCGGCCATCAGCGCCCGGTGCCGCTCCCCGAAGTGGGCGAAGTACTCGTCACCCCGGTCGGGAACGGACGCCGCGAAGTACGCCCGGTTCTCCCGCTCGAAGTCGAGCAGGGCCGGAGCGTGGTCGAGGCGCAGGACCTGGAGCCGGGGCTGGAGCCGGGGCGGCGTTCGGGACACGCCCCGATGCTAGCGGACCCCCAACTCTGCGGTTTGCACGAGCATTTGGCCTCTTGATCTAATCGTCGCTCCGATTCTGATGAGAGGGCGACGAACCCTTGCGATTGACAGGCAAGCACCGGATATCCATGGTGGCCGCCGCGGCCGCGGTGGCGATCGTGGGAAGTCTGCAGCTCTCCCCCACCGCGTTCGGCACCGAGGGCACCGGCGAGACGGCACCCCCCGCGGCCGGGGCACCGGATTCCCAAGACTCCATCGACTCCCACGCGGAGGACTCCGCCGTCCACGGCTCCGACGGCACCGTCTTCAAGGACGGCGTCATGTCGCTCGGCGCGGACGCGCCGAAGGCCGCCGCGAGGTCGGCCGCGTCGGGAGCATCGGGCGCAGAGGCCGCGGCAGCGGCTCCCGTACCGCCCTCGGGCGAGGGGTGGAAGCTGAGCGGCGCCACCAAGTGGCTGCAGACCGGCTACACGATCAAGTTCTACGACCAGAAGTCCGCCGACTGGCTGGCCCCGTACGTGCAGGCCTCCGCCGCGGACCTGCGCCGCATCACCAACCTGCCGGTCTCCGTCGACACCCGGCCGGTCGGCTGGGACTACGTCCGCCCCAAGGGCGAGGTGATCTTCGGCGTCCTGCACCACCCGTGCGTACCCCCCGCCGACGAGGGCAGCATGGGCAGCTCGGGCTGGAAGGTGGTCCGCGACGGCTCGGGCGCCGCCAAGCTCAGCTGCGGGTTCACCAGCTCGTCCGTGGCCGAGACCGTGACCAGCGGCCACGCCTACATCGACGACGAGTTCTTCGCGCCGGACGGCAAGCCGGCCGCCGCCTGGGGCGAGCCGTACCTGCGCAACCACGTCAGCCACGAGCTCGGGCACACGCTCGGCCTGGCGCACGCCAACCGCAGCCTGACCAGGAGCGACTGCGTGAAGGGCACCGACTCGGGCCAGTTCCCGGTCATGTGCACGCCCACGATCGCGTACCAGGACAAGCGAGCGGGCACCTACGTCCAGCAGTTTGACGTCCAGGGCCTGCGCCGCCTCGCGACGGGCGCGGGCGCCGCGCTGTCCCCGCAGGGCAAGGTGACCGGGATCGGTTCCAAGTGCCTGGACGTCAAGGGCGGCAAGGCGGCGAACGGCACGCAGATCCAGCTCTACACGTGCAACGGTTCCGCGGCCCAGTCGTGGATCCTGGGCCAGGACGGCACGTTCCGCGCCTTCGGCAAGTGCCTCGACAACGCGCGCAACGCGAGCACCAACGGCAACAAGATCAGCCTCTACGACTGCAACGGCACGCCGGCCCAGCGCTGGTCCGTCAACGCCAAGGGCCAGATCGTCCACGTCGCCTCGGGCAAGGTCCTCGACGTGACCGGCGGCGCCACCGCCAACGGCACCGCCGTCCAGCTCTACACGCCGAACACGACCAAGGCCCAGATCTGGACCACCCCGAAGTAACCCACCCACCCACCTACCCCGCCCCGCGCACACCGGACGGGCCGCCCGCATCCCCGCGGGCGGCCTGTCCTGCGGAAACGGCACGGGAAATAGGGCGGTTGCCCGATCCCGGTGCCGCCTCCTCAGACGCACGCTGGTCCGATGGGCAGTTGGGGAACGGGACGGGTGCTGCGGGACCGCAATGCGGGGCTCTTTCTCGCCGGGGTGGTGGTCTCCGGGTTCGGGACGACCGCGATGTGGCTGGTGGCCGGGATCTGGGTGAAGTCGCTCACCGGGTCGGACGCCCTCGCGGCGCTGACGGTGTTCGCCCTGTGGGCACCGGTGCTGGCCGGGCCGGCGCTGGGGGCGCTCGCCGACCGGCTGCCGCGGCGGCCGGTGCTGGTCGGCGCCGGCCTCGTGATGGCCGCGGTGCTGCCCGTACTGCTCCTGCTCGATTCGGCGGACCGGGTGTGGCTGCTGTTCGCCGTCCTGCTGGTGTACGGGGTCTGCGGCACCCTCCACGAGGCGGCGGAGGCGGCCCTGGTGCCGCCGGCCGTCGACGGCCGGCTGCTCGGGGACTTCAACGGGCTGCGGATGACGGCGAACGAGGGCGTGAAGCTGCTCGCGCCGCTGCTGGGCGCGGGCCTGTTCGTCCGCTACGGCGGGGCGTCGGTGGCACTGCTCGACGCGGTGACGTTCGCGCTGGCGGCGGGGATCTTCACGCTGCTGCGGGTCCGCGAGGAGAAGCCGGAGCGGATCGCGGGGCCGGGCGGTTTCGGGCAGCTGCTGGAGGGCGGGCGGCAGCTGTGGGGGTCGCCCGTGCTGCGGCCCTTGGTACTGGCCGGCGCCGCGGTGATGTTCCTGGCGGGTCTGAACGGCGCGGTGATCTACGCGGTCGCCGACGGCGTGCTGGGGCACGCGCCCACCTACGTGGGGGTGCTGTACGCGGTGCAGGGGGCCGGTTCCGTCCTGAGCGGCCTCGCGGCGGGCCCGCTCCTGCGGCTTCTGCCGGACCGGGTGTTCACGGCCGCCGGGGCGGCCGTGTTCGCGCTGGGCGTCGGGGCCAGGGCGCTGCCGTACGACGCGGCGGCGCTGGCGGGCAGTGCGGCGATCGGGGCCGGGCTGCCGTGCGTGCTGGTCGTCGCGCTGACCGCGGTGCAGCGCGAAGTCCCGAACGCCGTCCTCGGCCGCGCCGCCGCCACGGCCAACACCCTGGCCTTCGTACCGAACGCGCTGGCCCTCGCGCTGGGGGCCGGACTGGTGGCCCTCGTGGACGTACGGGTACTGCTCCCGGTCCTCACGGCGGCAGGCCTGACCGTGGCACTGCTCCTCGTGGCCGCCCGCCCGGGGGCGGGGACGGAGCCGCGCGGCGACGATGCCCGCCGCGCGGCCCGTCAGCCGTAGCGGCCGGCCGGTTCCGGGGTCACGACCCCGGGCCCGCCCACAGGCCGTCCGCCGTGAGGCCCAGGAGGTCGATTGCGTTGCCGCGGACGATGCGGTCCACCACGTTCGGGGCCAGGTGGCCCATCTGGGCCTCGCCGACCTCGCGGGACTTCGGCCAGGTGGAGTCGGAGTGGGGGTAGTCCGTCTCGTAGAGGACGTTGGCGACGCCGATCGAGTCGAGGTTCTTCAGGCCGAAGGCGTCGTCGAAGAAGCAGCCGAAGACGTGCTCCGCGAAGAGCTCCGACGGCGGGCGCAGCACCTTGTCCGCTACGCCGCCCCAGCCGCGGTTCTCCTCCCAGACCACGTTCGCCCGTTCGAGGATGTACGGGATCCAGCCGATCTGGCCCTCCGCGTACATGATCTTCAGGTTCGGGAAGCGCTCGAACTTGCCACTCATCAGCCAGTCGACCATCGAGAAGCAGCAGTTGGCGAAGGTGATGGTGGAGCCGACCGCCGGCGGGGCGTCCGCGGACGTGGACGGCATCCGGGAGGAGGAGCCGATGTGCATGGCGATGACCGTGCCGGTCTCGTTGCACGCCTCCAGGAAGGGGTCCCAGTCGTCCGTGTGGATGGACGGGAGGCCCAGGTGCGGGGGTATCTCCGAGAAGGCGACCGCGCGCACGCCGCGCGCCGCGTTGCGGCGGACCTCCGCGGCGGCCAGCCGGGCGTCCCAGAGCGGTATCAGGGTGAGGGGGATGAGGCGGCCGCGGGCGTCGGGGCCGCACCACTCCTCGACCATCCAGTCGTTGTAGGCCCGTACGCCGAGCAGTCCCAGCTCACGGTCCTTGGCCTCGGTGAAGGTCTGGCCGCAGAAGCGGGGGAAGGTCGGGAAGCACAGGGCGGACTGGACGTGGTTGACGTCCATGTCGGCGAGGCGGTCGGGAACCGAGAAGGACCCCGGGCGCATCTGCTCGTAGGTGATGACTTCCAGTTTGATCTCGTCGCGGTCGTACCCGACGGCCGTGTCGAGGCGGGTGAGCGGCCGGTGCAGGTCCTCGTACACCCACCAGTCGCCGATCGGGCCGTCGTCGCCCTTGGCCCCCATGACGGGGGCGAACTTGCCGCCGAGGAAGGTCATTTCCTTCAGGGGGGCGCGGACGACGCGGGGGCCGGTGTCCTGGTACTTGGACGGGAGCCGGTCCCGCCAGACGTGGGGGGGCTCAACCGTGTGGTCGTCCACCGAGATGATCTTCGGGAAGGTCTCCATGGCTCATACGGTAGCGCTGATCTGACGAACCGTCAGCTAGTTGGTTCGTGATCGGCCATGGACGGGCTGACGTGTACGCGCAAGACAGGGCAGACTGACCCTTACACCGAACGGAAGGCAGGGGGACGACAGATGGACGGCGTACCGGCCATCCCGCACCCGCGGAAGCATCCCGAGGGAGCCCGGCCCACCAGCACGTCCAAACCCCCGGCCCCGCGCCCGGCCCCGGCTGCCGCCCCGGCCGCCCCTACTGCCGCCCCGGCCACCCCGGCCGCCGTCTCCGCCGCCCCCGCCACGGCCGCCGCCCACGCCGCCCCGGCCGAATCCCGCTTCGCCGTCCTCGGCCCCGTCCGCGCCTGGCGCGGCGCCGAGCTCCTGCCCTCCGGCACCCCCCAGCAGCGCGCCCTGCTCGCCGTACTCCTGCTGCGCGACGGCCGCACCGCCACCGCGCCCGAGCTCATCGACGCCATCTGGGGCGACGACCCGCCGCAGCAGGCCCTCGCCACCATCCGCACGTACGCCTCCCGCCTGCGCAAGGTCGTCGCCCCCGGGCTGCTCGTCACCGAGTCCGGCGGGTACGCCATCCGGCTGCGCTCCGCCGCCACCCTCGACCTGGGCGTCGCCCGCAGCCTCGCCGCCGACGCCGACGCCGCCCGGGCCGCCGGCGACCGCTCCCTCGCCCGTACGCTCCTCGCCCGCGCCCTCGACCTCTGGGACGGCGAACCCCTCGCCGGGGTCCCCGGCCCGCACGCCGAGACCGAGCGCATCCGGCTCGCCGAATGGCGTCTCCAGCTGCTGGAGACCCGCCTCGACCTCGACCTGGAGGTCGGCCACCACGCCGAGGCGGTCTCCGAGCTGACCGCCCTCACCGCCGCCCACCCGCTGCAGGAACGCCTGCGCGAGCTGCTGATGCTCGCCCTCTACCGCAGCGGCCGGCAGGCCGAGGCCCTCGCCGTCTACGCCGACACCCGCCGCCTCCTCGCCGACGAACTCGGCGTCGACCCGCGCCCCGAACTCGCCGCGCTCCAGCAGCGCATCCTGAACGCCGATGCCGATCTCGCCCGCGCGGAAGACCCGGCCCCGGCCGCCGCGACCGTCCACGTGAGGCCCGCCCAATTGCCCGCGACCGTGCCCGACTTCACCGGCCGAACCAGCTTCGTCGACGAGCTCGGCGCCATCCTGTCCGGCGGCGCCCAGGACCAGGTCATGGCCGTCTCCGCGCTCGCCGGCATCGGCGGCGTCGGCAAGACCACCCTCGCCGTGCACGTCGCCCACGCCGCCCGCCCGCACTTCCCCGACGGCCAGCTCTACGTCGACCTCCAGGGCACCGAGGCCCGCCCCGCGGAACCGGAGGCCGTCCTCGGCTCCTTCCTGCGCGCGCTCGGCACCCCCGACACCGCCATCCCCGACTCCCCCGCCGACCGGGCCGCGCTCTACCGCTCCACCCTCGACGGCCGCCGCGTCCTGGTCCTCCTCGACAACGCCCGCGACGCCGCCCAGGTCCGCCCGCTGCTGCCCGGCACCGCCGGCTGCGCCGCCCTCGTCACCAGCCGGGTCCGGATGGCGGGCCTCGCCGGGGCCCATCTCGTCGACCTCGACGTGATGAGCCCCGAGGAGGCCCTCCAGCTCTTCACCCGGATCGTCGGCGAGGAGCGGGTGCGCGCCGAACGCCAGGCCGCCCTCGACGTCGTCGGCGCCTGCGGCTTCCTGCCGCTCGCCATCCGCATCGCCGCCTCCCGGCTCGCCGCCCGCCGCACCTGGACCGTCTCCGTCCTCGCCGCCAAGCTGGGCGACGAGCGCCGCCGCCTCGACGAGCTCCAGGCCGGCGACCTCGCCGTCAAAGCCACCTTCGAGCTCGGCTACGGCCAGCTGGAACCCGCCCAGCAGCGCGCCTTCCGGCTCCTCGGCCTCGCCGACGGCCCCGACATCTCCCTCTCGGCCGCCGCCGCCGTCCTCGACCTACCCGAGTACGACACCGAGGACCTCCTCGAAGCCTTAGTCGACTGCTCCCTGCTCGAATCCGCCGCCCCCGGCCGCTACCGCTTCCACGACCTCGTACGCCTCTACGCGCGTGCCTGCGCCGAGCGCGACGAGCAGCCCCCGGGCGGGCGCGAGGCCGCCCTGGACCGGCTGCTGGACTTCTACCTGGCCACCGCCTCCGGGGTGTACGCCCTGGAACGCCCCGGCGACCGGCTGCCGGCCCACCTCTCCGACACCCACTATCCCGGGCTGGTCTTCGCCGAGCCGCGCGCCGCCCTGGACTGGCTGTACGCCGAGGCCGACCCGCTGCTGGCGTGCGTACGGCAGGCCTCCGTACGGGGCGGCGAGACGCTGGTCCTGCGGCGGGCCGTGGACCTGCTGTGGGCGGCCAAGGACCTCGCCGAATCCGGGGCCAACTCCAAGCAGTACGAGTCGGCCGCCGTCGCCCTGCGCGACGCCGCCCAGGCCGCCAAGGACCCGTACGCCGAGGGCCGCGCCCGCACCACCCTCACCAACGTCCACCTGGTCGCGGGCCGGTTCACCGCGGCCGACGACGAGGCCCGCCAGGCCACCGTGCTCGCCCGCGAGGCCGGCGACCCCCTGCCCAGCTGCTGGGCGCCCAACGACCGCGGGATCATCGCCCTCTACGAGGGACGGCACGCGGACGGCGAGCGGTACCTGCTGGAGGCCATCGAGAACTTCCGCGCCGACGCCAACAACGTCGGCGAGGCCAGCGCCCTGTGCAACCTGTCCCGCATCCACGTGGAACTGGGCCGCCTCTCCAGTGCCATAGACCTCGCCCTGCAGGGCATCGCCATCTACGACCGGATGGGCCTGACCCTGCGCCTGGCCAACGGCCGCTACGCGCTGGGCATCGCGCTCACCCAGGCGGGCCGCCTCGGCGAGGCCCTCGCCCAGCTCACCGAGGCCCTGTCCCTCTTCCACGAGAACCGGCAGCCGCTGTGGGAGGGCGTGACCCACTTCCGGCTCGCCGTGGCCCACCTGGCGGCCCGCCGGCCCACCCTGGCCGCCTCGCACGCCGAGCAGGCGATCGCGCTGCGCGGCATCGGCGGGGAGTGGCGCCGGGCGACCGTGCTGACGGTGCTGGGCAAGGCGCTGCGGCGGCTGGGGCAGACCGACCGGGCGCGGGCGTGCTGGCGCGACGCGGAGGCCGTGTTCCGGCAGCTGGGGTCCACCGAACTGGCCGAGGTGCAGGCCCTGCTGGCCTCGGAGATCGCGGCCTGACCTGCGACGATGCCCGTTGAACGAGGCGTTCATCGTTCGTTTATCGCCGTTCGGCACGATAGGTGCATCGACCCGGCGCGTCGGGGGGCATCCGGGTCGGTTGGAGGACTACCCGCTCGGCGGTCATCGGGGGAATCGCCGAGCGGGCCCTACCCATCCACCAGGAGAACCGATGACGACGAACGAGAACATCCTGCCGGCCGACGGTGACAGCAAGTCGCTCGACAACCACGCCCCGGGCGTCGACGTCGAGACTCTGGACAACCACGCCTCGGGCATCGAGATCAAGCCGCTCGACCCGACTCCTGCTCCGGCTCCCGTGCCGGCCCCGGTGACGCCGGCCGAGGAGATCCAGACGCTGGACAACCACGCGTCCGGTCCGCGTCCGTAGGACGCACACGGCGCCCGGCACACGGCGCCACGCAAGAACGCAAGACGTACGGGGGATTCAACGGGGGAACGGCGGTCGCGGTGGCCCGGAGGGGGAGCCACCGCGACCGCCGCACGTCCGCGTCCGGTCCGCACCGGCCCCGCCCCGGCCCGCGGCATACGCTGGGGGTGTGTTCACCTCCCAAGGACCGAGCGTCCGCGAACTCGCCGTACAGGGCCTCTCCTCGATCGAGCGCGGCTACGACCTGCTCGCGCCGAAGTTCGACCGGACGCCCTTCCGCACCCCTGACCGCATGCTCGACGCCGTGGAGGAGACCCTCGCCCAGCGGGAGGGCACCTTCGGCGCCGGGCTCGACGTCTGCTGCGGCACCGGCGCCGCGATCGGCATGCTGCACAGGCTGTGCCGGGACCGGGTGACCGGGGTGGACCTCAGCGCGGGCATGCTGGCCGAGGCCCGGCGCGCCCACCCGGACGAGCGGGTGGACTTCGTACGGGCCGACGCGCGGGCCCTGCCGCCCGCGCTCGGGGACGCCTACGACCTGGCGGTCAGCTTCGGCGCCTTCGGCCACTTCCTGCCGGCCGAGCGGCCCGCCCTCTTCTCCGGGGTGCACCGCGCGCTGCGCCCCGGTGGGGTGTTCGCCTTCCCGATCGGCGCCCCGATCCCGCCGAGCTCCCCGGTGTGGTGGGCGGCGGCGGGCTTCGACGCGGCGATGCGGGTGCGCAACGCGGTGTGGCGGCCGTCCTTCGTCATGTACTACCGGACCTTCCCGCTCAGCGGGGTCCGCCGCGACCTGGAGGCGGCCGGCTTCACCGTGGAGACCGTGCCGCTGGACCACTTCGGGCGGCAGGACGGGGGCGCTCCCCGCTGGCGGCTGGTGCTGGCCCGGCGTACCTAGCGGAATCACTGCGTCACCACCGGTGCACGGGACACAATCGATGAGGGTTCGTCAGGCAGCGCGCTTCCGCACCACCCTCACCCTTTGGAGCAGCCGGTGTCGTCGCAGGAAATGCCCGTAACGATCACCCCTCAGCAGGCCGCCCACGGTGTCATCCTCCCCGTTCAGCTGGCGAACGGCCCGGCCCGGCTGCGCATCCCGGCCTGCCGGAACGGCGATCTCGTCCGGGCCCGCGTCGGGGACCAGGAGCTGCTGCTGCGCATCCGCGTCTCGGGGGCCGGCACGGGAACCTCGGCGGGAACCGGTGCGGCGGCCGGAGTCGGAGCCGCCTTCGCGACCGGTGCCGCCAGCGCGACCGGCGGCGCGGGTGCGGGCGTGCCGCGGCCCGGCCCGTCCCCCATGGCGAACGGCCGCGGGTGCATCGCCGCGATCCTGGTCGCCGCCGTGCTGGTCGTCGTCTTCGTCGCGGTGAGCAACGGGGACGACGACGACAGCAAGAACTCCGCCTCCCCGACCCCGACCTACTCGTCCGGCGCGTTGTCGCCGCCCTCCTCCACGCCGTGGACGACCGAACCCACCACCGCCCCGAACCCCGTGCCCACCCGGTACAGCCCGGAACCCGCCCCGGAACCGACCCCGGAGGCGACCCCGGAGCCGAGTCCGTTCGACCGGGGCACCTGCCTCAACGGACAGTTGCCGGACTCGACGACGCCGCAGAGCGTCAGCGGCGTGGACGAGGTCTCGTGCTCCGCGTCCGACGCGCACTACAAGGTGATCGAGTCCATCCCCGGCACCTCGGACATGGAACGCTGCAACTCCAACCCCAGGACGCAGTACGCGTTCTCCTACCGCTACATGCGCGGTGCCATCGTCCTCAACCAGTACGTGTACTGCCTGGTCGGCCTCGGCTCGTACGCCCGCTGAGCCCGCAGCCCGCGCCGCACCCGGTCGAACGGATCCGGTGGCCTACTTCGCCTGCGGGCTCCGCAGGGAAACGGGCTGGTTGACGGCGAACGTGGAGTCGCACCGGTCGCGGACGTAGTCGTCGTGGGTGGCGATGACGACGGCGCATCCGGCGGCGCTCATGTCGCGGAGGATGTCGACGACCATGGTGGTGTTCTCCTGGTCGAGGGCGCCGGTCGGCTCGTCCGCGAGGACCAGGGCCGGCTGCTTGACGATGAGCCGGGCCAGGGCGACGCGTTGCTGCTCCCCACCGCTGAGGTGGTGGATCTTCTCCTTCTGGCGCCCGGCGAGGCCGACGCGCTCAAGGGCTTCGGCTATGGTGACGCGCCCTTCCCGCGGGAGCGTGCGCTGCGGCCTGACGGCGATCTCCAGATTGGCCGCGACCGTGGCGTTCTCGATCAGGGCGTAGTTCTGGAAGAGGTAGCCGAGGACGTTCCGGCGGAACGCGCGGACCGCCCGCTGGTTGAACCTGGTGATGTCCTTGCCGTCGTAACGGATCGCACCCGCGCTCGGCTTGTCGAGGAGGCCGAGGCAGTTGAGGAGGGTGGACTTGCCCGATCCGCTGGGGCCCACGAGCGCGAGCATGTCGCCGCGGCCGATGGTCAGGGTCACGTCGGTCCACAGGTTCCGGGTGCCGAACGACTTCGCCAGGTGGTCGATCTCAATCATGGTGGTGCTCCTGCTGAAGGCTGCGGTCGAGGCGGGGCTCACGATTCCGTCGCCCCTTCCTTGGCGATGCGGCTGTGGAAGAAGGCCAGGGCGACGAGTACGGCGACGACCTCGGTGACGATCAGCCCGGCGGTGAGGGCGATGTCGAGTGTGGTGACGGTGACCGGCGGACGGGGGGCGGGTACGCCCATGGCCGTGAACTGCTCGAGCTCCTGGTTCTGCTGCCACACGTTGAACGGGACCCAGGCGGTGAGGAGTACGACGAGCACGCCCTCCACGGCGAGTGCGGAGCGGTGGGTGGCGGCGAACGTCCAGCCGCTGATGTGCTTGACGAAGATGGCCTGGGCGTTCTTGCGCGAGTAGACGATGCAGACGCCGACGCCGGTGATGAGGAGCACTGCCACGGCCACGATGAGGTTGAAGAGCTGCAGCCGGAGGTTGATCTCGGCGTCCCGCATCTGCAGGGCGGCGTTCTGTCCGATCGGGCGCAGGGCGGTGACGTAGGTCTGCAGCTTGTTCGCCGCGATGCCGGCCAGGACGTCGTCCGGGTCGGTGAAGACCACTCCGCCCTGGGTGGCGAACGCCGTGTAGGCGTTGTCGGTGAGGAAGGTGGACCCGTTGGGTACGACGACGAGGACGGGGTCGCGTACGAAGGAGCGGTCCTGGTCGGCGGTGTGGCCGCCGCTGAAGGTCTGGTCACCGAGGCTGTAGGCGAAGACGGACTGACCGCTCCTGGCCCGGAGCGTCTCCACCGCGTCCGGCCGGATGAGCTTCGGGTCGGTCGGGCTGAGGATCCCGGGGATCCTGGCGGCGATGGTCGTCGCGTGCGCGCCGAGGGACTCGGGGACGATGAGGCGCACCTTGCGGGCGTCCGGGGCCGTACCGCCCTGAGCCGCCGGGGTGTGGCGCTGTCCTGCGGGGTCCAGGAACGGCTGCTTGGCGAGGAAGGTCTCGTTGACGATGAGCATCTCGCCCTGGGGCAGGTGCGCGGTCGGGGCGATCCCCTGGAGATCCCGGCGCCCGGCGATGATGGTCTTCCCCTCGGCGTCGGATCGGCGCAGCCACTGGCCCACCGGCGCTTCCATCCGGGGCGATTCGCTTCCGAGGCTGCCGTTGAGACGGATGGCGGTGGCGTCGCGGGCCGCGGCGTAGGCGATGCGGCTGTCCTGGCGGGCCGCTACGTCCTGGCTGGCCAGGACGACGTCCGTGGCGATGGCCAGGGCCAGGAGGAGTGCGGGGATGCGTACCAGGTAGGCGCTGGCCGAGGCCGCCCGGGCCGGGAGTTCGCCCTTGAGGGCGTGCAGCACGTCGGTCTTGAACGTCAGGGCGAGGGCGGCCGTGTGGGTGGCCAGCATCAGCAGGACGATCACACCGGTGAGGACGGCGGCCACCGACGCGAACAGGCCGAGCCATGCCAGGCCGTTGTAGAGGCCGAGGAAGGCGAGCGCGGCAGCGGCCACCGCTGCTGCCGCCGCTGCCCAGAACACCGCCAGCTGGCGCAGATCGCGCACGAGGATGTCGGTGAAGGATTTGCCCTGGAGCCGCAGGACCCCGTACGCCTTGGCGTTGAGCAGGACGCCGGCGCCGGTCATCGTCATGGCGGCGAGGGCGACCACGAGGGCGGACCAGTACAGGGCGGTGTCCGTGTAGTAGGGCGCCAGTGCGCTGAAGGAGAGCGGGTGATCGGGGCCGGCGCTCAGGCCGAGGCCGGAGAATTCGGCCACCAGCGCGTTGGTGTCCTCGGGGGTGCCGAAGATGTAGTACATGCCTCTGGGGTCCCGCTGCCCGATGTCTGCGATCGGGTGGACATCCGTACGGTAGTCCCGTCCGAACGCCGGGTAGCCTTCGCCCGGCCATGACGCGGCATCGGATCCCGGCCTGCCCGGGGCGAGATAGAGGTGCCGGCGCCTGTCGGGATCCTGCAGGTCCGGCACTTCCCGTGCCACCGTGACGCCCCGTCTTGCGGCGAACGCGGACACCGCATCGGCGACTTGAGCGCCGCTTGCCGAGTCTTCGGACTCGGACACCCACACGAGCGCCGAGTGACCCAGTACCCAGTCCTCGTCCAGTCCTCGCACGAACAGGAACGCTACGACCGCCGAGAACGCCAACACGGCGGCATGGACGAACTTGATACCTCGGTGCAGCATCTATTACCTAGGTCAGGGCACTCAGGGAGCACATCTCGGCACGGCGCGGAACGAGCCGTGGGGAGACTCTCGCCTCCCCACGGCCCGGATCAGCTACGGGGAACCCGGAGCTGCGATTCGCCCTGGATCAGCAGGAGGAACGGTAGTACGACTTGTTGCCCGAGCGGGCCTTGGCGACCGAGGCCAGGGCCCACGTCCCCTTGTCGGCGTTGCCGCTCGAGGCGAAGTAGGCGCCCTGCACCGAAGACCCGTGGCACTTGTCGGGGTGGTAGTAGTTCGAGTACGCCTTGCCGTCGGAAACGCCGTAGTTCCAGATGCCACCGGAGACGTTGTCGGCCATCGCCGGGGTGGCGATGGCCGCCACGAGGACGCCGGCGGCGAGGGCGGTCTTAATACCACGCTTGATCTGCACGAGGAGCTCTTTCAGCTAAACGATCTTGACCTCGTAAGGGTGACATCAGGCCATGTTCATGATCGCCAACCAGGGCAACAATGGCTTGATTCATTTGAAATGATTCCGAAAACCGCTGTTCATCTCACGGTTA
This sequence comes from Streptomyces sp. NPDC090045, assembly GCF_044747975.1. Lineage (NCBI taxonomy): Bacteria > Bacillati > Actinomycetota > Actinomycetes > Kitasatosporales > Streptomycetaceae > Streptomyces > Streptomyces sp. NPDC090045. The sequence goes on from NZ_JBIVFA010000005.1 coordinate 193,841, forward strand.
CCTATGGTTAGACATGGCCGGTTCTTACTCCTGGCGGGCGCGCAGCTCGCGCTTGAGGACCTTGCCGCTCGCGTTGCGCGGCAGCTCGGAGACGAACTCCACCGCGCGCGGCACCTTGTAGTTGGCCATCTCCCGCCGGGACCAGGCGACCAGGTCGTCGGCGGTGAGCGTGGAGCCGGGGCGGCGGACCGCGTACGCCTTGCCGACCTCGCCGAGGCGGGGGTCGGGGACGCCGACGACCGCGACGTCCGCGATGTCCGGGTGCAGGCCCAGGAGTTGCTCGATCTCGGCGGGGTAGGCGTTGAAGCCGCCGACGATGAACATGTCCTTGATCCGGTCGGTGATGCGCAGGTTGCCGTGCGCGTCCTTGAACCCGACGTCCCCGGTGTGCAGCCAGCCGTCGGCGGTGATCGCCCTGGCGGTCTCGTCGGGGTCCTCGAAGTAGCCCTGCATGACGTGGTAGCCGCGGACGAGGATCTCGCCGGCCTCGCCCGTCGGCCGCGGCGCCCCGCCGGCGTCCACGATCACCACCTCGGTGTCCGGAATGACCCGCCCCGAGGTCTCGGAGATGATCTCGGCGGGGTCGCCCCGCCGGCACATGGTGACGATGCCGCTGGCCTCGGAGAGCCCGTACGCGGTGAGGACGGTGGCGATGTGCAGCTCGCCGCGCAGCCGCTCGACGAGCCGCAGCGGGACCACGGCCGCGCCGGTGACGACCAGGCGCAGCGCGGACAGGTCGTGGTGGTCGCGCTGGGGGTGGTCGAGGAGCGACTGGTGGAGGGTGGGCGGGCCGGGGAGTACGGAGATCCGCTCGGCGGCGACGTTGGCGAGGACGGTGTCCACGTTGAAGACGGGCTGGGGGACCATCGTGGCGCCGCGCATCAGGCAGGCGATGATCCCGGCCTTGTAGCCGAAGGTGTGGAAGAAGGGGTTCACGATCAGGTAGCGGTCGCCCTCGCGGAGTCCGGCGAGCTCGCACCACACGTCGTAGCAGCGCAGGGACTGGGCGTGGGTGATGACGGCGCCCTTGGGGCTGCCGGTGGTGCCGGAGGTGAAGATGATGTCGGAGGGGGCGTCGGAGGGGATGGACGCGGCGCGTTCGCGCACGGCCGCGGCCGGTACGCGGTCCCCGCCCGCCAGGAAGTCCTTCCAGGTGCGGAAGGATTCGGGCGCGTCCTCGGCGAGGACGACGACCTGCTCCAGGTGCGGGAGCCCGCGCAGCGGCCCGGCTCCGGGGCCCTCGCCCGCGGCCCGGCGCAGGGAGGCGACGTAGGAGGTACCGAGGAAGGTGCCGGTGACGAAGAGCAGCCGGGCCCGGCTGCGCCGGAGGACGTACGCCGCCTCCGCACCCTTGAAACGGGTGTTGAGGGGGACGAGCACGGCGCCCGCCGAGACGGCGCCGAGCGCGGAGACGATCCACTCCAGGGTGTTGGGGGCCCAGACGGCGACCCGGTCGCCGGGCTCGACCCCGGCGGCGATGCACGCGGCCGCGGCGCGCTCGACGCGTTCGCCGAGCTGCGCGTAGCTGATGCGGACGCGGCCGTCGACGACGGCCTCCTGGTCGGCGTGGCGTACGGCCGCCGCCCGGACGAGCCCCGCGATGCTGCCCCAGCGCAGGTCCGCGCGTCCGTGGTCGCTCACGTCGCGTACGGCCCCGCGTGCGTCGTCGCCCATGCGTGTCATCCTCCCGCGAACCCAGTAGCTGACTATCCGTCAGATTAGCTGTAGCCTTCGCGGCTGTCAGTACTGGCGCACTCCGGAGGTGGCGATGGCGGCAACGCTCAAGGACGCTACGGCGATAGTGGGCATCGGGCAGACCGCCTTTGCCAAACGACTGCCGCAGTCCGAAAAGGAGTTGGCCTGCCGGGCCATCCTGGCGGCCCTCGCCGACGCCGGCATCGAGCCCTCCGAGGTCGACGCCTTCTCCTCCTACACCATGGAGGAGACCGACGAGGTCGAGGTCGCCAAGGCCATCGGCGCCGGCGACGTCACCTTCTTCTCCAAGATCGGCTACGGCGGCGGCGGTTCCTGCGCCACCGTCGGCCACCTCGCCTCTGCCGTCGCGACCGGCCAGGCCACCGTCGGCGTCGCCTGGCGCTCCCGCAAACGCGGCTCCGGCCCGCGCCCCTGGAAGAACACCGCCGTCCAGCTGCCCACCCCCGGCCAGTGGACCCGCCCCTTCGGGCTGCTGCGCCCCGCCGACGAGATCGGCATGCTGGCCCGCCGCTACATGCACGAGTACGGCGCCACCCGCGACCACCTCTTCAACGTGGCCATGGCCTGCCGCAACCGGGCCAACGCCAACCCGGCCGCGATGATGTACGAGCGCCCGCTGACCCGCGAGATGTACATGACCTCCCGCATGATCAGCGACCCGCTCTGCCTCTTCGACAACTGCCTGGAGACCGACGGGGCGCTGGCCTGCGTGATCGTCTCCGCCGAGCGGGCCCGGGACTGCCGCCAGAAGCCCGTCTACGTGCACTCCGTCGCCCAGGGCCTGCCCTCCCAGCACCACGGGATGGTCAACTACTGGAACGACGACCCGCTCTCCGGGCCCGCCTGGACCGCCGCCCGCCACCTGTGGAAGCAGGCCGACTTCGGGCCGCAGGACGTGGACGTCGCCCAGATCTACGACGCCTTCACCCCGCTGATCCCGCTCTCGCTGGAGGGCTACGGCTTCTGCGGGCGCGGCGAGGGCGCCGCCTTCACCGAGGGCGGAGCCCTGGAGATGGGCGGCCGGCTCCCGATCAACACCGGGGGCGGCGGCCTGTCCGAGGCGTACGTGCACGGCTTCAACCTGATCAACGAGGGCGTCAAGCAGCTGCGCGGGATCTCCACCGCCCAGGTGCCGGACGCCGCGACCTGCCTGGTGACGGCGGGCGAGGGAGTCCCGACGTCCGCGATCCTGCTGAGGAGCTGACCGACCGATGACCACCGCATCCGAAGCCGCCGCCGAGGCCGCGGCCGAGCTGCTCCTCCCCGTCCCCGACGAGGACGGCGCCCCCTTCTGGGAGTACGCCGCCCAGGGCGAGCTCCGCATCCAGGCCTGCGCCGCCTGCGGGCGGCTGCGCTTCCCGCCCCGCCCCTGCTGCCCGCACTGCAGATCCTTCGACAGCGACTGGCGGCTGATGTCCGGCCGCGGCCGCATCTGGTCCTACGTCCGGCCGCACCCGCCACTGCTGCCCGCCTACGCCGCGCAGGCCCCGTACAACGTGGTCCTCGTGGAGCTCGCCGACGCCCCGGACATCCGGCTCGCCGGGAACCTGGTGACCTCGGCCGACGCCCCGCTGGACTCGATGGACCCGGCCCGGCTGCGCATCGGCGCGCGGGTCCAGGTGGCCTTCACCGAGCTCGGCGGGATGGCCGTGCCGCGCTGGCTCCTGGAGAAGTCGTGACCGTACGGGTGGAGCGGGACAAGGCGACCGGGGTCGCGGTCGTCACCCTGGACCGGGAACGCCGGCACAATGCGATCGACCTGGCGACGGCGGACGAACTGAGCGCGGTGTGGCGGGAGTTCCGGTTCGCCGAAGAGGTGCGGGCGGTGGTGCTGACGGGTGCCGGGACGGCCGCCTTCTGCACCGGCATCGACCGCGGCGTGGACGTGCCGCAGCCCGCCTCGCCCTACTCGGCGGACGACCCGCTGATCGCCATCGGCCCCAAGGCGGGCGACCTGTGGAAGCCGGTCGTCGCCGCCGTCAACGGCATGGCCTGCGGCGGGGCCTTCTACCTGCTGGGCGAGGCGGAGTTCCTGATCGCCTCCGAGACCGCGACCTTCTTCGACCCGCACACCACCTACGGCATGGTCAGCGCCTACGAGGCCGTCTACATGGCGCAGCGCATGCCCTTCGGCGAGGCCGCCCGGATGTCCCTGATGGGCACGGCCGAACGGCTCTCCGCGCGGCGGGCCCACGAGATCGGGCTCGTCTCGGAGCTGACCGCGCCCGACGGGCTGCTCCCGGCGGCCCTGCGGGCGGCGGAGACCCTGGCCGGCTTCCCGACGGAGGCCGTACAGGGCACCGTACGGGCCCTGTGGTCGGCGAAGCAGGCCGCGCTCCAGCAGGCCCTGGCCCAGGCCCCGGCGCTGATCGCGCTGGGGAACCTGACGCCGGAGCGGCAGGCGGAACTGTTCTTCGGGCGGCGGCCCGGGACGGAGTTCCGACTGCGCTGAGCGCGATGCGCCCCCGTCAGCGGGACTTGGCCGGCTTCGGCGTCGCCTTGGGCGTGGACTTGGGCGTCGCCCTGGGCGTGGCATTCGAGGTGCCGCCGCTCGACGCGGAGCCGCTGCCGGCGCTGTCGGACTCGGGCGAGGCAAGCCGGCAGCCCTTGACCTCGGCGGCATGCGACGGATCCTCGAGGGCGACGTCAACCGTGCGGGTCTCGCGCGCCGCCAGGGTGACCCGGACGACGGTCGACTCGATGACCGTTCCGGCCGCGTCCTCGCGGTACAGGTTCACCTTCACGTCCGCCTTGCGGTCCAGCCGCGAGGTAAACCTGACGGTGGTCGCCTGCTGGGCGCCGCCGCCCGCGCAGGTCACGACGACGGCGGTGGCCGGATCCCCGCTCGGGCTGGACGAGGGCGAGGCGGATGCGGTGCTGCCGCCGTGGCCGTTGCCGCTGCTGTGCGACTTCTTCTTTTTCTTGGAGCTGGAGCAGCCGCCCCCGCTGCTGCTCTTGCCCTTGCTCTTGCCGCTGCTCCCGCTGCTGCTGCTTCCACCGTGTGACGAGAACCCGGTCAGCGCGAAGACGACGGCCACGAGCACCGCGGTGAACCTGATACGACGCCCAGCCACCATGGCCAGAACCCCTCCCCCTGGACAACGGCGGGCCACGCTATCAGTGCGCCGCCACGCCGGTAACGGTCCGGCCAGCGACCGCCTCCGCCCGGCGGCCCCCACATGCGGGGCGTCCGGCCGCTCCCGCATGCGCGGCGCAGGCGCCGGGCGTAGCGACCTCTCCCCAACGCACCCCTCGCACCCCTCGGCCCCTGGGGGCCTCAGCGGCTTCGGGCCGCTGGGCCGGACTCCGCCCGGCCGCTCCCGCATGCGCGGCGCAGGCGCCGGGCGTAGCGTCGGGATCGGACCCCTACCGCGAAGGGCCGGGCATGATCCGCAACGTACTCGGCTCGCTGATGGGTCTGATCGGAGCGGCGGCCGCCGTCTGGAGCCCCTTCCGTGCCTGGTACGACGGCCGTCACGGACGCGGCTACCGCGTCCTGGAGCTCTTCACCGCCGCCGGGATCACCGATCACAGGGCCGCCCTCGCCAACGCCTTCGGCGCTGCGCGCTGAGCGCGGGGGTGGTGCGGACATGGCGGCGGCCCCGGCCCCCGGGTGGGGGCGGGGCCGACCGGCCGGGCAGGCGGGTGGGATCAGGCGGCTTCGACGACGCCGGAGGCGGCGATCTCGACCTTGCCCTTGGGGGCGCCGGACTGCGTGCCCAGGGCCTCGATCTGGTCCACGAGCTCCTGGCCCGAGACGACCTCGCCGAACACGACGTGCTTGCCGTCGAGCCACGAGGTGACGACCGTGGTGATGAAGAACTGCGAGCCGTTGGTGTTGCGGCCGGCGTTCGCCATCGACAGCAGGTACGGGCGGTCGTGCTTCAGCTGGAAGTTCTCGTCCTCGAACTTCTCGCCGTAGATGGACTTGCCGCCGGTGCCGTTGTGGTTGGTGAAGTCACCGCCCTGCAGCATGAACTGGGGGATGACGCGGTGGAAGCCCGAGCCGGCGTAGCCGTAGCCGTTCTGGCCGGTGGCCAGCTCACGGAAGTTGCGCGCCGTCTTCGGGACGACCTCGTCGAAGAGGGCGAAGACGATGCGGCCGGCGGGGGCGCCGTTGATGGTGATGTCGAAGTAGACGTTGCTCATGGGGTCCATCCTGTCACTCCCGGTGCGGTGCGCTACCCGGCGGGGCCGGAGCCCCGCCTCCGGGCAGGTCAACCGCTCGTACGGGTGCCCGTGCCCTTCGCCGCGTCCAGGGCGTACACGCAGCGGTCCTTGCTGCACGCGTACACCACGCCCGCCTCCGCCACCGGCGCGCCCGTGATCTCGCCGCCCGTGGCCAGCTTCCAGCGGAGCTGGCCGCCCGCCGCGTCCAGGGTGTAGAGGCAGTGGTCGGCGGAGCCGAAGTGCACCCGGCCGTCCGCGACCGCCGGCAGGCCGGTGATCTCGCCGCCCGCCGCGAAGCGCCACTTCGGGGTGCCGGTGACCGCGTCGAGCGTGTAGAGCGCGCTGCCCGCGCCCAGGTGCACGTTTCCGTTCGCGACGACCACCGGGTCCGAGGACTGCCGGGACTCGGTCGCGATCCGCCAGCGGTCGTGGCCGGTGGCCGCGTCGAGGGCGTAGACGGTCCCCAGGTAGTCCACGAGGTAGACGCCGCCGCCGGTGACGGCCGCGCCCGGCGCGAAGGCCGGGGCGGCCAGGAAGACCGCGGGGGCCTCGAAGTGCCAGCGGACCCGGCCAGAGGCCCGGTCCACGGAGAGCACCCGGGTGCCGGCCGCGATGTAGACGTTGCCGTCGGGGGCGGGGGTGACCCGTACGGGCACGTTCCCGCAGGAGGCCGCGTCGCCGACCGGGTACGACCAGGACTCGCGGCCGCTGCGGGCGTCGAGCGCGCGCAGCCGGGCGTCCTGCCACACGTACACGGTGCCGTCGTGGAGGACGGGGGCCGCCTCCGGGGTCTCGAAGTCGCTCTGCGCGCCGGTCAGCTCCCACAGCTTCTGGCCGTTGGAGGCCTCCCAGCCCTGGACGCCGCCGCCGCGCGTGGCGGTGACGACCGTGCCGTGGTCGGCGCGCAGCGCGTACACCCAGGCGTCGGCGGACAGCCGCCACCGCTCGGAGCCGTCGGAGGCGTCGAGCGCGTAGAGGGAGGGGCCGTCGGAGGCGTGGATCCGGCCGTCGGAGACCGCCATGGACCAGGCGACGTCGCGGGTCTTGAACTGGCGGCGGCCGCTCGCCACGTCCAGCGCGTGGACCTCGAAGGAGGTGACGTAGAGCAGGTTGCCGGCGACGGTCGGGGTGCCCCAGACCTCGTTGGACATGCGGAAGCGCCACGGGCGCCAGCGGCCGCTGTCCGGGGCCGGGCCCGGGCTCGGCACGGCCATGGCGGAGGGGGTGACCGCTGCCGCCGACCCGCCGGGCGGGCGGACCCAGCCGGTCGCCGAGTCCGCGGCGGAGGCGTGCGCGGCCGGGGCCGCGGCGGTCGCGCGCGGACCGGGCCCGATCGGCACCGGCGAGCCGCCCAGCCGCACCGGCTCGCCCGAGGGCGCCGGGGACATCGGCGGGCGGTGCGGGCGCGGCGGTACGGCCTGGCCGGTCCGCGGGTCCACCCACGGGTCGGCGCCGCCGCGCGGGCGGCGGTGCGTGGCGTGCCCGGAGGCCGGGCCGCCGGAGCCGGAGTCCCGGCCGGAGCCGGAGTCCCGGCCGGGGCCGGGGGCGGGCGCGGGCGCGGGAACGGCGGCGGGCGTACGGTTGCCGGCGCGCCGGGCCTCGATCATCGCGACGGCCCGCGCGGGCAGCCACGCCGAGGCGGTACCGCTGTCGTCGCCGCCGTCGAACAGGTGCGGGGCGAGCTGCGCCTGCAGGTCGGCCGGGGTCGGCCGCTGCGTGGCGTCCATCTGCATGCAGGAGTCGATCAGCGGCCGCAGCTCCTCGGGGAGCCCCTCCAGGTTGGGCCCCTCGCGCAGCAGCATGAAGACCGTCTCCACCGGGTTCGCCCCGTGGTACGGCGGGTGCCCGGTGGCGGCGAAGACGAGGGTGGAGCCGAGCGAGAAGACGTCGCTGGCGCCCTTGACGCTGCGCGAGTCCTTCGCCTGCTCGGGCGACATGTACGCGGGGGTGCCGACGGCGACGTTCGTCATGGTCAGGCGGGTGTTGGAGACCCCGCTCGCGATGCCGAAGTCGATCACGCGCGGGCCGTCCTCGACGACGAGCACGTTCGACGGCTTCAGGTCGCGGTGGACCAGGCCCGCGCCGTGGATGGACTGCAGGGCCTCGGCGATGCCGGCGGCGAGCCACCGCACGGCCTGGGCGGGCATGGGCCCGCACTCGTTGACGATCTCCTCCAGGGAGGGCGCCGGGACGTACGCGGTGGCCAGCCACGGCACGGCGGCGCGCGGGTCGGCGTCGACCACGGCCGCGGTGTAGAAGCCTGACACGGCGCGCGCCGCCTCCACCTCGCGGGTGAAGCGCACCCGGAACAACTGGTCCTCGGCGAGCTCGGTGCGCACCGTCTTGATCGCGACCCGCCGTCCGGACGCGGACCGCGCGAGATAGACCAGCCCCATGCCGCCGGCGCCGAGCCGTCCCAGCACCTCGAAGGGGCCGATCCGTCTCGGGTCGTGCTGCGTCAGCTGCTCCACCACTCGCCTCCACACCTCCCCGTACGGGCCCTCGCCGGACCCGCTCCCACCGGCACGGGGCCGTGGGCCTCGTGCAGCGTCTCACTCCGGGCGCCGCCCGGGTCGCGCAACCCCGATTCTGTCAGGCCCGGGCCGGGTCCGGTCCCGGCACGTCGAGCAGCGCGGTGTGATCTGCTCGGCGAACGCCCGCCGGTGGCCTTGCCGGCCGGGGTGCGGGAGGCTGGCAGATCGGTTCGGGTGGGGCCGGGCCGGTTGGCTGCGCCGCTCGGGCGGGGTCGGAGGGGTGGGGCCGGGCGTGCCGGTGGCCTGGCCGGCCGGGGTGCGGGCTTCGGCGGTGCGGCTTGGGCCAGGCCGGTTGGCTGCGCCGCTCGGGCGGGGTCGGAGGGGTGGGGCCGGGTGTGTTCCGGTGCGTCTCCTCGGACGTCGAACGTGTCGGGGGGTCGGAGGGCCGAGGCACCTTGTGTTCGACGCCCTGCGGGGAGCGCCCCTGCACACACCCGCCCCCGCACCATCCAGCCCCGCCGCACCAACTCCAGCCCCGCCGCACATTCCAGCCTCGCCGCACAATCCAGCCCCTCCGGCGTTTGAGGCGCGGGGTCCGGGGCGGAGCCCCGATCTTTGAGCCGCACCATCCAGCCCTGCCGCACATTCCAGCCTCGCCGGCGTTTGAGGCGCGGGGTGCGGGGCGGAGCCCCGGTCTTTCAGCCTCGCCGGCGTTTGAGGCGTGGGGGTCCCCCGGACGGAGTCTGGGGGAGGGTCTGGGGCGGAGTCCCAGCAGCGGAGCCCCGGCGGAAGCACGCCTAGTCCGGCTTGGTGCGGGGTTCCGAGAGGAGGCCGAAGACGGCGCCCTGGTTGTCGGCGACGACCGCGATCCGTCCGTAGGGGGTGTCGAAGGGATCGGCGGTGACCCGGCCGCCGAGCCGCCGCGCCGTGGCCACGGACTGGTCGCAGTCCGGGACGGCGAAGTAGACGAGGAAGTGCGCGGGCATGATCTCCGGGAAGGCGTCGGTGATCAGGCTGCGCCCGAGGACCGCGCTGTCGATGCCGGGCGCGCTGCCGGGCGGGGACCAGATGCGGTACTCGACACCGGCGTCGTCCTGGTCCTGCGGGACGTAGCCGAAGACCTTGGCGTAGAAGACGTCGACGGCGTCGCGGGCCCGCGTGTAGACCTCGGTCCAGCAGTACGTGTACGGCTCCTGCTGGGCCTCGAAGCCGTCGTGGGTGCCGGGCTGCCACAGGCCGAAGACGGCCCCGCCGGGGTCGGCGGCCATCGCGGCGGTGCCGTACGGGCCCACCGGCATCGGGTCCATCACCATCTGGCCGCCCGCGGCGCGGATGCGCTGGGCGCAGGCGTAGGCGTCCCTCGTGTAGAGGTAGACGCCCCAGACGGTGGGCATCCGGCCGTCCGGCTTGGGTGCGAGGGCGGCCACGTTGCGGCCGCGGCTGTAGGCCTGCGTGTAGTGGCCGTACTCGGCTCCCGCGCTGTCCGCGAAGGTCCACCCGAACAGCTCGCCGTAGAAGCGCTTGCCCGCCTCGACGTCCGGAAGCGAGGCGTCCACCCAGCAGGGTGCGCCTTCCACGAATGCGGCCATGGGCCCGGTTCCTTCCGTTGTGCGGGGGTGTGTACCCTCTCACCTCTCTCAGCCATGATCCGTCCGAAAACTTGTCCACAGCCTGTTGATAAGACTATTCGGGGGAAACCTTGCGGAACCGGGCGACACGCCCGGCCTGCGACTACGCGGTGTACCCGGGGCGCGCCCGGCCGGAAATCCGCCTCCGCGACCCCTCGGACCGCCTCCCGCCCAGGCCAGGGACCCCGTAACCCCATTTGCAGGCGGCCGAATAGCGCGCCGATCACCCCTCGGTAAGCTGACGGCATGACAGGACAAGTACGCACCGTCGACGGGCGTGTCGCCGGCCGGCGCGGCCAGGCGACGCGGCAGAAGCTGCTCGACTGCCTCAGCGAGATGCTCAGCTCCTCGCCGTACCGCGACGTCAAAGTGATCGACGTCGCCCGCAAGGCCGGTACCTCCCCCGCGACCTTCTACCAGTACTTCCCGGACGTCGAGGGCGCCGTCCTGGAGATCGCCGAGCAAATGGCCACCGAGGGCGCGCAGTTGACGTCGCTCGTCGAGGGCCGCACTTGGGTCGGCAAGTCCGGCTGGTCCGCCGCCGAGGAACTCGTGGACGGTTTCCTCGAGTTCTGGCGCCGCAACGACGCGATCCTGCGGGTCGTCGACCTCGGTGCGGCCGAGGGCGACAAGCGCTTCTACAAGATCCGCATGAAGATCCTGAACTCGGTCACCAACTCCCTGACGGAGTCGATGAAGGAGCTCCAGGCCAAGGGCAAGGTCGACAAGGACGTCAGTCCCGCGGCCATGGCCGGTTCGCTGGTCGCGATGCTGGCCGCGGTCGCCTCGCACCAGAAGGGCTTCCAGACCTGGGGCGTCAAGCAGGCCGAGCTCAAGCCGAACCTGGCGCTGCTCGTCCACCTCGGCATCACGGGCAAGAAGCCCACCAAGTAACGGCGGATCCCTCGGGGTCCGCCGCCTTGGGCGGCTCCGTGCCGACGTGTACCGTCCGGGATCAGCGACGCTCCAGACGGAACAACCGGATCTCGCGCTCGATGCGCGCCTGGTACGTCGCGTACGGCGGCCAGAACCCCAGCACCGCCTGCCATGCCGCAGCGCGTTCCTCCCCCGCCAGCAGCCGGGCCCGTACGGGAATGTCCCGGCCTTGCCAACTCACGTCCGCGTCCGGGTGCTTGAGCAGATTCCCGGTCCATGCCGGGTGCCCGGGCCGGCCGAAGTTGGAGCCGATCAGGACCCAGCTCGTGCCGCCGTTCTCCGGCATGCAGGCGAGCGGGGTGGTGCGCGGCTCGCCCGTCTTGGCGCCCTTGGCGGTGAGGATCACGCCCGGCAGCATCTGGGCGCTGAGCATCACCTTGCCGCGGGTGAGCTTGTGCACCGCCTTGTCCAGGGCGGGGATGAAGTGCGGTGCGATCTTGGCGAACAGCATGGTCGAGGAGACCTTCTGCATCAGCTTGACGCCGGGAGCCACGCGAGCCATCAGACGGCCACCTTCTCTTGGGCGGGCGGGACGTGGGGTGCGGGAGCCGCGACCGCCGTGGGCGCGACGGGGTCCGGGGCGGGGGCCGTGAACAGGCCCGCGCGGTCCGCGGCGTGCGCCCGCAGCCGGTGGACCGGTCCGAAGAGCAGCTCGTCGGCCGCCGCCCGCTTGAAGTAGAGGTGCGCGTCGTGTTCCCAGGTGAAGCCGATGCCGCCGTGCAGCTGGATCGCCTCGCCCGCGGTCACCCGCAGGGCCTCGAGCGCCTGGGCGAGGGCGAGGCAGCCCTGGTCCGGGTCCCAGGCGGCGTAGTAGGCCGCCGAGCGGGCCGCCTGCACCTGTACGTAGAGGTCGGCGAGCCGGTGCTTGACCGCCTGGAAGGAGCCGATCGCCCGGCCGAACTGCTCGCGCTGGCGCACGTACTCGACGGTGCGGGCGAGTGCCTGCCCGGCCGCGCCGACCGCCTCGGCGGCGAGCACCGCGGAGGCGGTGCGCCCGGTGGCGGCGAGGGCGCCCGGTACGTCGCCCTCCTCGTCGCCGAGCAACTCGGCGGGTACGTCGCGCAGTTGGATCCTGGCCTGCGGGCGGGTCTCGTCCAGCACGGCCTGCCGGGACCGTACGAGGCGGGGCGCGTCCTCCCGTACGAGGAACAGCAGCGTACGGCTGCGGGCGAAGCCCCCGGCGTGCGCGGCGACCAGCAGCAGCGGGGCGCTGTGCCCGTCGAGCACCTGCGCGGCCTCCCCGTACAGCCGCCAGCCGCCGCCCGCGGCGTCGGCGCGGGCCTGCACCCCGCCCGCGCGGCCGCCGCCGGACCACTGCCCGGTGCTGTCGTCGCCGGTCAGCGCGAGCGCCGTGGCCAGTGCCGGGCCCGGGACGGCGAGGGCGGCGGTCAGCCCGCCCGCCGCCAGCGGCGGGAGCAGTGCGGAGCGCTGGGCTTCGGTGCCAAGGGCGGTGATCAGGGGCGCGCAGAGCACGGCGGTGGCCAGGAGCGGCGAGGGCAGCAGCGCCCGCCCGGTCTCCTCGCAGGCCAGGGCCAGGTCGGCGGGGGCGCAGCCGACGCCGCCGTACTCCTCGGCGATGGCGAGGCCGGGCAGGCCGAGCCGCTCGGCGAGCTGCTGCCACAGCTCGCGGTCGTGTCCGGCGGCGGTGCGGACGGCGGCCTTGACCTCGTCGGGGCCGCAGCGTTTGCCCAGGATCTCGCGCAGGGTGCGGCGTATCTCGGCCTGCTCCGCAGTGAAGGCGGCATCCATCGTCTGGCTCCTCCTGGGGGCACCTCCCGGCGGCGGCCGGGGGCGGATCTGACGGGCCGTCATGTTAGGGCCGGCGGCCGCAGATGCACAGGGGGCGGAGACGTCTCTCCGAGCCGCTACTCCATGGCGAAGAGCCCCTCCTGCACTCCCCCGCCGCGTGCCGGGCCCCCGCGCGACGGCGCGGCGCCCGTCGCGAGGAATTCCTCGAGCAGCACCTCCCGCAGCGCGGCGAGGGTGCTGACCTCCTGCGCGGCCGTGCGCGCCCGTCCATGGAGACGCCCGGCCACCGCCGCGAAGCGGGCGCGGACCTCCGCCGGGGCCCAGGGCACGGCGGCACCCGCGAAGGCGCGGTGACTGATTTCGCGCCCGGCCGAGCCCTGCGCCGTCGAGGCCAGTTCGAGGGCATGGCAGCGGATCGCGTGGAGCAGCCAGTACCGGTCGTCCTCGGACCACGGTTCCAGCACGAGCACGCCCCTGCCGGGGACGACGGCGACGTCGTTCACGACCACGCGCACGCCGCCCTCCCGGACGGCCACGAGCAGGGAACCGGGCGGACAGAGCGGCACGTCCTCGGTGACGACCTGCCCGGTACCGGTGTCGCCGAGGTGGGCGAGCTCGCTCTGCAGGATGTCCGCGGGTGCCACGACCGGCACGGACGGTCCGGCCGGCTCCAGCCCCTCGGGGTGCGGTCGCATGCGGACTCCGACGCTGATCCGCGCGAGCTCCCCGAACGGCGCACGCCGCAGCCCTTCGGCCGCCTCCGTGCGGAACCAGGCGTCCGCGACCGCCGGCGCCGTACCCACGATCTCGGCGTCGACCTGCGCCTTCTCCTCGATCACGGTCATCAGGCGGAGGAATTCCAGGGCCTGCGCCCGGGGCGGCACCGGCACCGGCAGCTCGCGCAGCGCGGCCAGGTTCAGCGTGCGCTGCAGGGTGGAGCCCGTCGCCCGCTGGGCGCACCATGTGCGTACATAGGAGGAGTTGAGCCAGGCCGAGAGCCAGGCCGGGTCCACCGGACCCTCCTCGCGCAGGCTGACCCGCCCGATCGTCCGGGAGATGTTCCAGCCGGCGAACTCCTCGGTGACGACGGCCGCCTCACCCACCCTGCCGACCATCACGACCAGCACGTCACCCACGCCGATCCGGCTGCGCTCGTTGGCCCGGTCCACCTGGTCGCTGACGTGCCGGGCCTGATCCGGACGGACCCGCCCGCCCTGGATGTCCGTGGCCCGGAGCATGCCCACGCCGTGGTCCACGTGGGGACCGGGGCGGGTGATCCCGTATCCGACGGGCGACTGCAGGGGCAGGTCGCCGAGGGGCACCAGCATCCAGTCCGGGGGGAGCGCCCTCAGCCGCTCTTCGACGCGCCCCGTGGTCACCGGTTCCCCAGCAGGTCCAGGAGCTCGCGCTCCAGGCGGCGCGAGTCCTCGAAGTGACGTACGAGTTCGGCGGTCAGTTCCGCCAGCCGCCCAAGGCCGTCGGATTCCTCTTCGCCCCGGGTGGCGGGTGCGGGCACGTGCCGGGACGGCAGTACGTCGTACTCGGCCTGCTCGGCGAGTTCCTCGACGCGGACCGACCGGCACCATCCGGGCCGGTCCGCATAGCGGGGAGCGCCGGACCGCCCGCGCCACGACGCGAAGGTGTCCGAGATCCGCTCGACGACCTCGTCCGGGAGGACGCGCTGGCGCTTGTCCACGGTGAGGGCGCCTTCCCGCGCGTCGACGAGAAGCACCTCGCCGCGCTCCTTCAGGGGGCCGGCGCCCCGGAAGGAGGACAGGATCCACAGGCAGACCGGGTTGCGGACGTGCGGGATGAGGCCGGCGGGGAGTTCGACCACCGCGGCCAGGAGCCCCGCGTCGACCAGGCGTGCCCGTACGTCCCGTTCGGCGCCCCGCGTTCCGGTCGCCGCACCCGTGGGCAGGAGGATCGCCGCCCTCCCGCCGGGCGCCAGCTTCTTCAGGCAGTGCTGCACCCAGGCGAAGTTGGCGTTCCCCTGCGGTGGGACCCCCAGGGGCCACAGCCCGTCGTACCGTCCGTGGCCGTAGTCCCAACGCGACTGGTTGAAGGGCGGATTGACCGCCACGACGTCGAACGTCTGCTCCGGGAAGCCGTCACGGAGGAGGCTCGACTCGGGCCCCGCGAGACGGGCTTCGAGGTCGCGGACTCCCATGTTCATCGCGGCGGTGTCCAGCACGGAGGCGCTGACGTCCTGCCCGTACAGCCCCAGGTCCTCGGCCTTGCCGCCGTGCGCGGCCACGTAGGCGGCGGATTCGACGAGCAGGCCGCCCGATCCGCAGGCGGGATCGTAGACGGACTCGCCCGCGCGGGGATCCAGCAGCTCCACCATCAGACGCGTCACGTCCCTCGGCGTGAAGTACTGACCGCCCTTGGCGTCTCGGGACTGCGCCTGCAGGACGAGGTCGAACAGACGGACGGGGCTCCGCACCAGGGTCACCGCGTCGAGGACCTCGTGCAGCTGCGCGGGGCGCACCGCGCGCAGGTCCGGAACACGCTGCTCGAGCCGGCGCCCGCTGTCCGCCTCCCAGTCCCGCACGCCGTCGCCGATCACGTCGTACAGGCGGTCTCCGCCCATGGCCGAGGACAGGAGCCGGTCCCACGCGTAGGTCCTGTACGAGCGGTCCGGCAGGTCATCGGAGCGCGAGGACTCCGCGTGGTGCCGCAGCAGCCCGAGGACCATGACGAGTCGATGCGCCTCCTCGGCGGACACGACCCCGCCCAGAGCATCCAGCGCCCGCGACAGCGCCGCCGCCTCTCGCGCCGCGTTCGCCGCCACGCCGCCTCCTCCGCACTCGCTTCCACCCCGTACCGACCCCATCATGCCCCGCGGGTCATCAGGACCGGAGGTAGCTCGCGATCACGAACCCCACGGTGACGGTCGCCACGAAGGCGGCCCCTCCCCCGCCCAGGGCGATCGGCCGCTCGGCCCCCACCCTCCGCAGGCAGGCCCCCGCCACCACGGCGGCGAGCGCCGCGAACGTGACGATGAACGCGACCACCAGAACCTTGTGCGTCATGGACCCCCACCATTCTTATGCCGGAATCAACCGATTGGTCGCATCGGACAAGGCGAAACCAGACCACCTCATCGGTGCACGCACCACGGTAGCAGACGCAGCAGTCCGTTTGGTTTTCAGTCAGCAGTCGGTTCGGTCAGCCGACAGGCAACGCTCAGGATACGAATTCACCTCTTCCAATTCCTCCGCGTATTCGCGATCCGCGCGACGGTCGCGGGCGCCAAGACCTGCCCCGTGACACGTATCTGATGTACCGTCAGATTCATGTCTTCAGCCATACCGCCCACTCCGGGGCGCCGGGTCGCGGTCGTCGGCGTCGCCCTCTCCGACTGCGGCCGGGTGGACGCACCCACCCCCTACGCCCTGCACGCGCAGGCCGCCCGGCGCGCCCTGGCCGACTCCGGCCTGGACCGCTCCGTCATCGACGGCCTCGCCTCCGCCGGCCTCGGCACGCTGGCGCCGGTCGAGGTGGCCGAGTACCTCGGCCTGCGCCCCACCTGGGTCGACTCCACCTCGGTGGGCGGCTCGACCTGGGAGGTCATGGCCGCCCACGCGGCGGACGCCATCGCCGCGGGGCACGCCAACGCCGTGCTGCTGGTCTACGGTTCCACGGCGCGGGCCGACATCAAGGCGCGCCGGCGCACCTCGAACCTCTCCTTCGGGGCCCGCGGACCGCTCCAGTTCGAGGTCCCGTACGGGCACACGCTGATCTCCAAGTACGCGATGGCCGCCCGCCGGCACATGCACGAGTACGGGACCACGCTGGAGCAGCTCGCCGCGGTGGCCGTACAGGCCCGGGCGAACGCGGCCACCAACCCGGACGCCATGTTCCGGGACCCGATCACGGTGGACGAGGTCCTGTCCTCCGACATGATCGCGGACCCCTTCACCAAGCTGCACTGCTGCATCCGCTCGGACGGCGGCTGCGCCGTCCTGCTGGCGGCGGAGGACTACGTACCGGACACCGCGAAGGCTCCGGTCTGGGTCCTCGGCGCGGGCACCTCCGTCTCGCACACCACCATGTCGGAGTGGGAGGACTTCACCGTGTCCCCGGCGGCGGTCTCGGGCCGCATCGCCTTCGAGCGGGCCGGCCTCACCCCGGCGGACGTGGACCTCGCCGAGATCTACGACGCCTTCACGTACATGACCCTGGTGACCCTGGAAGACCTCGGCTTCTGCGCGAAGGGCGAGGGCGGGGCCTTCGTGGAGAAGGGCCGCCTGCTGCGCGACGGGGAGCTCCCGGTCAACACCGACGGCGGCGGCCTCTCGGCCTGCCACCCCGGCATGCGCGGCCTGTTCCTGCTGGTCGAGGCGGTCCGCCAGCTCCGCGGCGAGGCGGGCCCGGGCCAGGTCACCAAGAGCGGCGGCCGCCTCCCCGAGGTGGCCCTGGCCTCGGGGACGGGCGGCTGGTTCTGCTCCTCGGGCACGGTCCTGCTGGGCCGGGGGTAGCGCGCGGACCCCTCCGGATCACCGTACGGGGCCTCGCGGCCGGGCCGTCAGGGCAGGAGCTCGGCGAGGAGAGCGCGGACGCGCCGCTCGATCTCGTCCCGGATCGGGCGGACCGCCTCGACGCCCCGCCCGGCCGGATCGTCGAGCTTCCAGTCGAGGTACCTCTTGCCGGGGAAGACGGGGCAGGTGTCGCCGCAGCCCATGGTGATCACCACGTCGGACGCCCGAACGGCCTCGACGGTCAGCACCTTCGGCGTCTCGGCGGACAGGTCGATGCCGGCCTCCGCCATGGCCTCCACGGCGGCCGGGTTCACGGCGTCCGCCGGCGCGGACCCGGCGGAACGGACCTCGACCCGGCCCCGGGAGAGGTGGGTGAGGAAGGCGGCGGCCATCTGCGAGGCGAACCGGGTCAGGAGACGCGCCTGGACCACCTCGGCGTCGAGGTCGAGTCCACCGAGGAGGTCACCGCCGCCACCCGGCTCGAGGAGGCCGGGCTCGCGACGTTCGCGGAGAACGACACGTCCTGCTGCTACGCCCTCCAGGACAAGGTGTGGGTCCACGGACCCGGCCGGGAACCGTGGGAGGTCTACGTCGTCAAGGCCGACGCCGACCAGCTGGGCAAGACCCCGGCCCCGGCCGGCGGCGCCTGCTGTTGCGGGTAGGGCCGGCGGCCTACTCGCCCTCGGCGAGGGTGTGGGCGACGAGGGCGTTGGCGTGGCCGTGGCCCAGGCCGTGTTCGGTCTTGAGCCAGGTGACGAGCTCCATGTGCCTGGTCAGCGGCGAGGACCTGATGAGGTCCTTCCACTCGGCGATCGGCCGGCCGTACTTCTTCTCGATCGAGGGGAAGTAGGCGGCGGGGCCCTTCACTGTCTCGGCCATGGTCTCTCTCCTTCGTCGCGGTGCCGTTGCCTGTATGACCGCGGCCGGACGCAGAACTCATCGGTCCTGCGGAGAATTTCCGAAATCCCGTGGAGACGGCCGTCCCTACCAGTCCACCCCGTTCAACGGGCGGCCGTCCGGGGCCAGTTCGACCTCGTGCTGGCGGTGGTCGTAGTCGGTCAGCCCTATGCGGTCCGGGCCGATCCACTCGGCGTGGAGGACTCCCGTCGGCCAGCTCGACTCCGTGTACTCCGCCACCGGCCAGCGGCGGGCCGTGGGGAAGCCGCCCGTGTCCACGTAGACCCGCCAGACGGGGTCGATGAGCGGGGACGTGCGCTCCACCACCAGGCGGCGCTGGACTCCACCCGGGGCCGGGACGTCGTACTCCCGGGACGGGAAGGGGTCGGCGGCCAGCGCGTACACCACGGTGGCCAGTGCGCCGAAGACGGCCGCGATCGCGAGGCCGCCGACGGTGGCCTTGCGGACCTCGGGGCGGCGGGAGGAGAGCAGGACCCCCGCCGTCAGGGAGAGGGCGGCGAGGACGGCGAGGAGCACGGGGTGGTCGAGCTCGGCCAGGACGGCCGGGCCGCCCGGGCGGTCGTACAGCGGGGCGACGACCGCGGTCGCCGTCAGGGCCACCGCGAGAGCGAAGAGCCCGCGTGCGGCACCTCGTGCGACACCTCTGTGAACGTCCATGGCCGGCACCCTAGCCTGGGGGCATGACCAGCGAGAACAGCGAGTTCGGTACCGACGCCGCTGACGGCGCCGACGACTTCCACGCCACCCTGCACTCCCTGCGCGTGTGGGACTCCCCGCTTCCCGGCTTCGACACCGGGGCCGCGCCCGACGAGCCGCTCCCGCTGTTCCGGGAATGGCTCGTGCACGCCGCCCGGGCCGGGCAGTTGGAGCCGCACACGATGAGCCTGGCGACGGTGGACGGCGCGGGGCGGCCCGATGTGCGGACGCTGATGCTGCACGACGCCGACGCGCGGGGCTGGCACTTCGCCTCGCACGTCACCAGCGCCAAGGGCGTGCAGCTGGCCGCGCGGCCGGAGGCGGCGCTCGGGTTCTACTGGCCGACGGTGGCCCGGCAGATCCGGATCCGGGGCCGGGTCACCGCCTGCGGGCCCGAGGAGAGCCGCGCGGACCTGGCGGTCCGCTCGCGCGGGGCGCTCGCCGCCGCGCTCACCGGGCGCCAGAGCGAGGTGCTGGACTCGGCCGAGGACCTGGTCCGGGCCTCGGAGCAGGCCTGGGAACGGGCCGGGGCCGAGCCGGACGCACCGGCTCCGACCTGGACCCGGTACGTACTGGACGCCGACGAGGTGGAGTTCTTCCAGGGGGACGCCGCGCGCCGGCACATCCGCCTGCGGTACTCCCGTACCGCCGAGGGGTCCTGGGTCCGCGAGCTGCTCTGGCCCTGATCCGTCAGTCCGGCGGGCCCGGCCGGAAGACCGCCACCCACACCCCGTCCGCCGCCTCGCGGAAGGTGACCGTCAGCGGCATGCCGATGCGCAGGTCCGCCGCCTCGCAGGACACCACCTCGGTCATCATCCGCGGGCCTTCCGCCAGGTCGACCACCGCCGCCGTGTACGGGACGCGCGTGCCGAAGGGCGGGAGGTCGTTGCGGTGGATCACCGACCAGGTGTAGAGGGTCGCCCGGCCGCTCGCCGGCTCCCACGTCACGCGGTCCTCGCCGGCCCAGCAGTACGGGCAGAACTCGCGCGGGTAGTGGTGCGCCCGCCCGCAGTCCCCGCAGCGGCGCAGCAGGAGCCGGCCCTGCGCCGCCGCGTCCCAGTAGGTGCGGGTGAAGTCGTCGGTCTCCGGGAGGTCGTATCGCGCCGTGCCGCCGCTCACAGGAACAGTCCGATCGCCGCGTCGAGGGACCAGGTCTGCCAGGACATGGCGAGGAGCGCGACGAGCGAGATGAGCGCCATCATCGCGTTCTGGCCCTGCTCGGCCCAGTCGTGGATCATCAGCACCAGGTAGAGCAGGTTCAGCAGCAGCCCGCCGACCAGGGCGACCGGGGTCAGGAAGCCGAGCACCAGGCCCAGCCCGAGCGCGAGTTCCGCGTAGACGACGAGGTACGCCATCGCCTTCGGGCGCGGCGCGACGACCAGTTCGAAGCCGCCCTTGACGAAGGTCCAGCGGTGCTTGTTCGCGACGTCGGCGGCCCACGCGATGCCGGTGCCGCGCTCGAACCAGCCCCTCTTGTCCTTGTGCCGCCAGCTCTCCAGCCACCACAGGCCGAGGCCTATCCGGAGCACGGCGAGCCATTCGGCCCCACTGAGCCAGATGGTCTGCATCGGCAGCCCCCACCCCTCTCACCACTGATCTGACGGTACGTCAGTTCAGCGGATGCGGGGCGATCCCGCAAGGCCCCGGCCGGCCACGGGTTGGCGAAGCGCCGGCCGCGGGCCCGGAACGTGACCGATCCGCAATCGATTCCCTCCTTGTCCGAGACCCATCAACTCTGCGTGGCGATACGATCACACCTCATGCCTGGAGTCCCCGCAGCACCCGACCTGACCACCCAGCCCCGCCCCGTGTACGTCATCGGGGCCGGCCCCGGCGGCCTCGCCGTGGCCGCCGCGCTGCGCGCCCGCGGGGTCCGCGCGGTGGTCGTCGAGAAGTCCGACGCGGTCGGTTCGTCCTGGCGCCGGCACTACGACCGGCTGCACCTGCACACCACGCGCCGGCTCTCCGCCCTCCCGGGCCTGCCGATGCCGCGCCGCTTCGGGCGCTGGGTCTCCCGTGACGACGTCGTGCGCTACCTGGAGAAGTACGCCGAGTTCCACGAGCTGGAGCTCGTGACCGGCGTCGAGGTGACCCGGATCGAGCCCGCCGGACCCGCCCCCGAGGGCGAGGACGGCTGGACCCTGCACGCCAGCGGCGGGCGGGTGCTGACCGCCGCGGCCGTCGTCGTCGCCACCGGGTACAACCACACGCCGGCGATCCCCGACTGGCCGGGCCTGGATACGTACGGCGGCCGGCTGCTGCACGCCGCCGACTACCGCAACCCGCAGCCCTACGCCGGCCAGGACGTCCTCGTCGTCGGTGTCGGCAACACCGGCGCCGAGATAGCCGTCGACCTCGTCGAGGGCGGGGCGGCGCGGGTGCGGCTCGCCGTGCGCACCGCACCGCACATCCTGCGCCGCTCCACCGCCGGCTGGCCGGCCCAGCGCAGCGGGATCCTCGTCCGCCGGCTGCCCGTGAGGCTGGTGGACGGCCTGGGCCGGCTCGTCACGAAGGCCTCGGTCCCGGACCTGTCGGCGTACGGGCTTCCGCGCCCCGCCACCGGCCTCTACAGCCGGGTCAAGGAGGGGGCGATCCCGCTCCAGGACGTCGGCCTGGTCGACGCGGTGCGCCGCGGCGCGGTGGAGCCGGTGGCCGCCGTGGAGTCCTTCGACGGAGCCGAGGTGGTGCTCGCGGACGGCTCGCGGATCACCCCGGACGCGGTGATCGCGGCCACCGGCTACCGCCGCGCCCTGGAGGGGCTGGTCGGCGGCCTCGGCGTGCTCGACGAGCGGGGGCGGCCCCGTACGCACGGCGCCCGCACCTCGCAGCAGGCCCCCGGGCTGTACTTCACCGGCTTCACCAATCCCATCAGCGGGATGCTCCGGGAAATGGCCATGGACGCGGAGCGGATCGCCAAGGCCGTGGCCCGGCAGGCGCGGTCCCGGTAGGGCCAGTCGTCCGTTTGTCGATAATCCGCGACGGATCGACTTTCGTTACCCTGGTCGACATGACCGCCATGACGCGCACCCGCACCGAACCGGACCTGTCGTTCCTCCTGGACCACACCAGTCACGTGCTGCGGAGCCAGATGAGCGCGCAGCTCGGCGAGATCGGGCTCACCCCGCGCATGCACTGCGTGCTCGTCCACGCCCTGGAGGAGGAGCGCACCCAGGCGCAGCTCGCCGAGATCGGGGACATGGACAAGACCACGATGGTGGTGACGGTGGACGCGCTGGAGAAGGCCGGCCTGGCCGAGCGCAGGCCGTCCGGCACGGACCGGCGGGCCCGGATCATCGCGGTGACCGAGGAGGGGGCGAAGGTCGCGAAGGAGAGCCAGAAGATCGTCGACCGGGTCCACGGGAGTGCCCTCGGCGCCCTGCCGGACGAGGAGCGCGAGGTGCTGCTCCGCGCACTGAACCGCCTGGTCACGGGGCACCTGCAGACACCCGAGGAGGGACCGCGGCCGGCCCGGCGGGCACGCCAGAAGGGCTGACACCGCGACCCGTCACACCCCTCTCGCACTCCGATCCGTAAAAGATAGTCTGCAACAAAACTATCTGCTACGGTCTCTCCTGTTGCCTCCCGACGACAGGAGAGACCGCAATGCCCTCCACCGCCTCCACCTCCACCGCCCCCACCACCTCCGCAGCCGCGCGCCCGCGCTCCCGCCGGCTCGCCCTCGGCGTCCTGGCCACCGGCATGCTGATGACGGTCCTCGACGGCAGCATCGTGACCGTCGCGATGCCGGCCATCCAGGACGATCTGGGCTTCACCCCGGCCGGCCTGAGCTGGGTCGTCAACGCCTACCTCATCGCCTTCGGTTCGCTGCTGCTCCTGGCCGGCCGCCTCGGCGACCTGATCGGCCGCAAGCGGATGTTCCTCGCGGGCACCGGGGTCTTCACCGCGGCCTCGCTCCTCGCCGGCGCCGCCACCTCCCCCGGCCTGCTGATCGCCGCCCGCTTCCTCCAGGGCGCCGGCAGCGCGATGGCCTCCGCCGTCAGCCTCGGCATCCTGGTCACGCTCTTCACCGAACCGCGCGAACGGGCCAAGGCCATCGCCGTGTTCAGCTTCACCGGCGCGGCCGGCGCCTCGATCGGACAGGTCCTCGGCGGTGTCCTCACCGACGCGCTCACCTGGAACTGGATCTTCTTCATCAACCTGCCCATCGGCATCGCGACCGCCCTCCTCGCCCTCCCCGCCCTGCCCGGCGACCGCGGGCTCGGCCTGAAGGCCGGCGCGGACACCCTCGGCGCGCTGCTCGTCACCTCCGGCCTGATGCTCGGCATCTACACGGTCGTCAAGATCGAGGAGTACGGGGCGACCTCGGCCCGCACCCTCGGCTACGGCGCCCTCGCGCTCGCCCTGCTCGCCGGCTTCCTCCTACGCCAGGCCACCGCCGCGAACCCGCTCATGCCCCTGCGGATCCTCCGCTCGCGCAGCGTCTCCGGCGCCAACCTGGTCCAGATGCTGATGGTCGCCGCCCTCTTCTCCTTCCAGATCCTCGTCGCCCTCTATCTGCAGAACGTCCTCGGCTACAGCGCCGGCGAAACGGGTCTCGCGATGCTGCCGGCCGCGGCCGTCATCGGCCTCGTCTCCCTGACCGTCTCGGCCCGCCTCAACGCCCGGTTCGGCGAGCGCGCCGTCCTGCTGGCCGGCCTGGTGCTGCTGATCGGCGTACTCGGCCTGCTGACCCGGGTGCCCGGCCGGGCCGAGCAGGCGGACTACCTCACCGACCTGCTCCCCGTGATGCTGCTGGCCGCCGGATTCGGCCTCGCCCTGCCCGCCCTGACCTCCCTGGGCATGTCCGGCGCGAAGGAGGAGGACGCGGGCCTCGCCTCCGGGCTCTTCAACACCACCCAGCAGATCGGCATGGCCCTCGGCATCGCGGTCCTCTCCACCCTCGCCGCCTCCCGCACCGAGTCCCTCACCGAGGCCGGACGTCCCGCCCCCGAGGCCCTGACCGGCGGCTACCACCTGGCCTTCGCGGTCGGGGCGGCCCTCCTCGTCGCCGCCCTGACCATCGCCTTCACGGTCCTGCGCCGCCCGAAGAACGCACCGGAGGACGCGCCGGAGGACGCCCCGCGGGAGGCGGCCGCCGGGCAGGACGCCGTTGGCCGAACCGCACTCTGGACCGACCCCGCGCGGATCTGACACCGTTCACCACATCACCTCCACCACCTTTCCTGCGCAGGCCTGTTCCTGACGGCGCGTCAGTTCAGTAATCTGACTACACGTCAGTTATTGAGTTCCAGTTCCATCAAGGTTCATCGAGCAGGAGCGGGCGGAACGATGCTTGGATCTACTCACGGCACCCTCACCACCGACTTCCGCGCACGTGTCGAGGCCTGCGGGGAGACCCCCAGGACGGCCGTCCACTCATCGGCGGCCCCCTCCGCCGACGACGCGGTCGCCGTGGACGTCAGCGGGCGGCCGCTGCACGCCGACGTGCCCGACCTCGACCGGTTCTTCCGGCCCGAGTCCGTGGCCGTCATCGGCGCCTCCGACGCCGAGGGCAGACCGAACACCGGCATCACCCGCCAGCTCATCGCCTGGGCGGAACGCGTCGGCGCCCGGATCCACCCCGTGCACCCCACCCGCCCCACCGTCTTCGGGCTGACCTGCCACGCCTCCGTGGCCGAGCTGCCCGAGCAGGTGGACCTCGCCGTCCTCCTCGTCGCCGACCCGCTCCCCGTCATCGAGGAACTGGCCGAGACCAAGGTGAAGTTCGCCGTGGCCTTCGCCTCCGGCTTCGCCGAGACCGGCGACGCGGGCGCCGCCGCCCAGGACCGGCTCGGCGCCGCCGTCCAGCGCTCCGGCCTGCGCCTCCTCGGCCCCAACACCAACCTGAACGCCTTCGAGGGGTTCCGCGACGACCTCGACGGCCCGGCCA
Source organism: Streptomyces sp. NPDC090045 (assembly GCF_044747975.1). NCBI lineage: Bacteria > Bacillati > Actinomycetota > Actinomycetes > Kitasatosporales > Streptomycetaceae > Streptomyces > Streptomyces sp. NPDC090045. The sequence continues at coordinate 218,502 of NZ_JBIVFA010000005.1, forward strand.
TCGCCCTGATCACCCAGTCCGGCCACCAGGGCCGCCCGGTGTACACCCTCCAGGAGCTCGGCATCCGCCTCTCCCACTGGGCACCCACCGGCAACGAGGCCGACCTCGAGACCTCCGACTTCATCTCCTACTTCGCCGAGCAGCCCGAGGTCGGAGCCATCGCCTGCTACGTCGAGGGCCTCAAGGACGGCCGGTCCTTCCTCCTCGCCGCCGACCGGGCCGCCCGCAACGGCGTCCCCGTCGTCGCCGTCAAGGTCGGCCGCACCGAGACCGGCGCCCGCATGGCCGCCTCCCACACCGGAAAGCTGACCGGCGCCGACACCGTCGTGGACGCCGCCATGCGCCAGTTCGGCGTGATCCGCGTCGACGGCCTGGACGAACTCCAGGACACCGCCGCCCTGCTCGCCCGCGCCCGCAAGCCGAAGGCCGACGGGGTCGTCGTCTACTCCATCTCCGGCGGCACCGGGGCGCACTTCTCCGACCTGGCGACGGAGGCGGGCCTGACCCTGCCCACCCTCTCCCAGGCCAAGCAGGACGAGCTCCACCAGTGGATCCCCGAGTACCTGAACGTCGCCAACCCCGTCGACAACGGCGGCCACCCGGTCGGCGACTGGCGCGGCCGGAAGATCATCGACGCCATCCTCGCGGACCCCTCCGTAGGCGTACTGATCTGCCCGATCACCGGCCCCTTCCCGCCGATGAGCGACAAGCTCGCCCAGGACCTGGTCGACGCGGCCGAGTCCTCGGACAAGCTCATCTGCGTGATCTGGGGCTCCCCGGTCGGCACCGAGGACGCCTACCGCACCACCCTCCTCGGCTCCTCCCGCGTGGCCACCTTCCGTACCTTCGGCAACTGCATCACCGCCGTACGCGCCTACCTCGGCCACCACCGCTTCACCGCCGGCTACCGCTCCCCCTTCGAGGACGCACCGCGCACGCCCTCGCCCTCGTACCGCAAGGCGCAGGCCCTCATGCGGCCCGGCCAGCAGCTGAGCGAGCACGCGGCGAAGCAGCTCCTGCGCGCGTACGGGATACGGGTGCCCCGCGAGCAGCTGGTGACGAGCGCGGCGGCGGCCGTCCGGGCGGCCGGCCTGGTCGGCTACCCGGTGGTGATGAAGGCCTCGGGCCCGCAGCTGGGCCACAAGACGGAACTCGGCCTGGTGAAGATCGGCCTGACCTCGGCGAGCCAGATCCGCGACGCGTACCGGGAACTGACCGACATCGCACGCTACGAGAGCGTGCCGCTCGACGGGATCCTGGTCTGCCAGATGGTGGAGCGGGGGGTGGAGATGGTCGTCGGCGTCACCCAGGACGACCTCTTCGGCCCGACGGTCACGGTGGGGCTCGGCGGGGTCCTGGTCGAGGTCCTCCACGACGCGGCGGTCCGCGTCCCGCCCTTCGGCGAGGACCAGGCCCGCGCGATGCTCACGGAACTGCGGGGGCACGCGCTGCTGGAGGGCGTACGGGGGGCGCCCCCGGCCGACGTGGACGCCCTGGTGGAGGTCGTCCTGCGGATCCAGCGGATGGCGCTGGAACTCGGCGACGAGCTGTCCGAACTGGACATCAACCCCTTGATGGTCCTCCCCCGAGGCCAGGGTGCGGTGGCCTTGGACGCCCTCGCCATCTGCCGCTGAGCTGCGCTTGCCCCGCGGCGCCGTTTCTCAGGGCTCCGCCCCGAACCCCGCGCCTCAAACGCCGGCGGGGCTGGATTTCAGCCCCGCCGCGTTTGAGGCGCGGGGGTCCGGGGGCTGGCCCCCGGCAACGGCGCTGCGCCCACCCACGAACGGGAGTTCACCATGACCGGCCTCACCGAGGACGAAGTCCTGCACCGCGTCGACAACGGCGTCGCCTGGATCACCCTCAACCGCCCCGAGGCGATGAACGCCGTCACCTGGGACCAGCGCGAACGCGTCATCGCGCTGCTCGCCGACGCCTCCGCCGACCCGGCGATCCGCGCCGTCGTCCTCACCGCCACCGGCAAGGGCTTCTGCGCGGGCGCGGACCTCCGCGGGGGCGGCGGCGCCCCCGCGGGCGAGAGGGTCGCCGGCGACGTGGCCCGCATGATCCGCCTCGGCGCGCAGCGCCTGATCACCGCGGTGCTGGACTGCGAGAAGCCCGTCCTCGCCGCCGTCAACGGCACGGCCGCCGGCATCGGCGCCCACCTGGCCCTCGCCTGCGACCTCGTCATCGCCGCCGAACCGGCCCGTTTCATCGAGGTGTTCGTCCGCCGCGGCCTGGTCCCCGACGGCGGCGGCGCGTACCTGTTGCCCCGTCTCGTCGGCCCGCAGAAGGCCAAGGAGCTGATGTTCTTCGGCGACGCCCTCCCGGCGGCCGACGCCGAGCGCCTCGGCCTGGTCAACAAGGTGGTTCCGGCCGAGGAGCTGGAGGAGACGGCCCGCGCGTGGGCCGAGCGGCTCGCGCAGGGCCCCACCCGTGCCCTCGCCCTGACGAAGCAGCTGGTCAACGCCTCCCTGGACGGTGACCGGGCGGCCGCCCTGGCCGCCGAGGCCACCGCTCAGGAGATCAACATGACCACGGCCGACGCGAACGAGGGCGTGGCGAGCTTCGTGGAGCGCCGCACGCCCAAGTACCTGGGCCGGTGAGCTACGCCTGGGGGTTCGGCTTGAGCAGCGCGAACACCGCACCGAAGGGGTCCGCCAGCCACGCGAGCCGCCCGACGTCCGGCACGTCCGCCGCCGGCATGAGCACCGACCCGCCGCCCTTCTCGGCCTTCGCGATGGTGTCGTCCACGTCCGCCACGTGGAAGTACGGCACCCAGCGCGCCTCCTCCTCCCCGCCGCCGGCGCCCTCGCCCAGCGGCGCGACCCCGCCGAAGGAGGCGTCCTCCTGGTCCCCGTCGGCGGTGCTCAGGACGCGGTACGTCATCCCGGGCACGTCCATCTCGGCGTACCGCCAGCCGAACAGGCCGGCGTAGAAGCCGATGGCCGCGACCGGGTCCGGCACGTGGAGCTCCGCCCACACCAGCGTGTTCTCGGCGGAGGCCACTTCGAATCCGGCGGTGTTCCCGGGCTGCCAGCAGGCGAACTCGGCGCCCTGCGGGTCGGTGAAGTGCGCGAGCCGGCCCTCCCCCATGACGTCCCCGGGCTCCATCCGGACCGTGCCGCCGCCGTCGCGGACGGCCGCGGTGGTGGCCTCGATGTCGGGGGTCATGAAGTGGTGCATCCAGGCGGACGTCGCCCCCTCCTCGGTGAGCGGCCCGAGCGCGGCGACGGTCTTCCCGTCCACCTGGAAGAAGCCGTAGCCGCCCGCTTCGGGCCCGGCGGAGGCGAAGTCCCAGCCGAAGACGGCTCCGTAGAAGGCGGCGGCCGCCTTCGTGTCGGGGCTGCCGAGGTCGAGCCAGTTGGGTGATCCGGTGCTGAAGTCGGTGCCGAGCATGGGGGTCCTCCCGGGAGTACGGCGGCGCTACGAGGTCGCTGCCACGATGCCGAGCCTCCACCCCCGCCCCGGCGTACGGACCCACGGAGGCGACACGGTTCACCCGTGTGGGGGAACAAAGGGGACCCGTGGCCCCGTACCCCCGTGGCCCCGTACCCCCGTACCCCCGTACCCCCGTGCCCCCGTGCCCCCGTGCCCCCGTGCCCCGTCCGCCGGCCCCGCTTCAGCTCCCGACGCGCTCCAGCGCCGGCAGGAACTGGTCGTAGAAGCTCACCTTGAGCCGCAGCGCGTGCTGCTCCGCCTCCTTGAAGCAGTCGGCGGTCGCCCCGCCGTCGCCGATCAAGTGCCGCAGCCGGTTGCCCAGCCGGTCGGAGTGGGTGGTGGCCCGCATGTTCACGGTCTCCAGCGCGTTCTTCTTGGCATCGTGAAAGTGGTGCGGGTAGTAGAAGCGCGAGTGGTTCTCGCCGTCGCGCACCAGCAGGGGCTCCATGCGCTCCCACAGCCGTCCGTACTCGACGGAGACCAGGATCTCGCCCCAGAAGCGCAGGACCGTCAACAGCCTGAGGTCGGCGTGTTCACGGTCACCCTCGTCGGCGATCAGGGCGAAGGTGTCCTCGACGGCCCGCTTCGTCGCCGCCGTCGGCCTCGAACGGACGAGGGCCGTCCGGGAGATCCCGAGCCGGAGCATGTCGTCCGTCATGTCCTCGCGGTGCGACTTCGTGTTCCCCCGGTCGTCCGGGTACTCCTCGCGCAGGATCATCCGCGCGATCCGCAGCCCCGCCTCGTCCTGCAAGAGGTCGATCGCCAGGTCGTAGGCCGGGGTGAAGGCGAGCGACAGGAAGCGCCGCTGGAGCAGGATCTCGGCGAACGCCTCCTCCGGGAGCCGCTCGATGTTCGCGAGCACCGGATGCCGCCTGTACTGCTCGATCAGTTCGTCCTCGAACCTGTCCAGTTCCCACACGGTCGTAGCCCTTCTCCGGATCACTGGATGACGTCGATGGATCTCATCGGGTCGCGCAGATCCACTTCGCTCCCGATGCCCCACAGGATGTTCAGCTCTCCCTGAACCTGCAGGCCCATCACGGTGTCGCACCCGTCGATCTCGATCTGGGTGGAGTCGATGGCGAGCTGCCCGTGCAGGAAGGAGCTGACCAGGTAGTGCTCGTCGGCCTTGTACACGGAGATCGACGGCAGGGAGTTGTAGACCCGTACCTGGAGCTTGTTCCGGAGTTCCCCCGGAAGGCGGCGGTGGACCCCGTGGAGGATGTCGAGGCTGGCGTTCACGGACACCGTGCGGCTCGTGTTGCGCAAGGCCTGGTCACGCAGGTACACCACGTCGGACTTCGGGTGCACCAGCAGGATGCGCACCTCGACGTTCCGCTCGGTGATGGCCTTCTCCAGTGATTCCTCGAGAGCCGCGAGGTTGGGGATCCAGGTCTGCAGGATGGCCACCTCGCGCCGGGCGCCGCCCACGAGCCGTTTGAACTCCGCGGTCGGGAACTCCGGGTGGACCCTCGTCACGCCGAGGTAGTGCTGGCGCCGGAGCTCGCCCGTCAGGCCGTCCAGGGTGAGGCCGGAGATCTGCGTGCTGATGCTGTCGAGCACCTTCAGGCGGTCGAACTCCATCAGGAGGAAGAGGGTGACCGTGCTCAGGATGAGCAGCGTGATCTTCGGGAGCGTGCCTCCGGGGGCCATCCTGTCGAGCCACCCGAGGACGTCGGCGAGCAGGACCAGGATGCCCGCGGCTGCCATCGCACCCAGTGAGATCCGTTCGGCCCGGTAGCGAAAACCATTGCCCATGACCACCCCAGCCCCCGACGTCGTTGTCGTTGGCCACGACCATACACAGGAGGCTCATCCGCCCACTCACCACCCCATGTCGCCTTTCTCACAAGGGAGTTCAGGCCATTGGCCGGATCACGGAAGGCCGCCGGAGCCCGGCGCGCGGGCCCGGGGCCGGCGCCGTCCGCCAATGCGCCCGCGCCCACCCCTTCCTATCTGACGAACCGTCAGCTTCAATCGTCGTGTGATGGGACATGCAGGGATGGCGGCCACCGTCGTCCGATACCTCAGGTCAGTCGGCGCCCCCACCTCCGCCGCGACGGAACGGGAACCCGAGCCCGTCGACGCCCTGCCGCGCCCCGATCTGCGGGCCGTCGGCGAGGACGAGCGCGCGCCGGTCAGCCCCGCCGAGTTCCGCGCCGTGCTCGGGAACTTCGCCAGCGGGGTCACCGTCATCACCGCGCCGCCCGGCGAGGACGAGGCCGGCCCGGCCGGCTTCGCCTGCCAGTCCTTCGCCTCGCTGTCCCTCGACCCGCCCCTGGTGACCTTCATGGTGGCCCGTACGTCGACCACCTGGCCGCGGATCGCCCGCGCCGGGGTGTTCTGCGTCAACATCCTCGGAGCCGAGCAGGGCGAACTGTGCCGGTCCTTCGCCGTCAGCGGCGCGGACAAGTTCGCCGGGGTGGGCCACACCCCGGCCCCCGTCACCGGATCGCCGCAGCTCGACGCCGTGCCCGCCTGGATCGACTGCCGGATCCAGGCCGTGCACACCGGCGGGGACCACCTCATCGTCGTGGGCCGGGTCGTGGCCATGGGCGCGGCCGGCGAGGGCGAACCGCTCCTCTTCCACAAGGGCCGCTTCGGCCGCTTCAGCGACTGACCCGCCCGCGGCGATGCCCGCCACGTGATCACACCAGAGGGCGGCCGGGGGATCCCCGGCCGCCCTCTCGGTGGTGCGCGGTGTCAGAAGGTGAGTACCCCGCGTGCCACCCGCCCGTGGTGGGCGTCGTCTACGGCCTTGGCGAAGTCCTCCACCGGGTAGACCTCCGTCACCAGTTCGTCCAGCAGCAGCCTGCCCTGCCGGTAGAGCTCGGCGTACAACGCGATGTCGCGCTGCGGGCGCGAGGACCCGTACCGGCAGCCCATGATCGTCTTGTCCAGGTACATGGAGGAGACGAGGAAGGACGCCTCCTCCGTGAATCCGGGCACGCCGAGCAGGATCGCCTGACCGTGCCGGTCGAGGAGGTCCACGGCCTGGCGGATCAGCTTGACGTTGCCCACGCACTCGAAGGCGTGGTCGGCGCCGGTCGGCAGGATCTCGCGCACCGCCGCCGAGGAGTCGGCCACCGCGGAGGCGTCGATGAAGTGCGTGGCCCCGAACTGCCGGGCCACCGCCTCCTTCGCCGGGTTCGCGTCCACCGCGACGATCGTGGTGGCCCCCGCTATCCGGGCCCCCTGGAGCACGTTCAGCCCGATGCCGCCGGTGCCGATGACGACCACCGACTCGCCGCGGTCGACGCGGGCCCGGTTCAGCACCGCGCCCACTCCCGTGAGGACCCCGCAGCCGATCAGCGCCGCCGAGGTCAGCGGGATGTCGGCGGGGATCTTCACGGCCTGGACGGCCTTGACGATCGTGCGTTCCGCGAAGGCGGAGTTGGAGGCGAACTGGAACAGCGGCTTCCCGCCGCGCGAGAACGGCTGCCCGGGCATCCCGATCGCCTTGCGGCACATCGTGGGCCGGCCCCGGTCGCAGTCGGCGCACGCCCCGCAGTTGGCCAGGGTGGACAGCGACACGTGATCGCCCGGCGCCACGTGGGTGACCCCGGCGCCCACGGCCTCCACGACACCGGCGCCCTCGTGCCCCAGTACCACCGGCGGCGGGAACGGGATCGTCCCGTCGATGACCGACAGGTCGCTGTGGCACAGCCCGGCCGCCCCGATCGCGACGAGCACCTCCCCCGGCCCCGGGTCCCGGATCTCCAGGTCGTCGACCACCTGGGCCTGCTTGCCGTAGAATACGACGCCTCTCACCTGGACTCCTTAGGCAGGCCGAGCACGCGCTCGGCGATGATGTTCCGCTGGATCTCGTCCGAGCCGCCGTAGATGGTGTCGGCACGGGTGAACAGGAAGAGCCGCTGTTCCTCGTCGAGTCCGAGTTCGTACGGGAGCCCGGGCGCCCAGGCCGCCGGACCTGCGGTGGCCGCCGCGCCGCGCACCTCCACCGCCAGCTCCCCGAGCCGCCGGTGCCAGCCGCCCCACAGCAGTTTGGCCACGCTGGGCGCGCCCGCGTCGTCGGCGGCGCCGCCGAGCGTGCGCAGGGCGTTCCACCGCATGGTGCGCAGCTCGGCCCACTGCCGCACGAGCCGGTCCCGCAGGACGGGATCCCCCGGGCCCGGAGCCGCCGCGCCCGGAGCCGACCGTGCCGCGTACGCCGCCAGCACCCGTTCCAGTTCCGCCGCGAAGCCGATCTGCTGCACCAGCGTCGAGACCCCTCGTTCCAGGGCGAGCAGGCCCATGGCCACGGTCCAGCCGTCGCCCTCCCCGCCGACGACCTCCGCCGCCACCGCCCCGTCGAAGAACACCTCGTTGAACTCGGAGGTCCCCGACAGCTGCCGGATCGGCCGGACCTCGACGCGCCCCGGCTGGTCCATCCGTACGAGCAGGAAGGACAGCCCCCGGTGGCGCCGCGATCCGGGCTCGGTGCGGGCCAGGACGAAGCACCAGTCGGCGTCCCGGGCCAGGGAGGTCCAGATCTTCTGCCCGGTGACCCGGTACAGCCCGTCGGCGGGGTCCCGTACCGCGGCCGTACGGATCCCCGCGAGGTCGGAGCCGGCCCCCGGCTCGCTGTAGCCCTGGCACCACAGCTCCTCGCCCCGTGCGATCCCGGGCAGGAAGCGGTCCCGCTGCTCCCGGCTGCCGTACGCGATCAGCGTGGGCGCGAGGAGGTTCTCCCCGATGTGGCCGACCCGGCCGGGCGCGCGCAGCGCCGCGTACTCCTCGGCCCACACCACCTGGCCGGTCAGCGAGAGCCGCCGCTGCCCGTACGCCCCGGCCGGGGCCTCCCAGCCCTGCCCGATCCAGCCGCCCCGGCCCAGCTCGCGCTCCCACGCGCGCCGGGCCTCGACCCCCTCGTGTTCGCTGCCCGGCCCGCCGAGGCCGAGGACTTGCGCGTACGGGCCCACGAGGTGCTCCGTCAGCCACGCCCGGGCGTGCCCGCGCAGCTCCTCGTCCTCGGCCCCGAAGCTGAAGTCCATCCTGCTCAGGCCCCCCTATGCGTTGGGACGGTCCTTGGCGGCCGCCGCCTTGGCCATGGCTTCCAGCTGGGCCAGCATCGGCATGGGGTCGGTGCCGACCGTCCCGGGCAGGAAGTCGGCGATCTTCTCCGGGGTCCAGGAGCCCTCGGCGTACCCGGCGCGCAGTTCGCGCGGCTGTGCCCAGACGGCGATCTTCGGGCCGGCGATCGTGTAGACCTGCCCGGTGATGTCCTCGGCCTTGGCGCGGTCGCTGAGCAGGTAGGTGACCAGCGCGGCCACGTCCTCCGGCTCGCCGATCTCCTTGAGCTCCATCGGCACGTTCGCCGACATGCGGGTACGAGCCACGGGTGCGACGGCGTTGGCGGTGACCCCGTACTTGGCGAGGCCCAGGGCCGCGGACCGGACGAGGGAGATGATCCCGCCCTTGGCCGCGCTGTAGTTGGCCTGCGCCACGGATCCCTGGTGGTTGCCGCTGGTGAAGCCGATCAGGGTGCCCGAGCCCTGCCGGCGCATGACGGCGGAGGCGGCGCGGAAGACGGTGAAGGTGCCCTTGAGGTGGGTGGCGACCACCGGGTCCCACTCCTCCTCGGACATGTTGAACAGCATCCGCTCGCGCAGGATGCCGGCCACGCACACGACGCCGTCGATGCGGCCGAACTGCGTGAGCGCGGTGTCCACGATGCGCTGGCCGCCCGCCATGGTGGAGATGTCGTCGGCCACGGCGACGGCCTCGCCGCCGGCGGCCTGGATCTCCTTCACCACGCCGTCGGCGACCTCGCTGGTCGGTTCGCCGCCCTCGATCCCCACGCCGTAGTCGTTGACGACGACCTTGGCGCCCTCGGCGGCCGCGGCGAGTGCCACGGCCCGCCCGATGCCCCGGCCGGCGCCGGTGACGGCGACGACCTTGCCTGCCAAGAAGTTCCCCACGTCCGGCCCCTTCCCGCGATTTCTGACGGACCGTTAGATTCTATGGGTAGTCAGATGCACCTGCACAAGCCCTCGTTGCCGCATCCACGCAAGGAGCTGTCGACGCCCATGACCCTGCCCGCCGCCTTCCACGACATCGCCAAGCGCGTCAACAACTGGGGACGATGGGGCGCCGACGACGAGATCGGCACCCTGAACCTGATCACGGACGAGGTCGTCCGGGCCGCCGCGGCGGAGATCCGCAGCGGCCGCCGCATCCCCCTCGCCCTCCCCCTCAAGGAGGACGGGGTGCAGGTCGGGATGATCCCGGGCCGGATCAACCCGCTGCACACAATGGTCCAGATCAACCAGGAGATCTTCGGCCCGGGCACGGTGGCGTGCAGCGACGACGCCGTGAGCATGGGCCTCCAGGCGGGCACGCACTGGGACGCCCTCACCCACGTCTCGCACTCGGGCAGGATCTACAACGGCCGCCCGGCCGCCACCATCACCGCGCACGGCCGCGCCGAGTACAGCGGCATCGACAAGGCCGGCCCCGTCGTCTCGCGCGGAGTCCTCCTGGACGTGGCCCGGGCGAAGGGCCTGGACCGCCTGGAGGGGGGCCACGCGGTGACCCCGGAAGACCTGGCGGAGGCCGAGGAGTTCGGCGGGGTCACGGTCCGCCCGGGCGACATCGTCCTGGTCCGCACGGGCCAGATCCAGGTCTACCTGGCGGGCGACAAACACGGCTACGGCTTCCCCTCGCCCGGCCTCTCGGTCCGCACCCCGGAGTGGTTCCACGCCCGCGACGTGGCGGCCGTCGCGAACGACACCCTCACCTTCGAGATCTTCCCGCCGGAGATCGAGGACCTGTGGCTGCCGGTCCACGCCCTCGACCTGGTCGAGATGGGCATGCACCAGGGCCAGAACTGGGATCTCGAAAAGTTGTCCACAGCCTGTGCAGAAGAGAACCGGTACTCCTTCTTCCTCTCCGCGATGCCGGAACCCTTCGTCGGCGGCACGGGCACCCCGGTGGCCCCGGTGGCCGTCCTCTGAGCCCGGCGGGGCAGGCGGCGCCGGGCAGGACGACCCCGGCCGCGCGCGGGCCGTCCGCAGTGGAACCATGAGGTGGACATGACGCGTCACCGTACGCGCGTCACACCCCGTCCCCACCACCTTCCCTGCAGGAGAAGCCCGCATGGCCAACCCGTACCAGGTAACGCCGCCGCCCGCCCCCAGACGCCGCTCGGGCGGCAACGTCGTCGCCGTCATCGTCCTCGCCGTGATCATCGTCGGCGGCTACTTCGCCTTGCAGTCGCTCAACAAGAAGGACGACGGCAAGCCCACCGCGTCCACCTCGGCGTCCCCCTCCGCCAAGCCCACGGCCAAGGACCCCGGATCCCCCGAGTCCTCCTCCGACACCTCCAGCGCGTGGAAGGTCGGCGACTGCGGCGGCCCCGACCCGGCCAAGGCCCCCGACGGGTACAAGCGGACGGGCTGCTCCGACTCCGGGGCCTCCTTCAAGGCCATCGACATCAAGGAGGCCAGCATCCTCCCGGGCGCGATCCAGTGCCCGCCCGGCACGGACCTGATGATCGACGTGAGCATCTCCTACGGCGGCAAGTCGAGCGGCATCCCCACCAACACCGTCTGCGGCCGCAACCTGTCGAACGACCACCCCGGCGACGCGGGCGCCGGCGGCGGCCAGCTGGTGAAGGGCGACTGCGTGACCAACCAGGCCAAGGAGGTCGCCTGCGGCGGCTCCGGCGCCCAGAAGGTCCTCGGCCTGGTCAAGACGAAGGCCGAGTGCCCCTCCGGCACCACCGACCCGATCGAGCTGACCATGGCGATCGGCCGCCCGTACGACGTGATCTGCACCGACGGCTGACCCGTCACCCCCGCCGCCCCCGCGCGACGCCGCCCACCGGCCGCCGCACCGCGGGGGCCGGCGGGCACCTGCACGACCAGGGAAGTCCGGGAGCACGTGATGGCCGAGACCTTCAAGTACCGATACATGAGCGGCGGCATGGGGCTAGCCGCCGACATCAGCGTCGCGGCGTACGAGGCGGACTCCCCGCCCCCGCAGGCCCTGCGCGCGTACGGGCGCCTCCACCTTTCCCTGCCTGCGGGAGGGCTGTACTGGAAGGACGCCGCCTGGCTCGCCTTCGGGATGTCGCTGCACACGCACGAGCTGATCGCGCGCGTGGCGGGCCGTGGCCACCTGGTCCTGGAGGTCGCCTCCCTCGCGTACCCGGGCGCCGACTATCAGTCCGAGGTCGCCGCGCTCGCGCTCGACGGCTGGATCCACCAGCACCTGCGGCTCCCTCCGTGCGGGAGTGCGGTCCGCCACGACCGGGCCGGACGGCGGTTCACCTTCGACTGGGCCGGGGGCGGGACCCCGTTCGCCGACGACCTGCCACCGCTGCTGCCGCAGCCGGAGTGATGCGGGTGGCGGCGGCGCGCATGCACGCCCCGAGCGCGGCACGGCAGCCGCCACCCCGCGACCCGCACTCGTCAAGGCGTGTCCTTGGCGTCCCCTCGCGTCGAATCGCTCCACACCAGGGTGATCAAGATGTGACGGAACGTCAACACCTCGTTAGAGGTACACGCGCGGTTCCCGCAGGGAGGGGTGAATGTCCGACGGCCCGTCGGAGGCGCAGTCCGACGCCGCCTTCTCCGCGCGGTCGATCTCGCACCAGATACGTTTTCCCGCGCCCTCGCGCTGCCAGCCCCAGCGGTCCGCCAGACCGTCCACCAGTTCCAGGCCGCGCCCGCCGGTGTCGTCCCCGGCCGCCCGCCGGCGGGCCGGCGCCCGGTCGCTCGCGTCGGCCACCTCGACCCGCACCCCGGGTCCCCCGAACAGCATCCGCAGCACCGCCGGACAGCCCGTGTGCACGACCGCGTTGGTGACCAGCTCGGAGATCAGCAGGATCAGCGTCTCGGCGAGCGGCTCGTCATCCCCTATGCCCGACCCCGCCAAGCGGGAACGGGCCCATCGGCGGGCCCGGCCGACCTCGGCTGGGTCCGCGCCTACCTCCAGCTGAACCTGAAGCACCTGCACCGCTCACACCATCCGAACCGGCGGACACTTCGCCTCGCGACAGGATGGGATCACCCACTGTGATCCCCTTGCGGAGCAGCATGGTTGACATACAGTCACCACAACAACCGCTTCGGGCATATTCCCGCGCGAAGGAGTGGGCGTGGTGCATACTGTGCGACGCTCGCGCCGCTCAACCGCTCGCATCTGTGGGAGCGTACCGGAGCAAGCCCCCGACTCCGGTCCGTAACGAGGGGGGTGAAGGACACAAACCGATATCAACTCTCTGTAATCGGACATGCGTCCCGCGGCGTCCTTCCCGTGCCCCGCACCGGCCGCGCCCGGCTACCCCGCCGAGTCCAGCAGCTCCGCCGCCAGCAGCTCCTCCGCCTCCCCCGCCGTCCGCCACTGCCCGGCCCGCACCCACGCCCGTTTCAGGTGCAGGTGCACGTCCGCCTCCCACGTGAAGCCCATCCCGCCGTGCACCTGCAGACAGTCCCGGGCGCCGCGCACCGCCGCCTCGTCCGCGAGCAGCTTGGCCGCCGCGACCTCCCCCGCGTCTCCCGTGACCGCCGCCGCGTAGACCGCCGTACGGGCCACCTCCGCCCGCACCAGCATCTGCGCGCACAGGTGCTTGACCGCCTGGAACGCCCCGATCGGCTGCCCGAACTGCTCGCGCTCGCCCGCGTACCGGACCGCCAGCTCCACCGTCCGCAGCGCGCTGCCGACCTGCAGCGCCGCCGTCAGCAGCGCGCCCGCGGAGCGGTGCTCCGACACGTCCCCGGTCGCCTGCGCCACCCGGTGCAGCGGCGTCAGCGGGTCCACCGAGCGGACCGGTGAGCCGGCGGGCACCCCGGGCTCCCCCAGCACCGCGTCCGCCTCCCCCAGGTACGCGACCAGGCCGCCCTCCAGGTCGAAGGCGGTCACCACCGCCGTCCCGGCCGCCGCCCCCGGCACCACCCCGGCCGCCAGGTGCGTGGCCACCAGCGGCCCCGGCAGCAGCGCCCGGCCGGCCTCCTCGAAGACGAGCACCGCCTCCGGCAGGCCGAGGCCGACGCCGCCGGCCGACTCGGGCAGCCGCAGGGCGAAGAAGCCCGCCTCGCCCAGCTCCCGCCACAGCCCCCGGTCCACGGCGACGCCCGTGTCCACCGAGGCCCGCAGCGCCTCGCGCCCGTACCGCCCCGCGAGCAGCTCCCGTACGCCCGCCCGCAGGTCCCGCTGTTCCTCGGTCGGCTGGAAGTGCATGCCCCTCACCGGCCCTTCGGGAGGCCGAGGATCCGCTCGGCGACGATGTTCTGCTGGATCTGCGAGGTGCCCGCCGCGATCGTGTACGAGAGCGAGGAGAGCCGGTCCAGGGTCCATTCCTCCTCCAGGGACAGGGAGGCTGTGCCGAGCACCTCCGCCGCCACGTCGTACAGCTCCTGCCGCGCGTGCGAGTAGGCGAGCTTGAAGACCGAGCCGCCGATGCCGGGGACCCCGCCGGAGCCCTCCGACGCGCTGACGTTCCACTGGGTGAGCCGCCACAGCGCGCCGAACTCCCCGTACAGCCGCCCCAGTCTGCGCCGCAGCACCGGGTCGTCCCAGCGGCCGTTCGCCTTCGCCGTACGGGCCAGCTCGCCCAGGGTCCGGCGGCAGGCGACCACCTCGCCGACGAAGGCGGTGCCCCGCTCGAAGGAGAGGGTGACCATGGTGACGCGCCAGCCGTCGTTCTCGGCCCCGACCCGGTTCGCGACCGGGACCCGTACCTCGTCGAGGAACACCTCCGCGAACTCCGTCGACCCGGCGAGCGTGCGCAGCGGCCGTACGGTGACCCCCGGCGCGTCCATCGGCATGGCCAGCCAGGAGATCCCCCGGTGCCTGGGCGCCTGCGGATCGGTCCGCACCAGCAGCTCGCACCAGTCGGCGACCTCCGCGTGCGAGGTCCAGATCTTCGACCCGGTGACCACGTAGTCGTCACCGTCGCGGACCGCCCGCGTGCGCAGGGAGGCCAGGTCCGAGCCCGCGTCCGGCTCGCTGAACCCCTGGCACCACACCTCGTCGCCGCGCAGTACGGGCGGCAGCCAGCGCGCCCGCTGCCCGGCCGTGCCCTCGGCGGCGATGGTCGGGCCGGCGTGCAGCAGCCCGACGAAGTTCGCGCCGACGTACGGGGCCCCGGCGCGCTCCGTCTCCTCCAGGAAGATCAGGTGCTGGGTCGGGGTGGCCCCGCGCCCGCCGGCGTCCACGGGCCAGTGCAGGCCCGCGTAGCCGGCCTCGTACAGCCTGCGCTGCCAGCCGAGGTCGTACGCGCGCCGGCCGGGCCAGTCGTCCGGGGACGGTCTGGGTGGCAGCTCGGGGAGCACCTTGCCGAGCCATGCGCGCAGCCGCGCCCGGAAGTCCTGCTCCTCTTCGGTGTAGGTCAGGTCCATCAGCGGCGGCTCTTGTCCAGGTCGAGGCCGAGCATGCGGATGGCGTTGCCGCGCATCAGCTTGTAGATGGTCTCGTCGTCGAGGCCCTTCACGTGGTCGAGGGCGACCTCCTTGGTGTGCGGGAAGGTCGAGTCCACGTGCGGGTAGTCGGTCTCGAAGGTGGCGTTGTCGCGCCCGACGACGTCGATCGAGGCGATCCCGTGCTTGTCGCGGAAGAAGCAGCAGAAGATCTGCCGGTAGTAGTACGTGGAGGGCGGCTCGGGGATCAGGTCGCGGACCCCGCCCCAGGCCCGGTGCTCCTCCCAGACGTCGTCGGCGCGCTCCAGGGCGTACGGGATCCAGCCCATCTGGCCCTCGCTGTAGGCGAGCTTGAGCGTCGGGAACTTGACGAGGACGCCGCTGAAGAGGAAGTCCATCATCGAGGCCATCGCGTTGTTGAAGCTGAGCGAGGCCTGCACGGCGGGCGGCGCGTCGGGGGAGGCGGCGGGCATCTGGGAGCTGGACCCGATGTGCATGTTGACCACCGTGCCGGTCTCCTGGCAGACGGCGAAGAAGGGGTCCCAGTAGCCGGAGTGGATGGACGGCAGGCCCAGGTGGGTGGGGATCTCGGAGAAGGTCACGGCGCGCACCCCGCGGGCGGCGTTGCGCCGGATCTCCGCTACCGCCAGGTCGATGTCCCAGAGCGGGATGATGCACAGCGGAATCAGCCGGCCGCCGCTGTCGCCGCACCACTCCTCGACCATCCAGTCGTTGTACGCGCGCACGCAGGCGAGGGCCACCTCCTTGTCGTGGGCCTCGGCGAAGGTCTGCCCGCAGAAGCGCGGGAAGGTGGGGAAGCACAGGGAGGCCTCGACGTGGTTGAGGTCCATGTCGGCGAGGCGCGCCTTCGGGTCCCAGCAGCCGCGGCGCATCTCCTGCCGGGTGATGCCCTCCAGCGTCATGTCGTCGCGGTCGAAGCCGACGGCGGCGATGTTGCGCTTGTACGGGAACTTCAGGTCCTCGTAGATCCACCAGTCGGTCGGCGGTCCGTCGGGGTCCATGGTGATCACGTACTTGCCGCCCGTGTACGCCAGCTCGCCGATGCCGGCGGTGAGCGCCTTGGGCCCGTGGTCGCGGTACTTGGCGGGCAGCCAGACGTCGAAGAGGTGTGCGGGTTCGATCACGTGGTCGTCGACGCTGATGATCCGAGGCAATTCCAGTCCCATGGCCGTCTCCCCAATCCGGTGCCAATCTGATGGATCGTCAGAAACAAGCTAGCCCCGCCACCCCTGGACCGACAAGCGCCGGAGCCCTACGCTCTGCGCTTGATCTGACTATCCGTCAGCTATGGGGAGGTCTGGGATGACGGACACCGCGATCGCGACAGAACTGAGCGGTTCCCGCACCCTGTGGGAACTCATCACCCGTCGGGCCGCACTGACCCCCGACGCCACCGTCCTGATCGAGGCGGCCGAGGACCCGGCGCAGGACCGCCGGCTGACCTTCGGGGAACTGCGCGACCGCTCCGAACGCGTCGCCGCCGGCCTGTACGCCATGGGCGTCCGCCCCGGCACGGTCGTCGCCTGGCAGCTCCCCACCCGCATCGAGACCGTCCTGCTCTCCGTGGCCCTCGCCCGGCTCGGCGCCGTCCAGACCCCGGTCATCCCGTTCTACCGCGACCGCGAGGTCGGCTTCGCGCTCCGCGAGTCCAAGGCCGAGTTCTTCGCCGTCCCCGGGGTCTGGCGCGGCTTCGACCACCCCGAGATGGCCCGGCGGCTCGGCGCGCGCGGCGTCTTCGAGGCCTACGACGACCTCCCGGACGGGGACCCCTCCGCACTCCCGCCGCCGCCGGCCTCCGGCACGGACGTCCGGTGGATCTACTGGACCTCCGGCACCACCTCCGACCCCAAGGGCGTCCTGCACACCGACCGCTCCCTGATCGCGGGCGGCTCCTGTCTCGCGCACGCCCTGCACCTGACCCCGTCCGACGTCGGCTCGATGGCCTTCCCCTTCGCGCACATAGCCGGGCCCGACTACACCGTGATGCTGCTCCTCTACGGCTTCCCCGCGGTGCTCTTCGAGAAGTTCGCGATGCCGGACGCGCTGGACGGCTACCGCCGCCACGGGGTCACGGTGGCCGGCGGATCGACCGCCTTCTACTCCATGTTCCTGGCGGAACAGCGCAAGGACCCCTCGGTCCCGCTCATCCCCACCCTCCGCCTCCTCGCGGGCGGCGGTGCCCCGAAGCCGCCGGAGATCTACCACGCCGTCATCCGCGAGATGGGCTGCCAGCTGACCCACGGCTACGGCATGACCGAGGTCCCGATGATCACCATGGGCGCCCCGGACGACACCCCCGACCGCCTGGCGACCACCGAGGGCCGCCCCCCGGCCGGCATGTCCATCCGCATCACCACCCCGGACGGCACCCCGCTCCCCCCGAACACGGACGGCGAGGTCCGGCTCCGGGGCGAGGCCGTCTGCCAGGGCTACCTGAACCGGGACCAGTCGGCGGAGGTCTTCGACGCCGACGGCTACCTGATCACGGGCGACCTAGGCCACCTGACCCAGGAGGGCTACCTGGTCCTCACCGGCCGCAGCAAGGACGTCATCATCCGCAAGGGCGAGAACATCTCGGCGAAGGAGATCGAGGACCTGCTCCACCTCCTCCCGGGCATCGCCGACGTCGCGGTCATCGGCCTCCCCGACCCGGCCCGCGGCGAACGCGTCTGCGCGGTGGTCGAACAGACCCCGGGCGCCACCCCCTTGACCCTGTCCCGGCTGACGGCCCACCTTCGCGCGGAAGGGCTCGCCACGCACAAGCTCCCGGAACAGCTGGAGCTGTTGGAATCCCTCCCGCGCAACGAGGCCCTGCGCAAGATCCTCAAGTACAAACTCCGCGAGCGGTACGCCTGAGGTCGCCTACCGAGCCGCCGGCTCGGACGAGTCGGACTGCTCGGCAGGCTCGGACGGGGCGGGCCGCCCGCCGCCGAACACCTGGTCGACGAGGCTCTGCGTCACCTTCTGGAAGGCCGGCGCCAGGGACATCGCGGCGTCGTCGACGTAGTTCAGCGCGGCGATCAGGGTCTTGCCGCCGTCGGGAGTGCTGTACATCAGCGCCCCGTGGCCCGCCGCGCCGCCGTTGTGGGTGATGACGGTGCCGCGGTTCTCGCCCAGGTCCTGGACGAACACCCCCAGGCCGTAGCCGACCTTGGGATGCGGCGTGCACATCTCGGCCAGCAGCGGGGCCGACAGGAGCCTGCCGCCCATCAGCGCGGAGATGAACGTGTGCAGGTCCCGCGTGGTCGAGATCATGTCTCCGCCGGTGGAGATCCAGGAGGGGTTCTGGCGGGTGACGTCGACGATCTCCTGACGGCCGGCGTCCTCGTACCGGTAGTAGGCGTGGGCGTGCGGCTCGGGGATCTCCACGTCGGTGTCGGGCACCACCGTCCCCGACAGGCCGAGCGGCCCCAGGACCAGCCGCTGCATCTCCTCGGCGAGCGAACGGCCGGTGACCTTCTCGATCAGCAGCCGGGCCAGCACGTAGTTGGTGTTGGAGTAGCTCCAGTCCGTCCCCGGCTCGAACCGCGCCGGCTTGGACAGCGCGAGCCGTACCAGCTCTTCCGGCCGGTAGGTCTTGAACCGGTCGTCCACCCACTCCCGGCCCGCGGTCGTGGCGGGGATCCCCGGCACGACCGTCCCGTCGTCGTAGTACTCGCCGGTGAAGTTGAACACCCCGCTGGTGTGCTGCAGCAGCATCCGCGCCGTGATCCGCGGGTCCAGCCCGAACTCGGGGAGGTGGTCGGCCACCGGGTCGTCCAGCCGGATCGCGCCCTCCTCCACCAGTCGCAGCACCACGGTCGCGGTGAACGTCTTGGTGTTGCTGCCTATCCGGACGTGGCCGTCGACCGGCGGCCCGGCGCTCTCGCCGAGCTCGGCCACCCCTGCGGCGCCGGCCCACTCGCCCTGCTCGTCGTGCACGCGCATCGTCACTCCGGTGAAACCCGCCTCGACCATCTCCTCGATGGCCTTCTGCAGCTCCGGACGGTCCTGGCCGGTGGGGGTGAGGGACATGGTGGTGTGCTCCTTCGAAGCGTGGTGAAAGTCGACCGGGGGGAGGGGAAGGGACGGAGGAAGGGGCGGCCGCGCCTGACGGCCGCCTCCTCAGATGCTGCGGGCGGTGATGTCGCCGTAGGCGGTGGTGGCGTGGATGGTCAGGGCGGCGGTGGCGCCGTCGCTGTTCTGCAGGGAGTTGTGGATCCGGCCGTAACCGGTACCGGCGTCGAGAGAGGCGGAGACTCCACGGGCGGCGCCGACCGTCACGTCACCGGCCTGGGTCGACAGCTCGACCGCACCCTGCACGGCCTCGGCGACCTGGATGTCGCCCTTCTGCGTGCTGATCCGGGCCGGACCACCCAGCCGCCCCACCGACACATCACCCGCCATCAGCGTCAGCCGCGCACCGGCGGTCTCATCGAGCTTGACCGTGCCCTGCGCCCCCTCGAACGTGACCTCACCGAGCCGGCCGACCCCACGAAGCTCCGCACTGGCCGCCTTCGCCTCCACAGACGAGCCCGCCGGCAGCTGGACCGTCACCTCGACCGACCCCGAAGCCCCCAGGAGCCGGCTCTTCGCCTCCGGCGTCGAGATCCGCAAAACCCCGTCCGCATACGTGACGGTGGTCCCCTCCGCCGCCTTCACATCGCGCCCCTTCGACGCGTTCACCGGAAGAACCTCCACCCGGGTGTCACCGCGGTCCGCGGCGATGAACCGGACACGACCCGCCGCGATGTCCACAACGGCCGAGACCGGAGCGGGAGTGGCGAACTTCTGCATGATGCTTCTCCTTCTTCAGCGGCGGGCACCTCATCGGCCCGCCGTTTCTGATGAACGAAAAGCTACGTTGCATTCACGAATCCAGCAACAGATCCGTTGCGCACAGAACACATCACCGCAGCTCAGACCCTGCAATTCATTGCAATGGATCCGATTTCAATGCAACGCCCAACGCATGGCTCATTGCAATGAACTGAAAGTGAACGCTACAGCCGGCTCAGGGAGGCCGCCGCGAACAGGACGTCGCGGATGGCCTCGCGGTCGCCGTGCTGGCCCACCGCCGCGTCCTGGGGAGAGATGTGACCGGCCGCGAGCTGGCAGAACTCGATGCCGTCCAGGGCGATCTCCGCCACCGTGCGCTCCGGCGACGGCTTCGCCCCCGGCGAGTCCAGCGCGATGTCCCAGCCGCCGCCACCCGCGCCCTCGATCTCCAGGTGCAGGGTCCGCCCGGGCGCGCCCGCCGCGACCAGGCCCCGCGCCGGGGCCGCCAGGCCCGCGCGCCGCCGCTGGGCCAGCGCGCCCGGCAGGAGCCGCGCCGCCAGGTCGATCATCCCGTGCAGGTGCGGCCCCGACGGCGGCTCGTACGGGTAGTCCACCGCGTCCGCGATGTCCCACGCGTGCACCCAGCACTCGAAGGCCCGCTCCAGGAACGCGTCCCCGAGCGGCAGCGCGAAGCTCCCGTAGTCCACGGCCAGCTCGGCGACGCCCCGGCCCGCGAAGGACACCGTGCGCACCAGCGTGTGCCCCTGCTCCCGCCACGGCTCGCGGACCTGCCGTGTCGTCGGGTAGGCCGAGGCGTTCCAGAAGTGCTCCGTCCGCGCGGTCGGACCGCCCTTCGGCGCGTCCGGCCCCAACGGGTCGTCCAGCCCCAGCGCGTTGGCGATCAGCCCGTCCACGGTCATCAGGTGACCGATCACGCCCGCCACGGTGGTCCGCTGCGAGCGGCGCCGTTCCTCCTCGAACCACTTCAGCCGCACCGGGGTGTGCCACTCCGAGTCGCCGAAGTCCTGGAGCAGCGCGTCGAGCCGCGCGGTCTCCGTGTCGTACGGGCTCGCCCACACCGGTACGGGGATCCGCGCCGGCCGCTTGCCCAGGCAGTCCTCCAGGACGCGCGAGCGCAGCAGCGGTTTGAGGTCGAGGGTCTCCTCGGGGTGCAGCAGACCGACCGCGTCGCGCAGCCGCAACGCCTCCTCCGCGCAGGGTGCGCACTCGGTGAGGTGGTCCTCGACCGCCTGGGTCTCCTCGGCGGAACAGGCCGCCAGCGCCCACGCGCCGAGCAGGGACTTCAGTACGGCGTGCGAGGGCGGCGGTACGGGTTCCGGCTCCGGGAAGGCCTCGGGTACGGGCTCCGGGAGCGGCCCCGGCGTGCGCGGCGGCTGCGGCGCGCACCCCGGGTCCAGGTCGTCGGCGGCCCCGCGCGGACCCGGTATCCGCGGCTGGCCGCCGGGACGCTCGTATCCGTCGTCGGGCGACTCGGCAGGGCCGTTCATCGGGGCGTTCCGTATCCGGACCGGGCGGTGTCCTCCTGCGGGAGGGCGTTGGCGGTCGACAGCAGCTGCAGGCCGAGCCGCAGCCGGCGCCGCGCCTCGTCCTCGCTGATCTGCAGGTCGGCGGCGGCCTGTCGGTAGTCGCGCCGCTTGAAGTACGCGAGTTCGAGCGCGGCGCGCAGCGGCGCGGGCATGGAGGTGACGATGTAGTCCGCGCGGGCGGCCGCGTTGGCGCTGCGCACCTTCTGCTCCAGCTCCTCGCGGGAGCCCCGGCCCAGCTCGGCCTGGCGCAGCCGGGCCACCGCCTGGCCCTGGGTGATCCGGGCGACCCAGGAGCGCATGGAGCCCTGCTTGGGGTCGTAGGCGTCCGGGTTCTCCCAGATGTAGCCGAAGACCTCGCGGGTGATCCGGTCCGCGGCCTTCTCGTCGCCGAGCACCCGGTGCGCCAGGCTGTGCACGAGCGAGGCGAAGCGGTCGTACAGCTCTCCGAGCGCGGCGGCCTCGCCGCGGGCCAGGCGTTGCTGCATGCGGCGGTCCCAGCGCGGTGGTACGTCCTTCGGCATAAGTGCCCCCAGCCGTGTGTCGACGCAACGAATGTAGTGGGCACACGGCGGATCGCGCCCGTTTTGGGAGAACCTCCCCCTGGAAGTGAGCCCTCCGTGATAGGGGCGTGGCAGGGCGTGAACGGTGGTGCGGCCGACGGCACATGGGGACAGGTGTACGCGCCCCACCGCGCTCCCCGTGCGCGGGTTCGATGCGGCAGCCTCCTTGACCACTTCGCTTAACGCGCAGGCCACGTAGGCCTTACGCTCCTGCCTTGTCTTGAACTGAACCCCACCGCATACGTGAAGGCGGAACGCCGAACATGGACAGCGCAGAATACGAGCGCAAGATCGCCGCCCGATTCGCCACCTTCGACCAGGACGGGTCCGGGTATATCGACCGGGAGGACTTCAGCGCGGCCGCGAAGGCCGTCCTGGCCGAATTCGGTACCACCGCCCGGTCGGACAAGGGCCAGGCCGTCTTCGCGGGGGCCGAGGCGTTCTGGCAGGGGATGGCCGGGATCGCGGACGTCGACGGGGACCAGCGGGTGTCCCGCGAGGAGTTCATCACCGGGGCGGCGAAGCGGCTGCGCGACAACCCGGAGCGGTTCGCGGAGATCGCGCGGCCGTTCCTGCGGGCCGTGATCGCGGTGGCGGACGAGGACGGCGCGGGGGCGACCCCGCAGGCCGCCGCCCGCGTCCTGCGCGTCCTGGGCACCTCGCCGGAGCTGGCTCCGCGGGTCGCGGCCGCGCTGGACGCCGATGGTGACGGCCGCATCTCGGAGGAGGAGATCCTGGCGGCGTTCGCGTCGTACTGCGGGGTGGAAGCCCCTGACGCGTAACGCGCCCCCGCCGGCCCCGCGCCCTTCCGGCTTGGCCGCGCAAAATCCAGCCCCGCCGGCGTTTGAGGCGCGGGGCCTGGGGTGGCGCCCCGATCTTCCGGCATGGCCGCGCCAATCCAGCCCCGCCGGCGTTTGAGGCGCGGGGTCTGGGGCGGCGCCCCAGGAAGCCGGGCCGCAGGGGCCGGATACCGGTGAGGCATGGTGGCCCGTGCGGGCCGTTGCGGGGGCGCTGCCCCCGGACCCCCGCTCCTCAAACGCCGGAGGGGCTGAATTTGGCAGCGGCTACGCGAAGACGACCGTGCGGGAGCCGTTCAGGAGGACGCGGTGCTCGCTGTGCCATTTCACCGCGCGCGCGAGCGCCTGGCACTCCACGTCCCGCCCCACCGCCACCAGCTGGTCCGGGGTCACCTCGTGCCCCACCCGCTCGACCTCCTGCTCGATGATCGGCCCCTCGTCGAGGTCCGCCGTCACGTAGTGCGCGGTCGCGCCGATCAGCTTCACGCCGCGCGCGTGCGCCTGGTGGTACGGCTTCGCGCCCTTGAAGCTCGGCAGGAACGAGTGGTGGATGTTGATGATCCGCCCGCTCAGCTCCTTGCACAGGGTGTCCGACAGCACCTGCATGTACCGCGCCAGCACCACCAGCTCGACGTTCTCCGCGCGCACGAGCTCCAGCAGCTGCGCCTCCGCCGCCGCCTTCGTGTCCTTCGTCACCGGGATGTGCACGAACGGGACGTCGTACGAGGAGACCAGTTCGGCGAAGTCGGTGTGGTTGGAGACCACGGCCGCGATCTCGACCGGCAGGGCGCCGATGCTCGAGCGGAACAGCAGGTCGTTCAGGCAGTGGCCGAACTTCGACACCATGAGGATGATCCGCATGCGCTCCTCGGAGCGGTGGATCTGCCAGTCCATCTTGAACGAGTCGCCGATCGCGGCGAAGCTGGCGCGCAGCTTCTCGACGGTCACCGCGGGCTCGGCCTCGAAGTGCACCCGCATGAAGAAGAGTCCGGTCTCCCGGTCTCCGAACTGCTGGCTGTCCACGATGTTGCAGCCGGTCATGAAGAGGTAACTCGAAACGGCGTGCACGATGCCCTGCTTGTCGGGGCAGGACACGGTCAAGACGTACTGGGGCTGGGCCTGGGCCTCATTGTGCGGGTCGCTCATGACCGCACAGCCTTTCACACCGCGCGGGTGAGGATCCTCAACACTTCCAGCGAGGTCGGCCGGACGTCCGGGTCGTCCCCGTCCGCCTCGGCCAGCCGTACGTGCGCCTCGCGTGCGGCGCGTACCGCCTCGGGCCACGCGTGGTGCTCCAGGTAGGCGGAGACCGGGGCGTCGGGCCCGACCTGGTGGAGGATGCGGAGCACCCGCAGCACGGCGAGGTCCACGAGCGTGGCCTCCTGCGAGTCGCGGAAGATCGTGCCGACGTACTTCTCGGCCGACCAGCTGTCGAGCCAGGTGTCCTCGACGAGCCGGTACACGGCGTCGGTGACGTCTCCGTAGCCATCGGCGCCGGTCAGCCACGTGTCCTCGTGGAAGACCGGATCGGAAAGCATGTGCAGCGCCGAGCGCACGTTGCCGCGCCAGCGCCACCACGGCATGTCGTTGAGGGGCATGCCGCCCATGGTGGAGGAGCGGCCGCCGCGGCGGGAAGAGTTCTTCGAACCTTGGGCGAATGTCACGCTTTCGATCGTACGTTCCTGTTGAACGCGATCTTCAGGCGCCTGCGGCGGATCACACCCCCGTAATTCACCTGGGCGTCACCGGATGTTGTGTCCATCTCACTCGACAGTTACCTGTGGGGCGGAATGGTGCATGGACATGACCATCTCGCGACGCGCAACATCCCTGTCCCGCACGTTCGTGGCCACGGCGATGGGCGCATGTCTCGTCGCCGGGTGCGGGGTGCTCCCCGGGGGCTCGGGGGGCTCCGGGGGGACCATCACGGTCATGACCTTCGCCCCGGAGGACACCAAGGCAACCAACATGCCTGGAATGACCGGCATGGCCAAGGCATACGAACGCTGGGTGAATTCCAAGGGCGGGATCAACGGGCGCAAACTGCGTGTACTGACCTGCAACGAGAAGAACACGCCCACCGGCGCCGCCGACTGCGCCCGCAAGGCCGTCGCCGAGAAGGCCGTCGCCGTCGTCGGCTCGTACAGCCAGCACGGACGCGCCTTCATGGCCCCGCTGGAGGCGGAGGGCATCCCCTTCATCGGCGGTTACGGGGTCTCCTCCGAGGAGTTCCAGTCCCCGCTCTCCTACCCCGTCAACGGCGGCCAGCCCACCCTCATCGCCGGTGCCGGCCACCAGCTGGGCCGCGCGTGCGACCAGGTCGCCCTGGTCCGCCCCGACACCCTCGCGGGCGACACCCTGCCGGTGCTGCTCAACGCCGGGCTGCGCGCCAACAAGATGGCCGACGCCTCCGACATCCGGGCCGCCGAGGACTCCGCGGACTTCGGACCGCAGGCCCGGGAGGCCCTCACCCACACCACCGGCACCGGGAAGGAGAAGGAAAAGGAGAAGGGCTGCGTCACCGCGGTCCTCGGCGCGCGCACCGAGACCTTCTTCGACGCCTTCCGCCGGACCGACGTCCAGCGCAAGAAGCCGCAGATCTCCTCCGTCCTGGGCAGTGTCAGCCAGTCCCTGGTGGACCGCACGGGCGGCAAGGAGAGCCCCTTCGAGGGCGCGTACCTCACCAGCTGGTACCCGGTGGCCTCCGATCCGGTCTGGACGCCGATGCGGAAGGTCGTCACCGAGTTCGCCTTCGGCGACGACAACGTCGACCCCGACGACGGCGGGGTGCAGACCACCTGGATCGCCTACACCGTGCTGAGCGAGGTCGTGAAGCGCTTCAAGGAGGACGAGGAGATCACCGCCCGCCTGGTCAAGCGGTCGCTGAACGAGTCCCAGCCCATCAGGACCGGCGGCCTCACCCCGGACCTCAGCTGGCGCTACCAGGACATGCGGGCCGTCTCCGGCTTCCCCCGCATCGTCAACGGCCAGGTCACCTTCCAGATCGTCCAGGCCGGTCGGCTCGTGGCCCAGCCCGGCGAGCAGCCCCTGGACATGACCCCGACCCTGGTCCAGGCCCCCCGCATGGCCTGATGCTCAGAGCTGTGACTTGTCGCGCTTGGTGAGGCCGTACTTGGCCGCGATCGTGTTCCACATGACCGCGGCGGACTCCTTGGCCTTCGTCGCCTCGCCGCTCGACTTGTTGCCCTCGGCGGCGTTCTTGGTGGCCTTGGCCTTGCCGTCCTTGCACTTGTCGTCGTCCACGTCGTCCGCCCAGGCGGCGTAGCTGTCGTCGGCGTCCGCGGAGGACTGCCAGGCCTTGGTGAGGGCCGCGGACAGCTTCACGTGGTCCGGGAGCTTGTCGACCTTCAGCTCCTGGAGGCGGGTGACGAGCTCCTCGCGCTGGCGGGCCGCGTCGCGCAGGTCGGCGGCCGCCTGGCCGAGGTTGTTGCAGCTCTTGATGTCCTCGACGGCCTTGATCACCGAGGCCCGGCTGTCGTTGCTGTCCGCGAGGAGCTTGTCCAGCTGGACGGCCTGCGGGCGGGCCGGGTCCACGGGCTCCTCGCCGCCGGACGCAGCGGAGGCGCCGCTCGCGGACGGTGCGGCGGGCACCGCGCCCGGGTCGTTGTTCTGCGGCTTGCCGTCGCTGAGCAGCGAGCCGACGCCCAGCCCGACCACGGCCAGGCCGATGACCACGGCGGCGATGACGGCGGGCGAGACCCGGCGGGGTGCCTCCGGGGGCGGGGGCGGGGCCGGGGCGTACTGCTGCTGCGGGTGGGGCTGCCCGGGCGGTACAGGGCGCTGCGCGCGCGGCGGGTAGGGGCGCGGCGGCGGCTGGCGCAGCACGGGCTCCTGGACGGGCGGCAGGTGCTGGGTGTGCCCGGCGGAGCCGTCGTCGCCGCGGAACAGCCCGTCGAACCCTTCCACGGAGCGGTCGGCGGGCACCGGCGGTATGTACTGCGTCGCCGCCTCGCCGTGCGCGGGGCCGGCCGGGACGGGCGGGATGTACTGGGTGGCGGCCTCGTCGTGCGCGGGGGCCGCCGGAACGGGCGGGATGTACTGCGTCGCCGCCTCGTCGTGCGCGGAGGCGGCGGCCGGCACCGGCGGGATGTACTGCGTCGCGCCTTCGTCGTGCGCGGGGGCCGCCGGGACGGGCGGAATGTACTGGGTCGCGGCCTCGGGCAGCGGCGGGTACCCGTAGCCGTGCGGGTCCCCCGGCCCCTCGTAGCCGGGCCCGACGACGTGTCCCGGTGCCACGTGCGGGTACCCGTACGCGGGTCCGGGCTGCGGCTGCTCCGGGTACACCGGATACCCGGACGCCTGGTCCGGACCCCACGGGGCACCCGGCTGGGGGGCACCCCCTTGTCCGCTCTGCGTCACCGGGACTCCTTCTCCGACTAGCCCGACCCTACGGAACCGTCGGTCACGCTACCCGGTCACACACCACCACACCCAGCCTCACCGCCGTTTACCCACGGGACCAACACGCAGGCCCCAACCTTCCACCCCCACCCGCCACCATCCAGCGCCGCCCGGCACCATCCAGCGCCGCCCGGCACACTCCAGCCCCGCCGGCGTTTGAGGCGCGGGGTCCGGGGCGGAGCCCCGATCTGTGACCGGACCGTGGGCCGGCTGCGGGTCCGTTGCGGGGGCGCTGCCCCCGGCCCCCCGCGCCTCAAACGCCGGCGAGGCTGAATTTCCGACGGCCGGCGCCTGGATGCTCGGGCGAGGCTGGATTTGTGACGGCCGCGCCACATTGCGCGGGTGAGGCCGGGATGTGCGACGGCAGCGCCGGAATGTGCGGGCGGGGGTGCTGGGGGGGGGTCAGGCGACCCTGGATTCCAGCCTGGCGCCGAATTCCCGGACCGCCGCCTCCTCCCGGTAGGGCTCCAGGCGGGTACGGAAGTCCTCCAGGTACTCCGCCCCCCGGTTCGACCGGAGCCCCTCCAGCAGTTCCGCCGCCTTCGTGGCGGTCTGGCAGGCCTGTTCCACCTCCCGCTGCTGCACCTGCGCCGCCGCCAGCAGCAGCAGCCCGATGGCCCGGCGCCGCGCCTTCCCCGCCGGCAGGCCCCGTAGCGCCTCCTCCGCCCGCTTGGCCGCCGCGTCCGCCTGGCCCAGGTCCCGGTGGCAGTGCGCCAGCTCGTCCGCGAGGTACGCCGCGTCGAAATGGCTGATCCACACCGGGTCGTCGCCCGACTCCGGCTCCGCCCGCTCCAGCGCGCTGACCGCCCGCGCCGACAGCACCGCCGTGGCCCGGGTGTCGCCGAGCAGCGCGTGCCCGCGCGCCTCGGCGGCGTAGAACATGGCCTCGACGCGCGGGGTGACCTGCCCCCGCGTTCCCTCCTGGGCGGCCCGCGCCAGCTGCGCGATCTCCCGCGGGTTGCCCAGCTCGGCGGCGAGGTGGCTCATGGACGCGGCCAGCACGTACCCCCCGTACGCCCGGTCTCCGGCCGCCTGGGCCAGCCGTAGCGCCTGGATGTAGTACCGCTGGGCCAGGCCGGGCTGTCCGGTGTCCACCGCCATGTAGCCCGCCAGCTCCGTCAGCCGGGCCACGGCGGCGAACAGCGACCGCCCCACCGGCTCCCGGTACGAGCCGCCGATCAGCCCGGACACCACCGAGTTGAGGTAGTGCACGACCACCGGCCGGACGTGCCCGCTGCCGAAGCGGTGGTCGAGGTCCTTGAGCGCCTCGGTGGTCGCCCGTACCGCCTCGACGTCCGGCATGCCGACGCGCGAGCCGCCGCTGCGGGCCACCTGGGTGTCGGCCCCGGTGATCAGCCAGTCGCGGCTCGGCTCGACGAGCGCGGACGCCGCCACGCTCGAACCCGCCAGGAAGTCGCGGCGGCCGACGTCGCTGCGCCACAGCTCGCAGACCTGCTCGATCGCGCCGATGACGGTCGGCGAGAACTGCAGGCCGACCCCGGAGGCGAGGTTCTTGCCGTTGGCCATGCCGATCTCGTCGATGGTGACGGTCCGGCCGAGCTTGCGGCCGATCGCCTCGGCGATGATTCCGGGCGCCCGGCCGCGCGGCTGCTGGCCGCGCAGCCAGCGGGCCACGGAGGTCTTGTCGTAGCGGAGATCGAGGCCGTGTTCGGCCCCGCACATGTTCACGCGCCGGGCGAGCCCGGCGTTGGAGCACCCGGCTTCCTGGATGAGCGCCTGCAACCGTTCGTTCGGCTGGCGGGCGACGAGAGGCCTGGCTGCCATGAAAACCCCCTGCTGGCCGCGGGTGATCCGTTGGAATGATCACTTCCCGCCTGATGTGCGGAGAATCTTCCGCTCTGCGTCGTGTCGCTACCCAACTCCAGCGCTCCGGCCTCCCACGCGCCCCCACGCGTGCATCAGTGCGCCCCGTATGCAGGATCGATGCTCCGTCCGCCCGATGGTTTACGCCCGTAACCCCGGGTGACCCGGGGAGTTGTGATGGGCGTGGAAGAGACCATCGGAGTCACGGAGACCGCGCCCATCCCCAAGCAGCGCGGCGAACTGCTGCTGGACCATGCCGTGCGGTACGCGGAAGAACGGCACTGGGACGTCTTCGCCGGCACCTGGCTGGAGCCCGGCGACGGCTGCGAGCTGTGCTCCTGCGGGGCGGCGGACTGCCCCGCGCCCGGCGCGCACCCGGCGGTGAAGGACTGGGCGGCACAGGCCACGGGCAGCGCGGTCCAGGTCAGGCGGGTCTGGGCGAAGCACCCGCAGGCCTCGATCCTGCTGCCGACGGGCCGGACGTTCGACGCGCTGGACGTGCCGGAGTCGGCCGGATTCCTGGCGCTGGCGCGGCTGGAGCGGATGCAGCGCACCCTCGGCCCGGTCACCCTCACGCCCGACCACCGGATGCTGTTCTTCGTCCTGCCGGGCGCCGGCGTCAAGGTCGCCGACCTCGTACGGAAGCTGGGCTGGTCGCCGAGCGGCCTCGACCTGGCCGCGCGCGGCGAGGGCGAGTACGTGGCCGCGCCGCCCACCCGCTTCGGCGGCCGGGGCGCGGTCCAGTGGGCGCGGCGGCCCACTCCGGCGAACCGGTGGCTGCCGGACACGGAGGAGCTGATCGACGCGCTGGCGTACGCGTGCGGGAGCGAGGCCGCGGCGGACCGCAAGCGGCGCCAGGCCTGACGCGGAGTCCTGGACGCGGAGTCCTGGACGTGAAGTTCATGACCTGAAACTCATGACATAAGTAACTGCTCGGGCCTCTCCCCCTCCTCCTATGGTGAGGAAGGAACGACCAACGGGGACGCAAGAGAGGCAGGCGCATGCCGGACCAGGGCGATGCGACGGGTGGGACGTACGGGACGGGTGGCGCGGTGACCGCGCCGTCCGCCGTGCGGGTGGAAGGTCTGTGGAAGCGCTTCGGCGAGCAGGTGGCCGTCGCCGGGATCGACTTGGAGCTCCCCGCGGGCCAGTTCATCGGCCTGGTGGGCCCGAACGGCGCGGGCAAGACGACGACCCTGTCGATGGTGACCGGCCTGCTGCGGCCGGACATGGGGCGGGTCTTCGTGGCGGGGCACGACGTGTGGGCGGACCCGACCGAGGTGAAGGCGCGGATCGGCGTACTGCCCGAGGGCCTGCGGCTCTTCGAGCGGCTGTCGGGGCGCGAACTGCTCGGCTACATGGGCCGCATGCGCGGGCTGCCGGGCGAGGAGACGGACAAGCGGGCGACGCAGCTGCTGGACGTCCTCGACCTCGCGGGTTCGCAGCACAAGCTGGTCGTGGACTACTCGACGGGCATGCGGAAGAAGATCGGCCTGGCGGCCGCGCTGCTGCACAACCCCGAAGTGCTGTTCCTGGACGAGCCGTTCGAGGGCGTCGACCCGGTGTCGGCGCAGACCATCCGCGGGGTGCTGGAACGTTACACCGGGTCCGGCGCCACGGTCGTCTTCTCCTCCCACGTGATGGAGCTCGTCGAGTCGCTGTGCGACTGGGTGGCGGTGATGGCCGCCGGCCGGATCCGCGCCGCGGGCCCGCTGGCCGACGTACGGGGCTCCGCGCCCTCCCTCCAGGCGGCCTTCCTCGAACTGGTCGGCGCGCAGGGCCGCGACGCGGCCGGGGACTCGCTGGAGTGGCTCGGCGGCGGCTCCGGGACGGTCGCGCGATGAGCTCGCCCGCCACCCCTGCCGCGGGGGCGACCGGTAGCGGGGCCGGTGCCGGTGTCGGCACTGCCGCCTCGTCGGCCCCTTCCGTCACCTCCGTCACCTCCGTCACCTCCGTCGCGACGGTCCCGCTGACCCCGATCTTCATCCGCCTCAAGCTGTCGCTCCTGCGCAACGGCCTGAAGGGCTCCTCGAAGCGCAAGGCCGCCTACTTCTCGACGCTCGCGTTCGCCCTGCTCGTCGGCTTCTTCCTCACGTTCGGCCTGGCCCTGCTGCGCGGGAACGCCCACGCGGGCACGGTCGTCGTCCTGCTGGCCGGGATCCTGGCGCTCGCCTGGGCGTTCATGCCGCTGTTCTTCCCCGCCGGAGACGAGACGCTCGACCCCAGCCGGCTGGTCATGCTGCCGCTGCGCCCGCGCCCCCTCGTCCAGGCCCTCTTCGCCTCCTCGCTGGTCGGCATCGGGCCGATGTTCACGCTGTGCCTCGCGATCGGCTCGGTGGTGGCCGTCGCGCGCGGCGCCGCCGGGGCGGTGGCCGCGGTGGTGGCCGCGCCGCTCCTGCTGCTCGGCTGCGTGGCCCTCGCACGGGCGGTGGCCACGGCCAACGTGCGGCTGCTGACCAGCCGCAAGGGGCGTGACCTGGCCCTGCTCAGCGGTCTGCTGATCGCGGTGGGCGCCCAGCTGGTCAACTTCGGCAGCCAGCGGCTGTTCCAGGCGGGCGGCATGTCGACGCTGGAGCCCGCCGAAGCGGTGGTGCGGTGGCTGCCGCCGGCGACCGCCGTCGGGATGGTGGACTCGGCGAGCGAGGGCGCGTACGGGGAGGCGGCCGCCCAGCTGGCCCTGACCCTCGCCGCCCTGGCCGGCCTCCTGTGGTTCTGGGAGCGGAGCCTGACCAAGCTGATGGTCACACCGGACGGCTCGACCATCGCGGCCGCCCGGCCGACGAAGGAGCGGGGCACCGGCGGCTTCTGGTCCCTGCTGCCCGCCGGCCGGACGGGCGCGGCCATGCAGCGCACCCTGCGCTACGCCGTCCGCGACCCGAAGACCAAGGCCTCCTGGGTGACCGCCCTGGCGATCGGCCTGATCGTCCCGGTCTTCAACGCCCTCCAGGGCACCGGATCCCTCTACCTCGCCTGCTTCGGCGCGGGCATGCTGGGCGTCCAGATGTACAACCAGTTCGGGCAGGACACCTCGGCGTTCTGGATGGTCGCGCAGACCATCTCCGGCACCCGCGAGGCGTACGTGGAACTGCGCGCCCGCGCCGCCGCGCTGGCCCTCGTCACGGTCCCGTACACGGTCGTCGTCACCGCGGTCACGGCCGCGCTGGTCGGCAACTGGAGCGGCTTCCCGGCGGCCACGGGCCTGGCCCTGGCCCTGCTGGGCTCGATGCTCTGCACGGGGGCGCTGGCCTCGGCCCGCTTCCCGTACTCCATCCCGTCGGACGGCGCCTTCAAGAACGTCGTCCCCGGCCAGGCCGGACTCGCCTGGTCGGGCATCTTCGGCGGGATGCTGGCCTCGGCGGTGGTCTGC
The DNA here is from genome assembly GCF_044747975.1 of Streptomyces sp. NPDC090045. Taxonomy (NCBI): domain Bacteria; kingdom Bacillati; phylum Actinomycetota; class Actinomycetes; order Kitasatosporales; family Streptomycetaceae; genus Streptomyces; species Streptomyces sp. NPDC090045. The sequence goes on from NZ_JBIVFA010000005.1 coordinate 250,599, forward strand.
GCCCCGGTGATCGCCCTGACGATCTGGCTCAACGTGGCCGACCACCAGGACGTCTCCTGGATCGTGCTCCCCTTGGGCGTGGCCTGGGGCGCGCTGGCCACCTGGGCGGGCCTGCGACTGGCGGCCCCGACGGTGGCACGGAAGCTGCCGGAGATCCTGTGGGCGGTCAGCAAGGGCTGACGACCGGCTGAGAGCGGCGAAAGGGCCGGCCTCCGCTCCCTCTCGGGGGCGGAGACCGGCCCTTTCCGCGCCTGCGGGTCCGGCGCGGTGCCGCGGGGATCACCGGGCGGCGAGCAGGACGAGCACGGCGAGGGAGCCGGTGAACACGACGGCGTGGCGGAGGTTCTGCAGGTACGGCATCACCCAGCGGGGGAAGCCCTGTTCGGCGGCGGCGAGCATGGACCTGACGTCTATGCGCTGCAGTTCGGCGTCACCGCTCTTGGCGAAGGCGGCGGTGACGGACGGCACGGCGGTCAGGTTCGAGTAGAGGATCACGCAGTTCACGAGGAGGACCAGGGGCTGGACGACCCAGGAGAGCGTCTCGCCCCAGGAGTTGCCGGCGAGGGAGAGCACGGCCGGGACGGCCAGGGCCAGGGCGATCCCGACGGGGGCCCACGTCTCGTGACCGCCGGCGTCGAGGCGCATGCCGTTCTCGGCCATGACCGTGGTGCGCACTCCCTGCCGGCCCAGCTCGGCCTCGACGGCGGCCTGGGCGCGGGCCCCGTAGCGGCTGCGGACGAGCGGGATGCTCAGGAAGGCGAGGGCGATCAGGATCTGCAGGGCGGCAACGGCGTTCATCGGGGGTTCCTCGTTTCTGGGGGGCCTGCCTGGTGACGTCGTAACCATGACCCCGCCCCCTGACAGCCCCCGGACACCCCACTGACAGACCGCTGACACCGCCCTCCCTGACCGGATCCGGAGTCGAACCTGGCCGAAGGGGGACCTCCGTGCTGACCCGAACCGCCGGCTCACCCAGGGCACCCGCGCCCGTGTCTCCCTCGAAGCCGGCTGGCCTTCCCGTCACGACCCGGTCGGCCGCGTCCTGCTCCAGGCCATGGCGTTCGCCGGACGCGGGATGCCCGGGCCCGTCACGGTGCCTCGGCCTTGATGCCGTCCAGGAAGGGCTCCAGGGCTGCGCGCCAAGCGTTCGGCTGGTCGTAGTGGAGGTAGTGGCCGGCGTCGGGGATCTCCGCGTACTGGCCGGCAGGGAGGACGCGGACCATCTCCTGGGCCTCGGCCCGGCCCAGCTCGCCGTCCAGGCCGCGGACCACGAGGGTCGGGCAGCGGACCTGGGCCAGCTCCTCCCAGTGCGCGTCGTGGACCCAGGTCTCGCGGGCCCTCAGCATCTGGCGGCGGGAGAAGAGGGGGCGCCAGCCGTCCGGGGCCTCGTGCATGACCTCGGCGAAGAAGGCACCGCGGCCGGGGTCGGGGCGCTCCACCCGGGGGTCGTCCTCACCGAACCAGCGGCGGGCCGCGTCCTGGGTGGGAAAGGGCAGGGGCCAGCGGTGGAACCAGTCCTCCCACTCCTGCTGGGAGGCCGCGCCGAGGGCCGAGGCGCGCATGTCGCAGATGACGAGGGCTTCGACCAGGTCCGGGCGGCGGGCCGCGAGCTGCCAGGCGGTGAGGGCGCCCATGGAGTGGCCGATCAGGGTCACGGGGGCGAGGCCGAGCTGCTCGACGGCGGCCTCGGCGTCGGCCACGAACGCCTCGCGCCCGAAGGAGGTGTGGACGTCGGGGCCGCCGGGCGGGCGGTCGCTCTGCCCGTGCCCCCGCTGGTCCAGGGCCACCACGCGGCGGTTCTCGCGGAGCCAGCGGGCGGTGCCGGACCAATGGAAGGCGCGGCCCATCAGCCCGTGCAGTAACAGCACCCCGGGGCGGGGGTCGGCCTCTGCGGCCGCTTCGCGAAACTCCCAGGCGGCCAGGCGGACACCTCCGGCCCCTGTCACATCGACGCGCTGTACCACCGCAGATGCACCCCCTTCGCTCCCCGCCAGACTATCGAACCCGTATTCGAAAACGGGGTTCTCGCCTACAACACCGCTCTTTCGAGTGACCTTGCTCAAGGATTGGCCGCCGCTGCCGATGGAGATCCTTTCAACAGGGAGGCGGGCCGCTCGGGGAAGACGGTCCGAAGGGGAGACCTTGAGAGCTCGGGGCTCCGGGTCACAAGGGGAGGACCGGTCCCGGCGCCGCGAGGCGCCGGGACCGCCCACTTCCCACCAGTCCAACGAAACGAATCCGCTCCGGCAACGAATCGACGCCGGCGCTCGCGATCGCCCGCGTCGAGGTCGTAGAGGTCGTCCAGGTCGTCCGCGTCGCCGAGGTCAGCGCTTCGCCACGAAAACGTGGGAGGCGACCTCCGCGTCCAGCTCCGCGGCCTCGCCGCCACTGCCGACCAGCACACCCCCCGGGGACTCCGTCACGCTCACCACCGAGCCGGGCTGTACGCCCGCCCGCCGGAGCGTGTACATCAGCTGGGCGTCCGTCTGGATCGGCTCGCCGATCCGGCGTACGACCACGGTCTTGCCCTCCGTGCCCGGGTCGAGCTCGGACAGGCTGACCATGCCGTCCTCCAGGAACGGGTCCGCCTCGGCCTTCTCGCCCAGCTCCTCCAGCCCCGGGATCGGATTCCCGTACGGCGATTCGGTCGGGTGGCGCAGCAGCTCCAGCACCCGCCGCTCCACCGCCTCGCTCATCACGTGCTCCCAGCGGCAGGCCTCGGCGTGCACCTGCTCCCACTCCAGGCCGATGACGTCGACGAGCAGGCACTCCGCGAGCCGGTGCTTGCGCATCACGCGCGTCGCCAGCCGCCGCCCCTCCTCCGTCAGCTCCAGGTGGCGGTCGCTCGCCACGGCCACCAGACCGTCGCGCTCCATGCGCGCCACGGTCTGGCTCACCGTCGGGCCGCTCTGGTCGAGCCGCTCGGCGATGCGGGCGCGCATGGGGACCACGCCTTCCTCTTCCAGCTCGAGGATGGTGCGGAGATACATCTCCGTGGTATCGATCAGTCCGGACATTCGTGCCCCTCGGATTGCGTGCGCTGGCCCTGTCCCCAATTCTGACGCATCGGGCCGACAACCGTCCCGTGCCGAGCGTCAAGACGGGTCCCGGACATCTCGTGGCGTTCGTATTGACACGCCCTTGGTCCAGACCGCACGGTGAGCGGCGGACACGGACGCACCCCCCACCTCCGGAAGGGCCATCGTCGTATGAGCGAGAGCAAGCTGGCCGGTCAGTTCTTCGACGCCGCCATCGGTCTGCTGGAGCGGGTGCGGGACGAGGAGGCCCCGCACATCGCGGAGGCCGGCTCCCTCGTCGCCGACGCCGTCGCCTCCGGCAACCGGCTCTTCGCCTTCGGCGCCGGGCACTCCTCGCTGCCCGCCCAGGACGTGGTCTACCGGGCCGGCGGCATGGCCCTGATGAACTTCCTCGCCGTCCCCGGCACCGTCGGCATCGACGTCATGCCCGCGACCCTGGGCAGCGCCCTGGAACGGGTCGACGGCCTCGCCGCCGCCGTCCTGGACAGCAGCCCCGCCTCCGACGGCGACGTCCTCGTGATCATCTCCCTCTCCGGGCGCAACGCCCTGCCCGTCGAGATGGCCATGAACGCCCGCGCCATCGGCCTCAAGGTCATCGGCGTGACCTCGGTGGCGTACGCGACCGGGACCAAGTCGCGGCACGTCTCCGGCAGCTTCCTCAAGGACCACTGCGACATCGTCCTCGACAGCAAGATCGCGGTCGGGGACGCCGAGCTCAGCGTCGACGGCATCGACGCGCCCTTCGCCCCCGCCTCCACCGTCGTGACCAGCGCGATCATGCAGGCGGTCATGGCGGCCGCGGCCGGCGAGCTCGCCGCGCGCGGGGTGGAGCCGCCGCTGCTGCGCTCGGGCAACGTCGACGGCGGCCACGAGTGGAACGGCCGCGTGATGCAGGAGTACGGCGACCGGATCTTCTTCCGCCACTGAGCGAGCGGTCGCCGCGCCCCCACCCCGTTCCTACGATGGACGGGTACGGAACTCGGGGCCCCGCACATCAGAGGTGACCGGGCATGTCCGCCACTCCCGTCCCGAGCCCCGAACCCTCCGCACCGCACGCCCCGCGCGTCCCGCACACCGCGCACGCCGCGCGCCGGACCCTGCAGGCCGGCGCGGCGGCCCTCCTGCTCTTCGTGACGGGCGTCGGCGCCGCCCCGCCCGCCGAGGCGGCGCCCCCCGCCGCCGTGGTGGGCCGGGGCCCCGTGAACCAGGACCTCGACCCGGCCACCGTCGCCCGGCTCGACGCCGCGATCACCGCGGCGATGAAGAAGGACGGGATCCCGGGCGTGACCGTCGGCGTGTGGCTGCCCGGGCGCGGCGACTACGTGAAGTCCTTCGGCGTGTCCGACACGGCATCCGGCACGCCCATGAAGACCGGCCTCCACACGCGCATCGGCAGCGTGACGAAGACCTTCACCGTCACCGCCCTCCTCCAGCTCGTCGACCAGGGCCGCGTCCGGCTCGACGCCCCGGTCTCGACGTACCTGGACGGCGTCCCCGGTGGCGAAAAGATCACCCTCCGCCAACTCGCCGCCATGCGCAGCGGCCTGTACGACTACACCAGCGACCCGAAGTTCCTCGACTCCGTGCGCGCCGACCCGCACCGCTCCTACACCCCGCAGCAGCTCCTCGACCACGCCTTCGCCCACCCGGCGAACTTCGCCCCGGGCGCGAAGTGGGAGTACAGCAACACCAACACCGTGCTGCTCGGCCTGGTCATCGAGAAGACCGCCGGACAGCCGCTGCACACCTTCCTCCAGGAGCACGTGTTCGGGCCGCTGAAGCTGACCAGCACCTCCCTGCCCACCGACGCCGTCCTGCCCGAACCGCACGCGCAGGGCTACACCGACTTCACCCCGGACGGCACCGTCACCGACGCCACCACCTGGAACCCCTCCTGGGCCTGGGCCGCCGGAGCCGTCGTCTCCGACCTCGACGACCTGCACACCTGGGCCCCGGCGCTGGCGGACGGCCGGCTGCTGACCCCCGCCACGCAGGCGCAGCGGCTGCGCACCGGGCCGGTGGGCGTGCCGGGGATCTCGTACGGCCTCGGCATCGCCGACGTCAACGGCTGGCTCGGGCACAACGGCGAGCTGCCCGGCTACGAGACCATCGCGGCCCAACTGCCGCAGCAGAAGGCCACGCTGGTCGTCCTCGTCAACTCCGACGTCGACCGCGGCGGCTCGTACAGCACCACGATCGGCCGGGCCGTCACGCAGATCGTCACCCCGGAGCACCTGTGGTCCCTGCCCTCCCCGTCGCAAATCGGCGAGAACCAGAACGGGAACGAGAGCGGGAACGGGAACGGCGACGAGGGCGGGAACGAGGGCGGGCGCTAGCCCGGCAGGTGCCCTCCCGCCGCCAGGTCCAGATCGGCGGCCACCCGGGCCGCGACCTCCTCCGCGTACTCCGCGTCCGCACGCTCGAAGGCCACCCGCGTGGGCCCGCGTACGAACGTCAGCGCGCCCAGCGTCCGCCCCCGGCTGCGCAGCACCGTGCACAGCACGTGCGCCGCGCCCTCGGGCCACTGCCGGGCCCGCGCCCACTCCGCGTCCGCCTCGCCGCGCGGGGCACTGGTGCGCACCGAGCCGATCCGGTCCAGGGCCTGGAGGGCCGGATGCCCGGCCGCGTACCGGACCGGGATCGACCCGGGCCCCGGCAGCACCGGCGGGGACGCGGCGGACCGTACGAGCCTTCGCCGCTCGGGGTCGGCCGCGGGATCCAGTACGTCCAGCAGGGCGTGCTCGGCGAAACCGGCCAGGGCGAAGTCCAGACGTACGGCGGCCGCCTCGGCCGGGTCCTCGCACTCGGCGGCGGCCCGCCCGGCACGGTGGAGCTGGTGCGACCGGAACCGCAGCTGCGCGGTGTCCAGCTGCTCCTGCCGGGCCTGGGTGACGTCCTGGAACAGCCAGCCGACGCCCAGCGGCACCGGCTCCTCCGCGAGCGGCGAGGCCAGCCGCAGGAACCCGCACCGCCAGCACCTGCGCCGCACCCCCTCGGCGGTGCGCACCGACACCCACATCTCGACCGGCGCGGGCGGCGCCCCCTCGGCGAGCACGTGCTGGAGCGCGCCTTCGAGCTCCTCCACGCCCTGGGTGAGCAGCTCCCCGAGCGGGCGTCCGAGGAGGGCGGTGCGGCCGGTCCCGAAGGCGCGCGCGGCGTGCGCGTTGACCACGGCGGGCCGCAGGTCGACGTCGACGAGGACGACGCCCCAGGAGGCGTCCTCCATCAGGGCCTCGCTCAGCGCGATCGACCGCTCCAGGTCGATCTGCGCGTGCACCTCGCTGAAGGCGCAGTACACGCCGGCGGGTTTTCCGTCCGCGCCCGGCACCCCGGCGGACTGGGTCCGTACGAGGACGCGCCCGCCGTCCTTGGTGAGCAGCGCGAACTCGTGCACCTGCCGGCCGGGCACGTGCTGGGCGGCCATGAGTCTGTCCTGCACGTCGTGCGCGTCGGCGGCCCGCACCGCCCACCCCTCGAATCCCTTGCGTCCCACGGCCTCGCCCGCGGACCAGCCGAGGATCCGCTCGGCCTCGCGGTTCCAGTGGGTGATCACGCCGTCGGCGTCGAACGCGCACAAGGCGGCGTCCATCCCGTCCAGCAGCGCTGCGAGCAGATCGTCGGCGGTCTCGTTACGTCCGGAAGCAGTCACCTGGCACCCCCAGCAGGTGTTCGCGTGTGCGGCACGTCGGATCATTCAACTGGAACGTGACGCAGCCCACACTGCTTTCCGCGGATTGGGTGCGGGAAATCCGGTCAGAAGAACGCGCCGTGGGCGATGCACCCCACCACGAGGAAGCCGACGAAGACGGCGCCCACGACGAGCATCAGCTCCGTCGTCATCCACAGGAAGAACCGGTCCACGCGGCCCTCCCGCGCCGTCTGGCGGGCGATGTGCGGCTCCGCCTGCGGGTCCGGGGCCCAGTGGGCCGGGCGCCGCTCCCGCAGGAGGGACCGGAGGATGGCGACCTCCAGGTCGAGGACCGGCAGCTCGTCGTCGTCGACGCACCTCAGCAGGACGCGCCGGCCGTCGGTCCGGTAGGCGTACGTGAGGGTCGTGGGTCCGGGGGCGGCCTCGGCGGTGGCAACGGTGCGGATGTCGTGGATCTCGTCCCAGGGGAGCCGGTGCACGCGGCACCAGGTGCCCGTGGTGATGCCCTGATCGTCGACGGTGGTGAACCTGAACCGCAGGCTGTACCCGACGAGTCCGAAGAGGACCAGGGTCAGGCCGGTGAGCAGCAACGTGACCCCGTCGGACCACGGCCCGTCCTGGAGCTTCAGGCAGAGGCTCCCCAGCCCGAGGGCGATCATGGCGTGGAAACGCCAGTCCTGTGGGCCCCTCCGGTACTCGCGTGGCCGCATCACTTCCTGCACGTCTCCCCCTTTGGATCTTCCTCCGTACAGGCGCCACTCTCTCCCACCACGGCGGGCAAATAAACAGTTGTGGCTGCCGCGACGCCTGCCTAGGCTCGGACGTACACGAGAAGGGAGGTGGTTGCCGCAATGTACGGAAACCGGACGCGTGAGGTGGCTGCGGGCTAAGCGCCCGTCGTCGCACGCACCCAGTGCGGTGCCCGGCGGGATCGCCAGGCGCCAATCCACAGCAGTCACCCGACCCGCGGGCTCGCCGGTACGTCCGGCCGGCTTCTCTCACTGCAGGAGAGAGACCCAGAGCCCGCGGGTCGCCTGCGTTTACGGGCGGGCCCGCCGGCCGCGCCCTCCCGCCCGGCGCCGCACCGCTACGGGCAGAGCCGCTCGACCCGCCACTTGCCCGCGTCCAGGACGTAGCGCAGCCGGTCGTGCAGGCGGTTCTCGTGGCCCTGCCAGAACTCCATCTCTTCCGGGACCACGCGCAGGCCGCCCCACTCCGGCGGGACCGGGACCTGCTCGCCCTCCGGATAGCGGGCGTCGAGCTCGGCGTAGCGGCGGTCCAGTTCCGCGCGGGAGCCGATCACGCTCGACTGATCGCTCGCCCAGGCGCCCAGCTGCGAGCCGTGCGGACGGGAGCGGAAGTACGCCGCCGTCTCGTCGCGGCCGATGCGGGACGCGGTGCCGGTGACGATCACCTGGCGCGAGATGGGGTGCCAGGGGAAGAGCAGGGCGACGTGCGGGTTCTCGGCGAGCTCGCGGCCCTTGCGGGAGGCGTAGTTGGTGAAGAAGACGAAGCCGCGCCCGTCGAACTGCTTCATCAGCACCGTGCGCGAACTGGGCCGGCCGTCGGACGTGGCCGTCGAGACGACCATGGCGTTCGGTTCGAAGAGGTGCGAGTCCGCGGCCTGCTGGAACCACAGGGCGAACTGGTCCATCGGATGCTCGGCGAGGGTCTCCTCGAGGACGATTTCCGAGCGGTACTGCTTGCGCATCGTGGCGGGGTCAATGTCCTGATCGGTCACGCTGGCCATCCTGCCGCAGCCGGGCCGCCGGCGGTGTGCCGTATGTCACGCTTCCGCAGTCGGGGCGGAGCGGCCAAAATCTTGGGGCCGGTCCGAAGGTCGCCACGCGGGTGACCAACGGCCGTGCCGGGCATCAACGGGGATGACCGCGCCGGACCGCGAGTCACGCCGGGAGCCGCGCGTGTTCGCACTATCTGAGGAGCCGCCTGATGTCCGACTTCGTACCCGGGCTCGAAGGGGTCGTCGCGTTCGAGACCGAGATCGCCGAACCGGATAAGGAAGGCGGTTCCCTCCGCTACCGCGGGGTCGACATCGAGGACCTCGTCGGGCACGTCTCCTTCGGGAACGTCTGGGGCCTGCTGGTCGACGGTGCCTTCAACCCCGGCCTGCCGGCCGCCGAGCCCTTCCCCATCCCCGTCCACTCCGGTGACATCCGCGTCGACGTGCAGTCCGCGCTCGCGATGCTCGCCCCCGTGTGGGGCCTGAAGCCGCTGCTGGACATCGACGAGCAGACCGCCCGCGACGACCTGGCGCGCGCGGCCGTGATGGCGCTGTCGTACGTCGCCCAGTCCGCCCGCGGCCAGGGCCTGCCCATGGTTCCGCAGCGGGAGATCGACAAGGCCGAGTCCGTGGTCGAGCGGTTCATGATCCGCTGGCGGGGCGAGCCGGACCCGAAGCACGTCAAGGCCGTCGACGCGTACTGGACCTCGGCCGCCGAGCACGGCATGAACGCCTCCACCTTCACCGCGCGCGTGATCGCGTCGACCGGAGCGGACGTCGCCGCCGCGCTGTCCGGCGCCGTGGGCGCCATGTCCGGGCCGCTGCACGGCGGCGCGCCCTCCCGCGTGCTCGGCATGATCGAGGAGATCGAGCGCACCGGCGACGCCGTGGCGTACGTGAAGAAGGCCCTGGACAAGGGCGAGCGGCTGATGGGCTTCGGACACCGCGTGTACCGGGCCGAGGACCCGCGCGCCCGCGTGCTGCGGCGCACCGCCAAGGAGCTCGACGCGCCGCGCTACGAGGTGGCCGCCGCGCTGGAGAAGGCCGCGCTGGAGGAACTGCACGCGCGCCGCCCCGACCGGGTGCTGGCCACCAACGTGGAGTTCTGGGCCGCGATCATGCTGGACTTCGCGGAGGTCCCGGCGCACATGTTCACCTCCATGTTCAGCTGCGCCCGCACCGCCGGCTGGTCGGCGCACATCCTGGAGCAGAAGCGCACGGGCCGCCTGGTGCGGCCGTCGGCCCGCTACACCGGCCCGGGCCGGCGCAACCCGCAGGAGATCGAGGGCTACGCGGACATCGCCTCGACCGCGTGACCGGCCCGGCCGCCCGCCGCCGCGGGGGCGCCGCGTTTCCCGGACTCCTCCGGGGCGCGGCGCCCCCGCCGCGTTTCCCGGACCCCTGCCGTCTACCTTCTGCCTTCTACCGTCTGCCGTCTGCCCTCTGCCGGAGCACCCGTGCACAAGATCCCCTACCTCGTCCTCGGCCTCGGGGCGCTGCTGTTCGCCGTGCTCGCGCTGCGGCGCCGCCTGGTGCTGCGCCGGCGCGGGGTCGCCGTACGGGCCCACTGTTCCGCCGTACAGCGGCCCTCGGAGGGCGGCCCGGCCCGGCTCACGCTGCGCTACTCGACGCCCGACGGGCGCACGCGCACGCACCTGGCGGGCGAGGGCGACTGCCCTGCCGGGACGCGTGAGGGGGACGCGGTCGAGGTGCTGTACGACCCGCGGGACCCGTCCAGGGCCGAGACCACGCTCGCTGCCCGGCGGGCCCCCTGGCGCAACTACGACCTGTTCGGGCTGATGGGAATGTCCCTCGCGATCGTGCTGGCGTCCGTGTCCGAGTTCGGCTGAGCGGGCTCAGCCGAGAGCCGCGTCAAGGATGCGGGCCCACTGGGCCACCACGCGGGCCCGGCGCGCCGTGTCGTCGGTGAGGACGTTGGCCAGGCCCAGCCCGCGGGCCATGTCGAGGAGCCCCTGCACGGTCTCCCGTACGCCCGGCGCGGACTCGTCGGCGCCCAGCAGCTCCACGGCGATCCGGTGGGTCTCGCGGCCGACCCGGGCCTCCAGTTCGGTGACCCGGGGGCGCAGCTGCTCCTCGTTGGAGGCGGCGACCCACAGCTGGAGCGCGGCCCGGAAGAGGGTGCCCGTGTAGAGGTCCACGAGCGCCTCCACCACGACGGGGCGGGCGGCCGGGCCGGCGTGGAACAGGTCGCGCAGCGCCGTGGAGCGCTCCTCGGCGACGTACTCGACGGCCGCGGTGAACAGGTCCTCGCGGGTCGGGAAGTGGTGCTGGGCGGCTCCGCGCGAGACGCCGGCCCGTTCGGCGACGACGGAGACGGTGGAACCGGCCCAGCCGTGTTCCGCCAGACAGGACACGGCCGCCTCCAGGAGGTGGCGGCGGGTGACGCGGCTGCGCGCCTGCTTGGGGCCGACGGCGCCTGCCGCGCCCGTCACAGTGCCCATGACGGTTCCCGGCGCTCGAAGCGGGCGGTGATGCCCTCACGGGCCTCGGCGGACGCGAACAGCTCCCCGGACAGCTCGGTCAGCCGGGCGCCGTCGCGCCGCAGGGCCTCGCGCACGGGGGCGGCGGTCAGCGCCTTGGTCGCGGCCAGGCCCTGCGGGGAGGCCTTGCGCAGGCCGGCGAGTACGGGCTCCAGGGCCTCGTCCACGTCCTCGGCGTGCAGGGTCAGCAGCCCGATCCGGGCGGCCTCGGCGGCGTCGAAGGCCTCGGCGGTGAGGAAGTAACGGGCGGCGGCGCGCGGGTCCAGGCGCGGGAGCAGCGGCATGGAGATCACCGCGGGGGCGAGGCCGAGGTGGGTCTCGGTGAAGGCGTACGTGGACTTCGGCCCGGCGGCGGCGATGTCGCAGACGCCGAGCAGCCCGAGGCCGCCGGCCCGGACGTGGCCGGTGACGCGGGCGAGCACGGGCTTGGGCAGCTCGGCGATCTCGCGGAGCAGGGCGAGGAAGTCGGCGGGGGCGCTGGGGGACTTGAGGTCGGCCCCGGAGCAGAAGGTGTTGCCGGTGTGGGTGAGGACGAGCGCCCGGACCCCCGGGTCCGCCCCGGCATCGGCGAGCGCGGCACGGGCCGCGGCGACGAGCTCTGCGGAGAGGGCGTTGCGGTTGGCCGGGGAGTCGAGGGTGAGGGTGGTGACTCCCGCCGCCGTTGTGACGGGCACGAGTGGGGTCATGTCTCCTCCGGAGGGGGTGTACGGGTGAGGGCGGGTCCTCCCACGGGAGGGTATTCGGGCCGCCTGCGGCTCGGCTCCTGGGGCTCCGCCCCAGACCCCGCGCCTCAAACGCCGGCGAGGCTGGATTTGGCCGGCGTCAGGCCGCACTCTCAGCCCCGCCGGCGTTTGAGGCGCGGGGTTCGGGGCGGAGCCCCGGTCCTTCAGGCCCCGCCGCACCCTTCAGCCTCGCCGGCGATTGAGGCGCGGGGTGGTGGGTTAGTAGGACTTGGGGAGGCCCAGGGTTTGGTGGGAGATGAAGTTGAGGATCATCTCGCGGCTGACCGGGGCGATCCGGGCCACGCGGGAGGCGGTGATGAGGGAGCCGAGCCCGTACTCGCGGGTGAGGCCGTTGCCGCCGAGGGTGTGTACGGCCTGGTCCACCGCGTGGACACAGGCCTCCCCCGCCGCGTACTTCGCCATGTTCGCCGCCTCCCCCGCCCCCATGTCGTCCCCCGCGTCATACAGGCGGGCAGCCTTCTGCATCATCAGGCGGGCCAGTTCGAGCTCGATGTGCGCCGCGGCCAGCGGATGGGCCACGGCTTGGTGCGCGCCGATGGGCTCCTTCCACACCTGCCGGGTCTTCGCGTAGTCCACGGCCTTGGCGAGGGCGTAGCGGCCCATGCCGATGGCGAAGGCGGCGGTCATGATGCGTTCGGGGTTGAGGCCCGCGAAGAGCTGGAGGAGGCCCGCGTCCTCGTCGCCGACCAGGGCGGAGGAGGGCAGGCGTACGTCGTCCAGGACCAGTTCGAACTGCTTCTCCGCGGCCTGGAGTTCCATGTCGATGACGGAGCGGGAGAAGCCGGGGGTGTCGCGCGGGACGATGAACAGGCAGGGCTTGAGGCTGCCGGTCCGGGCGTCCTCGGTGCGGCCGACGATGAGGGTGGCATCGGCGATGTCGACGCCGGAGATGAAGACCTTGCGGCCGGTGAGGATCCAGTCTCCCCCACTCTCGGCTCCGCTCGAGCGGGAGGTGCCCCCATCGTCGCGGCGGGCCGTGGTGGTGATCCGGTGGGAGTTGGAGCCGGCGTCGGGTTCGGTGATGCCGAAGGCCATGGTGCGGCTGCCGTCGGCGAGGCCCGGGAGCCAGGTCTCCTTCTGGGCGTCCGTGCCGAAGCGGGCGATGACCGTGCCGCAGATGGCGGGCGAGACCACCATCATGAGGAGCGGGCAGCCCGCCGCGCCCAGTTCCTCCAGGACGATGGAGAGTTCGGCGATGCCGCCGCCCCCGCCGCCGTACTCCTCGGGGAGGTTGACCCCGAGGTAGCCGAGCTTCGCGGCGTCGGCCCACAGCTCGTCGGGGTGGCCGCCCTCGCGGGCGACGCGGGTGAGGTACTCGCGGCCGTAGCGCTGCCCGAGGGCGGCGACCGCCGTGCGCAGGGCCTGGTGCTCTTCGGTTTCGACGGTGCTGGTGGCGGAGCTCATGACTGCGATTCCTCCTGGACTACGGCGAGCAGGGCGCCGAATTCCACCTGTTGGCCGGTGGCGGCGTGGAGCGCGGTGAGCGTGCCGGAGGCGGGAGCGAGGATGCGGTGCTCCATCTTCATGGCCTCCAGCCAGAGCAGGGGCTGTCCGGCGGTGACGGGGCTGCCGGGGGCGAGGCCCTCGGCGATGCGGACGACGGTGCCGGGCATGGGGGCGAGCAGGGAGCCCGGTTCGGTCCGGTCCTGGGGATCGGGGAAGCGGGGGACGGGGGTGAGGGTGTGGGCGCCGAGTGCGGAGTCCACGTAGATCTCGGTCGCGTCCCCACTGTTCGAATTTCGTTTCACGTGGAACACCCGCCGGATTCCCTCGATTTCGAGGGTGACGAGGGTGGGGGTGGCGGCCAGGACCCGGATACCGGGGTGGTCGACGAGCCGGCCGGCCTGGTAGCGGACCTCGTACTCGGCGCCGGCCACCGCGTAGCGGCGGATCTGCGGCTGGGAGCGGACGTTGCGCCAGCCGCCGAGGCGGGCGGCGAGCGGGGCGTCCGGAGCGGGGGCCGCCTCGGCGAGGGCGGCGGCGAGGGCCGCCGGGGTGGCGTCCGGTGCCCCCTCGGTGAGGGCGTCGAGGTGGCGCTCGTAGAAGCCGGTGTCGAGCTGCCCGGCGGTGAACTCGGGGTGGCGCAGGGACCGTACGAGGAGCTCGCGGTTGGTGGTCAGCCCGTGGATGCGGGCTCCGGCGAGGGCGTGGGCGAGGGACCGTACGGCCTCGGCGCGGGTGGGGGCGTGGGCGATGACCTTGGCGAGCATGGGGTCGTAGTGGATGCCGACGGTGTCCCCGTCGGTGAAGCCGGTGTCCACGCGGATCTCGCCGGAGATGGCGAGGGTGTGCAGGGTGCCGGTCTGCGGGCGCCAGTCCTGGGCCGGGTCCTCGGCGTAGAGGCGGGCCTCGACGGCGTGGCCGGTGGGCTCCGGCGGCGACGGGGGCAGGGCCTCGCCCTCGGCGACGCGCAGCTGAAGGGCGACGAGGTCGAGGCCGAAGACGGCTTCGGTGACGGGGTGTTCGACCTGGAGGCGGGTGTTCATCTCCAGGAAGTACGGGCGTCCGTCGGCGGTGACGAGGAACTCGACGGTGCCGGCGCCCCGGTAGGAGACGGCGCGGGCGGCGGCTACGGCGGCGGCGTGCAGGCTCTCGCGCAGGGCGTGCGGCAGGCCGGGCGCCGGGGCCTCCTCGATGACCTTCTGGTGGCGGCGCTGGAGGGAGCAGTCGCGGGTGCCGAGCGCCCAGACGGTGCCGTGGGCGTCGGCGAGGATCTGCACCTCGACGTGGCGGCCGCGCTCGACGTAGGGCTCGGCGAAGACCTCGCCGTCGCCGAAGGCCGAGCGGGCCTCGGCGGAGGCCGCGTCGAGGGCCTCCTTGAGGCCGGCGAGGTCGCGGACCACGCGCATCCCGCGTCCGCCGCCGCCGGCCGCGGCCTTCAGGAGCAGGGGCAGGTCCGCGGGGGTGGCGGCGGCCGGGTCGACGGGGTCCAGGAGCGGGACCCCGGCGGCGCGCATCAGGTCCTTGGCCCGGGTCTTGGAGGCCATGGCCTCGATGGCCTCGGGCGGCGGGCCGATCCAGGTCAGGCCGGAGTCCTGGACCTCGCGGGCGAAGCCGGCGTTCTCGGAGAGGAAGCCGTAGCCGGGATGGACGGCGTCGGCGCCGGCGGCGAGGGCGGCCTTGATGATCAGGTCGCCGCGCAGGTAGGTGTCGGCGGGGGCCGCGCCCGGCAGGCGTACGGCCGCGTCGGCGTCGCGCACGTGCAGGGCGTCGGCGTCCGGATCGGAGTGGACGGCGACGGTGGCCAGGCCCAGGGCGCGGGCGGTGCGGAAGATCCGGACGGCGATCTCGCCGCGGTTGGCGACGAGGAGGGAGGTCAGGTTCGTCATGTGCGGGCTCACATCCGGAAGACGCCGAAGCCGCCACGGGCGCCCTCGACGGGGGCGTTGTGGACGGCCGACAGGCACAGGCCGAGGACGGTACGGGTGTCGCGCGGGTCGATGACCCCGTCGTCGTACAGCCGCCCGGACAGGAACATCGGCAGGGACTCGGACTCGATCTGCGCCTCGACGAAGGCGCGCATCCCGGCGTCGGCCTCCTCGTCGTACGGCAGTCCCTTCGCGGCGGCGGACTGGCGGGAGACGATGGAGAGCACTCCGGCGAGCTGCTGGGGGCCCATGACGGCGGACTTGGCGCTGGGCCAGGCGAAGAGGAAGCGGGGCTCGTAGGCGCGGCCGCACATGCCGTAGTGGCCGGCGCCGTAGCTCGCGCCGATGAGCACGGACAGGTGCGGGACCTTCGAGTTGGAGACCGCGTTGATCATCATCGAGCCGTGCTTGATGATGCCGCCCTGCTCGTACTCCTTGCCGACCATGTAGCCGGTGGTGTTGTGGAGGAAGAGCAGCGGGATGTCGCGCTGGTTGGCGAGCTGGATGAACTGGGCGGCCTTCTGGGACTCGGCGCTGAACAGCACGCCCTGCGCGTTGGCGAGGATCCCGACCGGGTAGCCGTGGAGGGTGGCCCAGCCGGTGACGAGGCTGGTGCCGTAGAGCGGCTTGAACTCGTCGAAGTCGGAGGCGTCGACGATGCGGGCGATGACCTCGCGCGGGTCGAAGGGCGTCTTGAGGTCGGGCGGGACGATGCCGAGCAGTTCCTCGGGGTCGTACTTCGGCTCCTGCGCCGGGGCCGGATCCGGTTGGGCCTTGCGGTGGTTGAGCCGGGCGACGACGCGGCGGGCCCGGCGGATCGCGTCGTACTCGTCGAGGGCGTAGTAGTCGGCGAGACCGGAGGTACGGGCGTGCATGTCCGCCCCGCCGAGGGACTCGTCGTCGCTCTCCTCGCCGGTGGCCATCTTGACCAGCGGCGGACCGCCGAGGAACACCTTCGAACGGTCCTTGATCATGATGGTGTGGTCGGACATGCCGGGGATGTACGCGCCTCCGGCGGTGGAGTTGCCGAAGACGACGGCGACGGTCGGGATCCCCTCGGCCGAGAGCCGGGTGAGGTCGCGGAAGATCGCGCCGCCCGGGATGAAGATCTCCTTCTGGGAGGGCAGGTCGGCGCCGCCGGACTCCACGAGACTGATGCAGGGCAGGCGGTTCTGGCGGGCGATCTCGTTGGCCCGCAGCGCCTTCTTCAGCGTCCAGGGGTTGCTGGCGCCGCCGCGGACGGTCGGGTCGTTGGCGGTGACCAGGCACTCGACGCCCTCGACCGTGCCGATGCCGGTGACCATGGAGGCGCCGACGGGGTAGTCGCTGCCCCAGGCGGCCAGCGGGGACAGCTCCAGGAACGGGGTGTCCGGGTCGAGGAGCAGCTCGACGCGCTCGCGGGCCAGGAGCTTGCCGCGCTGCCGGTGGCGGGCCGTGTACTTCTCGCCGCCGCCCTGCAGGGCCTTGGCGTGCTCGGCGTCGAGGGCGGCGAGGCGTTCCAGGGCGGCGGTACGGGCCTGCGCGTGCTCGGGGGCGTGCGGGTCGACGGTGGTGCGGAGGCGGGTCATGGGCCGGTCCCCTCCGGGGCGGTTTCGGGCAGCAGGTGGGTCGGGATGTCGAGGTGGCGGGCGCGGAGCCATTCGCCGAGGGCCTTGGCCTGGGGGTCGAAGCGGTGGCCGGAGGCGACGCCGGCGCCGAGGATGCCGGTGAGGGTGAAGTTCAGGGCGCGGAGGTTCGGGAGCGGGTGGCGGGTCACGGGCAGGGCCCGGGCTTCGGGGAGCAGGTTCTGGAGGGTCTCCACCGTGAGGGTGCGGTGCAGCCAGTCCCATGCGGCGTCGGACTCGACCCACACCCCGATGTTGGCGTCGCCGCCCTTGTCTCCGCTGCGGGCCCCGGCCACCGCCCCCAGGGGGGCGCGGGTGGTGGGCCCTGCGGGGCTCTCCCCTACCCGCCCCTTCCCGAGACTGGGGCTCCGCCCCAGACCCCGCTCCTCAAACGCCGGAGGGGCTGGATTTCGGCCGGCGTCGTCCGCCGGGCGCGGCTGGTTTGCCCGGAGGGCAAATTCAGCCGGGCTGGGGGCGGGGCCCACAGTTTCGGGCTGGGGTGGGGTGGGGGGCAGGCTTTGCGTGGTGGGGATTGGGAGGCGGGTGCCGTCCGGGAGGACCGCCACGTGGGGGACCTCGGCCGCCGGGGTCAGGGTCGAGGTGAAGACCCCGTACGGCTGGGCCGGCCCCGGTGGGGTGGTTACGTGGAAGCCCGGGTAGCTGCCCAGGGCCAGTTCGATCGCCGTCGAGGTCAGCGCGCGGCCCACCCGGTCCGGGGACGGGTCGCGGACCACCAGCCGCAGCAGGGCACTGGCCGTCTCCTCCGTCGGGGCGTCCTCGTGGTCCGTACGGGCGAGGGTCCAGTCGGCGGTGGCCACGCCTTCCAGGGCCTCCGACATCTGCGTGCGGACCAGGGCCGCCTTCGCTTCGATGTCCAGGCCGGTCAGGACGAAGACGACCTCGTTGCGCCAGCCGCCGATGCGGGTGACGCCCACCTTGAGGGTGGCCGGCGGGGGTTCGCCGAGCACGCCCGAGACGCGGACCCGGTGGGGGCCGTCCTCGGAGAGGCGGACGGTGTCGAGGCGTGCGGTCACGTCCGGGCCGAGGTAGCGCACGCCCTGGGTCTCGTAGAGGAGTTGGGCGGTGACGGTGCCGACCGAGACGATCCCGCCCGTGCCGGGGTGTTTGGTGATGACCGCCGAGCCGTCGGCGGAGATCTCCGCGAGCGGGAACCCGGGGCGGCGGACGTCGTGCGCGGTGAAGAAGGCGTAGTTGCCGCCGGTGGCCTGGGTTCCGCACTCCAGGACGTGGCCCGCGACCACCGCCCCCGCCAGCCGGTCGTAGTCGTCCGGGGCCCAGTCGAACCACCAGGCCGCCGGGCCGCTGACCAGCGCCGCGTCGGTGACCCGGCCGGTCACCACCACGTCCGCGCCGGCCCGCAGGCAGGCGGTGATGCCGGCGCCTCCGAGGTAGGCGCTGGCGGTCAGGGCCCCGTCCTCCTGCGGGGTGCGGTCGTCGCCCTCGACGTGGGCCACCGTGACGGGAACGCCCACCTTCGCCGCCAGGGCCCGTACGGCGTCCGCGAGTCCGGCCGGGTTGAGCCCGCCCGCGTTCGCGACGATCCGTACGCCCCGCTCGTGCGCGAGCCCGAGCCCTTCCTCCAGCTGGCGCAGGAAGGTCTTGGCGTAGCCGAGGTCCGGGTTCTTCAGGCGGTCGCGGCCGAGGATCAGCATGGTCAGCTCGGCGAGGTAGTCCCCGGTCAGCACGTCGAGCGGGCCGCCGGTCAGCATCTCGCGCAGGGCGTCGAAGCGGTCCCCGTAGAAGCCGGAGGCGTTGCCGATGAGGAGCGGGCGGCCGGCGGGGGGCCGGCCGGCCGGCGGCCGGGCCGTCATCGGGCGGCCCCCGGCTCGCGCCCCGCGCCCGCCGGGCCCGCGAAGGCCTGGGCGATGTCCAGCCAGCGGTCCGCGTCGGGGCCGGTCGCGGTGAGGGCCAGGTCGGCGCGGTGGGCCCGCTGGGTCACCAGGAGGCAGAAGTCGAGCGCCGGGCCGGTGATCCGCTGCGGGGCGTCCAGCGGCCCGTACGTCCACACCCCGGCGCCGTCGGGGGCCGTCAGCTCGACCCGGAACTCCTCGGCGGGCGCGGGCAGTCCGCGTACGGCGTAGGCGTAGTCGCGGGCCCGTACGCCGATCCGCGCCACGTGCCGCAGCCGCGCGGTCGGGGTGCGGCGCACGCCGAGCGCGTCGGCGACGTCCTGGCCGTGCGCCCAGGTCTCCATCAGCCGGGCGCTCGCCATGGAGGCGGCCTTCATCGGCGGCCCGTACCAGGGGAAGCGGGTGTCGGGCGAGGCTGCGGCGAGCGCCCCGTCGAGGGCGGCGCGGGTGGCCTTCCAGCGGGCGAGCAGTTCGGCGGGCGGCAGCGCCGCGCCCTCCTCCGCGCCCTCGTCGACGAAGGAGTCGGGGGCCTTGAGAGCCTCCTCGACCATGAGGCCGAAGCCGGTGGCGTCGGTGAGGGAGAGCAGCGAGGCTCGGTCGGTCCAGTGCAGGTGGGCGATCTGGTGGGCGATGCTCCAGCCGGGCGCGGGCGTGGGACGGGCCCAGTCCGCCTCGGACAACTCCCCTACGAGCGCTTCGAGTTCACGACCCTCCTCGCGCAGATCGGCATAGACGGCGACGGCTGCGTCGGCGGCGGACGGATCGGGCACGGTGCGCTCCCCTCTCGGCGTGAGGGAAGACTGGCAGCACCCGATAAAACAATCAAGCACGCTTGCATGATTTTCTCGGAAGGCGGCACCACGGCGGCGCCTTCCCGCCACGCGCACCAAACCACCACAACAGAGCGGGAGTTGTCGTGCCGGCCCGTCGACCGCAGGTCCCGCGGCGCGGCGCCCGCCGGGCGCGGTGGGGGCGATTCAGGCCGTAAGCCGGAAACTCGCGATACGTCACCGGATGTCCCGTCGATACTGAACGTTCCGCTCCGGGCCCGGGCGCGCGCACCACGTTCGATCCACGACGAAGAGGATGGACTGACGTGACTCCAGCCGCCCAACCCCCGTTCTCCCTCTATCCCGAACTCGACGCCCACGCCCTCAGCGCCTTCGTCACCGCCCTGGAGAGCGGCGACGTCACCGGCCTCGCCCCCGCCCGCGCCGCGGAGGTCGCCGAGGTCCGCTCCCTCGCCGTGTTCACCCGCGGGAAGGTGACCGGCGCCGACGGGGACCTCCTCGACGCCGCGCTCTGGCGGCACACCGGGGCCCAGCCGCGCCCGGCGATCGTGATGCCCTCGCCCTGGACCAGCCTCGGCTGGCTCCCGTACGTCGTCCAGGCCAGCCTGTTCGCGGCCCGCGGCTACAACGTCCTGGCCTACTCCGCCCGCGGCTTCGCCGGCTCCGAGGGCCAGGTCGACGTGGCCGGCCCGCTCGACGTCGCCGACGGCAGCCGGGCCCTGGACCACCTCATCGAGCGCAGTTCCGGCCCCGTGACCAGGATCGGCTTCCTCGGGGACTCGTACGGCTCCGGCATCAGCCAGCTGGTCGCCGCGCACGACACCCGCGTCGACGCCGTGGTCGCGCTCAGCAGCTGGGGCGATCTCGGGGAGGCGTTCTACGAGAACTCCACCCGCCACCTCGCCGCCGTACGGGCCCTGCTGAAGGCGGCCGCGAAGGCGCGGCTGAGCCCGCAGACGCACAGCGTCTTCGACAACGTCCTCGGCAACCGCGACATCCCCGGCACCCTGCGCTGGGCGGAGACGCGCTCGCCCTTCAGCCACATCAAGGAGCTCAACCGCCGCCAGGTGCCGGTCTTCTTCTCGCACGCCTGGCACGAGACGCTCTTCCCGCCGAACCAGACCCTGAAGATGTTCAACGAGCTGACCGGCCCCAAGCGCCTCGCCGTCTCCGTCGGCGACCACTCCGGGCCGGAGATGACCGGCATGCTCGGCCTGCCGAACCGGATCTGGACGGACGCCCACCGCTGGTTCGACCACCACCTCAAGGGGATCGACAACGGCATCGGCGCCGAGGGCCAGGTGCTCGGTGAGGTCATGTGGAGCAGGACCCTCGAACCCCGCCCCAGCTGGCCCTCGCTCACCGAGAGCGTGCAACGGCTGCACCTGGCCGACGGCGGGGAACTGGCCGAGCAGCCGCAGGCCGGCTGGACCGCGACCGTGGTGTGCGGGGTGGACACCCCGGCGACCGTCGCCGACCAGGTCGTCCAGTCCGGATACGACGAGATCGCCGGCCGCCCGAAGGTCTACCCGACCGACGCCATCGACCGCACCGTCGCCGCCGTGTGGGAAGCGGACCCGGCCGCGGAGACCCTCCGGCTGCGCGGCACCCCGCGGCTGCGCGTGACGTACCGGGCGGCGAACCCCGGCTCCACCTTCGTCGCGTACCTCCTCGACGCGGCGCCCGACGGCGCGGCCCACATCGTCACGCACGCCCCGTACACCGACGCCGACTCCCCGCCCGACAGCCTGATCAGCGCGGACGTCGACCTCCAGGCGACGGCGTACGACGTGCCCCGCGGCCACCGCCTGATGCTGGTGATCGACGCCCGCGACCCGTTCTACGGCGACGCCAACCTGCCGCGCGCGACGCTGGCCTTCACCTCCCCCGAGGCGACGCCCTCCTACCTGGACCTGCCGCTCGGCTAGCCGTCGGACCGGGGGACCGTCGGGGCGTCCTCGCCGCTCTCCACGGCCGCCACGAACGCGAAGGGAGGCTCGAACGGGCCCATGAGCAGCAGCTGTTCCGTCCCGTCCCGGCTGTCGGCCAGCCGCTGGTACGAGGCGGCGGGGCTCTTCACCACGGGCGGGGGGACCGCCTCGCGGTCAACGGTCACCAGCGTCACGCGACCGTCGCTCTCCTCGTGAACGCGGCGGCGGAACTCCTCCAGCCAGTCCTCCTCGGGCCCGTTCATGCCGAAGGCCCTGAGCATGGCGACGGCGGTCTGATCCGGAGGGAGCTCCGACAGGTCCGGCAGGCGCATCCGTGCAAGATCGGCGGCCGCCTTCCGGTAGACCGCTTCGTCCTCGGTTCTGGTCATCGGCCCTCCTCTGTCGGCCCCTGAGCGTGGTGGCTGCGCCGGTCTGCGGCGCAGCCACCACGCGGGGCTCCGGGTCAGGTCAGGAGAGGGCCCTGATGAGCGGCGGCAGGCAGTCGGCGGCCACGTTGAGCGCGGCCGAGAGCCAGTCCTTGCGGTCTTGCTCGGACAGGCCCGCGGGCAGCGGCAGGTCGACCTTCCCGTTCCTGACGTAGTCCTTCTTGACTACGGCGAAGTCCTTGCTGAAGGCCTCGATGGCCAGCGGCAGCCCGATCGACACCAGCGTCTCGACGAGGCCGAAGAACTTTTCGTTCCCGCGGAACTCGGACGGGATCTTCTGCGCGATCTGCGCGTGGACGTCACCCTTCGCGGCGCCGGCGGGTGCGGCGCTCTTGGTGAGCTCGTTGATCACCGCCGGGATGAGGACGCGGCCGGCGTCGAAGATCGCGCCCCAGAACTTCGGGTCGGCGAGGTTGTCCGGGTTCTCCAGCTCCGGGCGGAGCGCCTTGCCCTGCCCGGGAGGCGGCGCCGCCGCGGCGATGGCCGGGGCGAAGAGGGCGCTGGCCGTCTGCACGTCGTCGAACCAGCCGTCGCCGGCGACGAACTCCTTGGTCTGCGTGCTGGCCTTCTTCAGGTCGTCGAGGAACGCGTCGACAGCCTTGTCGACGTTCAGGGTGGTGGTCATCTCGGATGTTCCTTTCGTCGGGTCTCCTCCGGATACAAAGGAGAGAGAGGGGGACTTCACTGCCGCGCCCATGGCGGAGGATGCGGACTTGAGGAGGTCTTCGACCTTCCGGATCAGCTCCTTGGCCACCGGGGCCATGGAGATGAGCGTCCGGGCGAGCTGTTCCTCGCGGCCGGACGGGGCGAAGACGCAGGGGGTCTGGCTCATGTTGAGCGCGGCCAGCCGGTCCGCGGCCCGGGACACCAGGTCGGCGACCGGGATGGCTCCGTCCACTTCGCGCAGGAGGGCGTAGGTGAAGGCCGAGAGCCAGTCGGTGACCGCGCTGCCTGCGGCGGCGGTCTGGTCCGCGCGGCAGGCCGTGATCAGGATGCCGTTCAGCTCACCGGTACCGGGGACGACCCCCTTGGGTACGAACGCCTTGCCCGGTGAGTTCGCGAAGTTGAAGAGCAGGGAGGGCTGGTCGCGCAGCGCGGGCCGGCCGAACGGCTTCACCGCACGACAGGCCGTCAGCGTGTTCGCCTTCGCGAGGGCCTTCTCCGGCGGTGGCGTGAACACCTTGGTCCGCACGAGGCGGGTGGCCTCCTGGACGAAGAAGGCCTTCTCCATGCCCCCGGAGTGGCAGGCGTCGAGGATCACGGTGAGTACTCCGGGCGGCAGCCCGGCGGTCCGCCGGACCAGTTCCTCGTCCTTCAGGAACTCGTCGTAGCAGCAGAGGACTTCCGTCATCACGTCGCCCTCGAGGTAGCGGTACCCGTGGGACGACTGGAAGAAGACCCGGCGATCGCCCGACTGCGCCCCTTCGCAGAGCCAGTCGAGTCCCTCCCTGGTGCGGTCCAGGGTGGCGTCGGCGTCGTGCAGGACGCGGATCTCCGAATCGGCGAAGCCGAGCTTTCCCAGGAGTTCCTTGAAGGCTGCCGTGTCGGCGATACAGCTGTTCAGCCGGTTTGCCGGATCCGGGTATTCGTCGATTCCGACGAGTAGTGCGCGATCTGTCATCGCATCCCATTTCTTGGTCGTGCGGATTGTTTGTCACGGACCCCGAGGAAGAATCGTTTGCTCGTCCGGAGAGAAACGCGGAATCGATTCTTCCGCGCAACCGGACAGCATCTCCTCGCGTCGGTCGGAGACAAAGGCTCTCGCTGAGCACAACTTCATGCTTCGGCCTGTCCGACTGCCCGGCAACATGGAACGATCGACTACTGCTGACTTAAGAAAACCGTTGACAGTTGGACAGTTCACGGGAGGCGACCAGGTGCCACGGGCAGGGCAGTCCCGAAAAGCGGCGGACGACGCACTCACCGATCGCATCTCCGTAGGACTGATCATCCGCACGTTCCCCCCGGAATTGGTGGACGCCGCGGTCGCCTCGTGCGGGCGCACGGAAGTCCGCCAAAGACTGCTTCCGTCACGGACCACCGTTTACTTCGTCCTGGCGATATGCCTCTTCACACAGGAGAGTTACGCCCGCGTCGCCGAGCTCCTCACCGACGGGCTGTTCTGGGCCGGCGTGGACCGCGCGTCGCGCCGGCAGCCGACGACCGCCGCCATTTCCCGCGCGCGGGCCCGCTTGGGACCGGAGCCCCTGGCGGCCCTCTTCACCGAGGTGTCCCGCGCCTCCCCTGCGCCTCCCGCATCCGCAGACCGGTACCGCCACTGGCGGGTGGTCACCGCCGACGCCGCGGCGGTCCCCGTCCCGGAGAGCGAGGAGAACCGCTCCTGTTACGGAGGGCAGCCTGTCGCCGTGCCCGCCCAGGGCCGGCCCGCCCGCTCCCGCCGGGGGGACCTTCCCCGCGTGCACGTCCTCGCCCTGGGCGGGCACAGCAGCAACGCCATTCGCCACGCGGTGCTGGGGCGACCGCCCGACCACCCCGCCGGAACGCTCGCCCGGGAACTGTGCGGCGCCCTGGGAACCGGCGACCTCCTCCTGGCAGGCGACGAATTCGACGATCCGGCCACGTTGGCGGGCGCCTGGGCCACGGGCGCGGACCTGGTCTGGCGGACACGTACCCGCGCCCCCCTGCAGACCAACGCCCTGCTCCCCGACGGCTCCCGGCTCTGCGAGCGCGCCGGCTTCCCCGGCACCGTCCGTGTGATCGGCGCGGCTCCGGCCTCCAGCGCCCCTCTCGCGACCACCGTCCTGGACCACCAGGAGGCCCCCGCCCCGGAGCTGATCGCGCTCCATCACCACAGATGGCGCCTGCACGCCTCGCTCGCGTCCCTCGGCACCCTGTCCCCCGGCAGGCCGCAAGTCCTGCGCTCGCGCTGGCCCGACGGCGTCGAACAGGAGGTCTGGGGCCACCTGCTGATCCACCACACCCTCCGCAGCCTGATCCGCGCGACGGATTCGTGACCGTTCGGCCGTTAAGTCAGCGGTACACCCTGCCTCCTGGCAAGGACGCCGCCCGCAAAGGGACCTGCCCCTTCGTCAACTCCGCTGCTCACAAGCGAAGAAGAGACAAAAGGGACGGATCGTGGCATGGTGGGGTGGTGAGGGTGAGGTAGCCCCTCGGTTGGGAGGTCTCCCGATGGTTCCTCTGGATCTGGTCGGACTCACCTCGCTGATGAAGCTCACGAGCGGCGAGCCCGGCATCGCGATCGGGCTGCTGGACGGACCGGTCGCCACGGATCACCCCGCACTGACCGCCGCGCGCATCCTGCAGCTTCCCGGCGGCGGCCCGTGCTCCCTGCCGGAGAGTCCGGCATGCCGTCACGGCACGTTCATCGCCGGCGTCCTCGTGGCACGCCGTGGCGGAGCGGCTCCGGCCATCTGCCCCGGTTGCACCGTCATCACGCGTCCCGTTTTCGACGAGACGGCATCCGACGGGCAGCGGCTCCCGAGCGTGACGGCTCCGCGGCTGGCCTCGGCGATCCGCGAATGCGTCGACGCGGGCGTACGGGTGCTGAACCTGAGTGCGGGGATGTCACAGCCCTCCACCCGGCAGGAACGGGAGCTGCACACGGCCCTGGACTACGCGGCCGGACACGGCACGCTCGTGGTCGTGGCCGCGGGCAATCAGGGGACGCTGGGCAGCAGCGCGCTCACACGCCATCCCTGGGTGATCCCCGTCGTGGGGTACGGCATGGACGCGCGGCCCCTGGCGCAGTCGAACCTCGGGAGCTCGATGGGCAAGCGCGGGCTGGGCGCACCGGGCGAGAAGGTGACCAGCCTCGGTCCGAACGGCGGGCTGCAGACCCAGGACGGCACCAGTGTCGCGACGGCGTTCGTGACCGGCGCCATCGCGTTGCTGTGGTCACGGTTCCCGAAGGCCGGCGTCGCGGAGATCAAGAGAGCCGTCACGGGCGGGCACGGGTCCCGGCGCACCAGCGTCGTCCCGCCCCTCCTCGACGCCTGGGGGGCCCATCAGACCTTGTCGGCCACACAGTCAGCGAGGGCCACGCAATGAACGAACACGTGGAATCGCGTTCCGGAAGTGGACGCAGGAACCCGCACAAGGTGCGCCTTCCCGGATTCATCAACGACGAAGAGATCGGCCTCGGGGACGTCGTCCGCAAGGTGACGTCAGCCGTGGGGATCACACCGTGCGGTGGTTGCAGCGAGCGCGCCAGGCGCCTCAACGACTGGATGGTCTTCTCCCCGAAGGGTCCCGCCGATTCGTGAAGCAACGAGAAGCAACGTGAAGCAACCGGTACGAGGAGGTTCGTCATGGCACAGGCACCAGAGCAGGTGAGCACCCCTGACCACCCCGCACCCGCTCCCCCCGCTCCCCCAGCTCCCCCAGCTCCCCCAGCTCCGGCGGATCCCCCCGCGGGTCGATGTCCCTCGGCCGGGGCGGACGCCGCGCCGCCTTCGTTCGTCTACGCGGTCGGCCAGGTGGAGCCCCGGTTCTCGGGCCTTGCGGCGGAGCGGGAGTTCGCTCAGGCGACCGGCCGGATAGACACCGCGGGGCAGACCGACCGGCAGGCGCTCAAGACGGTCCTGGAGGACCCGGCCGGCAGGTACCTCGCCCGCCAGATCTGCTGGGTGTTCACGGTCGAAGGGCTGGAGACCTACCTCCTGGCTCCTCGCGATCCCGCGGACTTCGCGCTCCTGGTCGAGGCCGTGCGGCCCGATCCCGGCGCACACGACGTGGACGTGGTCGTGGGCATGCGCGGCCCCAACGCCCCGCCGGACAAGTGCAACGGGCTGATGGTTCCCGTCGTGGCGTTCGACCAGCTGTACTCCTTCGACCGCGACGCCCTCATCCGCGAGATCCCGCGTCCGCAGGATCAGCCGGAGGAGAAGTTCGAGGCCACCGCTGCCGAAGTCTTCGACAGGATCGGCCAGGTGGCGGACAACGCGGGGGCGACCGACGGGCACCGGGCCCTCAACTACCTGGCGGTTCGCTATCACGCGATCTACACCAGGGCGGCCGAATCCCACGCCGCGGGATCATCTCTCAGTGGGGTGGAGGTCCGGCCCTCGCGCCTGAGTGGCGCACGGAACATCGTGGACGTCATCTTCTCGTACACGCATCGGCGCGCCGATACGACCGAGAAGTACTTCGTCCGCGTGGACGTGACCGAGGAATTCCCCTTCCTCGTCACCAAGCTCTCGCCGTTCTACGAGCGATGACGCAGGTCCGATCCGCACCGGCAGTGATGGAGGCAATGATGACGAATCCCGGATTCTCCGCAGCGGCAACACTCGACCGGAGACCGCCGCTTCTCCGCAACCCTCGGCTCGAGGTTCGGTGGGCCGACGGGGAGGACGGCATCGTTCCGCAGGCGCTCCCGTCCCAGTGCCACGGACAGGGATACAGCACGGCCAAGTGCTACGGAGTAGTGAACGTGTGCACGGACTGCTGCCAGGAATACAAGTACGGGGCAGGAGTAGGCGAAGTCTGCGGCACCCCGTACGTCTGCGGGGCGTGCTTCGGCCTCCCCTTCTAGCACCGCCAACAGCTACCTCCCGGAGATACGTCCGCCCCGCCGGCCCCCATGGCCGACGGGGCGGACGTACGTGGCAGGGGCGGCGGGAGAGGTCCGTCGACCCGTTGGACCGGGAGAAAAACTTTCCCCGACCGGTCACACTCCCGCGTTCCCCCGGGTCAGTGGAGTGAAAGGCACGCAGAGAGCCGCCGAGCAGAGGGAGCCCGCATCATGTCCACCACCGCCACCGTCGTCACCCTGGTCGCCGCCTTCATGGCCGGTTTCTCCGGCGCCTCGATCTTCTTCGGCGCGCGGTTCACCGTCGAGCCGCTCGCCGAGTACGGCGTCCCGCGCAGCTGGTGGAACCTGCTCGCCACCGCCAAGGTGGCCGGAGCCGCCGGCCTGGTCGTCGGGCTCTGGGTCCCGGCCGTCGGCATCGCCGCCGCCATCGGCCTGGTCCTCTACTTCACCGGCGCCGTCGTCACCGTCCTGCGCGCCCGCTCCTACGCCCACGTCGCCTTCCCGGTCATCTACGCCGCCCCGGCGGCCGCGGCCCTCGCCCTCGGCTTCTGAACGCGGCGGCCTCCGGGACCGCTAGGCGCAGACCGGCCCCGGGGCGGCCTGCGCCGTGGCGCGCAGGAGGTCGCGCAGGAGGTCGAAGTCGACCTTGGCCGGGTTGCGGAAGCGCAGGCAGGCCTTGCCCATGTCGTGGGCGGCCAGCCGGTCCTCGAAGGCGTCCCGTACGTCCGTGCGCATCAGGTAGAAGGAGATGTACTGCTTCTGGTTCGCCCAGGCGATCTCCGCGGCGGTCTCGCCCGGCCGCACGTACGCGGGCATGCCGTACGCGATGACCTCCTCGAAGTCCGTCAGTTCCGCGAGGCACAGTTCGCGCAGCCTGGTGAGGGCGGGGCGGCGGGTCTCGGGGGCCCCGGCCAGGTAGGTGACGGCGTCCATCAGGCGGGCTGCTTCCGGATCTGGGAGCGGACCGCGCCCATGCTGGCCGCGATCACGAGGGCGATGGCCACGGCGTCCAGTGCGGACATGGCCTGGTTCAGGACGAGGAAGCCCGCGGTGGCGGCGATGGCCGGCTCCAGGCTCATCAGGATCGCGAAGGTCGGGGCCGGCATCCGCCGCAGGGCGAGCATTTCCAGCGTGTAGGGCAGGACCGAGGACAGTACGGCCACGCCGACGCCCAGCGCGAGGGTGCTCGGCACCAGCAGGTCCGAGCCCGCGCCGACGATGCCCAGCGGCAGCGAGAGGACCGCGGCCACGGCCATCGCCAGGGCCAGGCCGTCCGCCTGCGGGAAGCGGCGGCCCGTACGCGCGCTGAACACGATGTACGCCGCCCACATCGCGCCCGCCCCGAGCGCGTAGGCCGCGCCCAGCGGGTCGAGGGAGCCGAAGCCGAGACCGCCCCCGCCGTGTCCGGAGAGCAGGACCACGCCGCCGAGGGCGAGGCCGGCCCACAGGACGTTCACCAGGCGCCGGGAGACGAAGACGGACAGGGCCAGCGGCCCGAGCACCTCCAGGGTGACGGCCGGGCCGAGCGGGATCCGGTCGATGGCCTGGTAGAAGAGCCCGTTCATGCCGGCCATGGCGACGCCGAAGGCGAGGACCGTTCCCCAGTCGGAGCGGGAGTAGCCGCGGACCTTGGGCCGGCACAGGAGCAGCAGCACGACCGCGGCGGCCGCGAGGCGCAGCGTGACCACGCCCGCCGCACCCGCCCTCGGCATGATCATGACCGCGAGGGCGGCGCCGAACTGCACCGAGATCCCCGCCGAGATCACCAGCGCGACCGGCCCGAGACCACGGCCACGGCCACGGCCTTCGGCGGGCAGCGGGGCCGGTACGGGGGCGGGGACCGCCGTGGCGGCCGGCGCGGGCGACGGCGAGGGGGATGAGGAAGGTGCGGGCATTTATCCAGATTACGCGCTCCGTAAGGAGTGTCGAGCCGTGTCTTGCCTTACCTGTCCTGTCCTGCCTTAACGATCGTCCGCGAGGCCCTCCGCCAGGAGTTCCGCCAGGTGGCGGGCCCGGACCCCGCCCAGCTGGGCGATCTGGGTGCGGCACGAGAAGCCGTCCGCCTGGATCAGTACGTCCGGACCGGCCGCGCGCAGCGACGGGAGCAGCTGTTCCTCCGCGCAGGCCGCCGACACCTCGTGGTGGCCCGGCTCGAAGCCGAAGTTCCCGGCCAGCCCGCAGCAGCCGCCGCTGAGCTCGCCCACGAGGCCGGCGCGCTCGCGCAGCCGCCGGTCCGCCGCGTCGCCGAGGACGGCGTGCTGGTGGCAGTGGGTCTGCCCGGCCACCGCGCGGTCGAGGCGGGGCGGCCGCCAGTCCGGGGCGTGCTCCTCCAGGACCTCGGCGAAGGTGCGGACGGCTGCCGCCAGGCGGGCCGCGCGGGGGTCGTCGGGGAGGAGGGCGGGGAGGTCCGTGCGGAGGGCCGCGGCGCAGCTGGGTTCCAGCACCACCACGGGGGCCCGGACGTCGCCGACGGCGGTCAGCGTGCGGTGCAGGACCTTGCGGGCGCGGTCGAGGCGGCCGGTGGAGACGTAGGTCAGGGCGCAGCAGACCGTTCCGCCGCGGGGGACGGTCACGGTGAGGCCGGCCGCCTGCAGGACCCTTGCCGCTGCGCGGCCGGCCTCCGGGGCCAGGTACTCCGTGAAGGTGTCGGGCCAGAGGGTGACGGTGGGGGTGGCCGTGGGTGCGATGCCCTGCGGGCCGCTCCCGGGCTCTGCCCGGACCCGCGCCTCAAACTCCCCCAGACTCCGTCCGGGGGTACCCCCAGGCGAGGCTGGATGATGCGGCAGAGCCGGATGGTGCAGCAAGGACGGAAGGGAGCGGGTGAACGGCGTGCGGGCCAGGGCCGGCAGGCCCCGTTCCCGTGTCAGGCCCGGGATCGGGAGGAGGCGGGAGGCCGCGTTCACGACGCGCGCCAGCCGCAGGGCGGCGATCCGGCGGAGCCAGGTCGGGAGGCCGCCCAGGGTGTAGTGCGCGAGCGGGCGGATGCGGCCCGACCAGTGGTGGTGCAGGAACTGCGACTTGTACGTGGCCATGTCCACGCCCACCGGGCAGTCGCTGAGGCAGCCCTTGCAGCCCAGGCACAGGTCCAGCGCCTCGGCGACCTCCGCCGAGCGCCAGCCGTCCCGGACGATCTCCCCCGCGAGCATCTCGTGCAGCAGCCGGGCCCGGCCGCGCGTGGAGTGCTGCTCCTCCCCCGTGGCCCGGTACGACGGGCACATCACCCCGGGCCCGCCGCCGGCGTCCGTGGTGCGGCACTTCGCGACGCCGACGCACCGCGCGACCTCCCCCGCGAACGGCGTGGCCGGCAGCACCGCGAAGCGGAGGTTCTCGTCGAGCCGCGCGGGCCGGACCAGCATCCCCGGGTTCATCCCGCCGGCCGGGTCCCACACGTCCTTGTACGCGCCGAACAGCCCGATCACCTCCGGCCCGTACATGCGCGGCAGCAGTTCGGCCCGGGCCTGTCCGTCGCCGTGCTCGCCCGACAGCGAGCCGCCGTGCGCGACGACCAGGTCGGCCAGTTCGCCGGAGAAGGCGCGGAAGCGGGCCACCCCGGCCGCCGAGACGAGGTCGAAGTCGATGCGCACGTGCACGCAGCCCTCGCCGAAGTGCCCGTACGGGGATCCGCGCAGCCCGTGCGCCGCCAGCAGCGCGCGGAACTCCCGCAGGTACGCGCCCAGCCGGGCCGGCGGCACCGCGCAGTCCTCCCACCCCGGCCAGGCCATCTCGCCCCCCGGCAGCCGCGTCGCCGTGCCCGCCGCGTCCTCCCGGATCCGCCACAGGGCCCGCTGCCCCGCCGGGTCGCTGACCACCACCGCGTCGAGCGCGTCGGCGCCCCGTACGAGCTCCCGCGCCGCGGGCTCGTCCCACATCTCCACGAACAGCCAGGCCCGGCCCCGCGGCAGTCCCGTGGCCCCGCGCACCAGGTCCTCCGCCATCCCCTCCACGGTCAGCGGCCGGTACGGGAGCAGCCCGGCGGCCGCGTCCGCCGCCGCGCTCTCGTCGGCGTACCCGAGGACGGCCAGGACCGGCGCGCGCGGCGCCTCCACCAGGCGCACGACGGCCTCGGTCACCACCCCGAGCGTGCCCTCGCTCCCGCAGAAGGCGCGCGCGAGCTGCACCCCGCGCTCGGGCAGCAGCGCGTCCAGTCCGCCGTAGCCGGAGATCCGCCGCGAGAAGCCGCCGCCCATCCCGGTGCGCAGGTGGGCCAGGTTCCCGTCGACCAGCTCCCGCAGCCCCTGCGGCGCCCCCGACCAGCCCGTCCCGATGCGGTGCGCTGCGCCCCCGTACGCCGTCACCGCCAGCTCGGCCACGTTGTCCGCGGTGGTGCCCCAGGCCACCGAGTGGGCGCCGCACGCGTTGTTGCCGATCATGCCGCCGAGGGTGC
The DNA here is from genome assembly GCF_044747975.1 of Streptomyces sp. NPDC090045. Classification (NCBI taxonomy): domain Bacteria; kingdom Bacillati; phylum Actinomycetota; class Actinomycetes; order Kitasatosporales; family Streptomycetaceae; genus Streptomyces; species Streptomyces sp. NPDC090045. Next base: position 282,181 of record NZ_JBIVFA010000005.1, read on the forward strand.
AGCGGGAGTGCGTGGAGGGGTCGGGCCCGAAGGTCAGCCCGTACGGGCGCACCGCGTCCCGCAGCCGGTCGAGCACCAGGCCCGGCTGGACCACGGCGGTGCGGGCGGCCGGGTCCACCGACACCACGGCGTTCATGTGCCGGGTGAGGTCGAGGACCACTCCGGTGCCGGTGGCCTGGCCGGCGATGGAGGTCGCGCCGCCGCGCGGGACGACCGGGACTCCGGCCGCGGCGCACACGCGGAGGGCGGCCGCCACGTCCTCGGCGTCGCGCGGGGCGACCACACCGACCGGGACGCGCCGGTAGTTGGAGGCGTCCATGGTCGCCAGTGCCCGGGCGGCGGCCCCGAAGTCCACCTCTCCGCGCAGCTCCGCCCGCAATGTCCGTTCGAGTTCCCCGGGTGACGTCACGCTCCCACCCTCGCACCGTCCGGGTGCGTCTCATCGGGTGGACGCGCCTCCAAGGCGCGGACCTTGACCGGATACGCTCCGCTCGTGGCTGAGATCCAGATTCCCGCTGACATCAAGCCCGCCGACGGACGCTTCGGCGCGGGCCCCTCCAAGGTGCGGACCGAGGCGCTGGACGCCCTCGCCGCCACCGGTACCTCCCTGCTCGGAACCTCACACCGCCAGGCCCCGGTCAAGAACCTGGTCGGCTCGGTGCGCCAGGGCATCCGGGACCTCTTCTCCCTCCCCGAGGGCTACGAGGTGATCCTGGGCAACGGCGGCTCCACCGCCTTCTGGGACATCGCGACCGCCGGCCTGATCGAGCGGAAGTCCCAGCACCTCACCTTCGGCGAGTTCTCCTCCAAGTTCGCCAAGGCCGCGAAGCTCGCGCCGTGGCTGGACGAGCCCTCCGTGATCTCCTCCGAGCCGGGCACGCACCCCGAGCCGGTGGCCGAGGCGGGCGTGGACGTGTACGCGTACACCCACAACGAGACCTCGACGGGTGTCGCGGCGCCGGTCAAGCGCGTCGCGGGCGCCGACGCCGGTTCACTCGTCCTGGTGGACGCGACCTCGGGCGCCGGCGGTCTGCCGGTGGACATCACCGAGACGGACGTCTACTACTTCGCCCCGCAGAAGTCCTTCGCCTCGGACGGCGGCCTCTGGCTGGCCGCGTTCTCCCCGGCCGCCCTGGAGCGCGCCGCCCGCGTGCACGCGTCGGGCCGGCACATCCCGGAGTTCTTCTCGCTGCCGACGGCGATCGACAACTCGCTGAAGAACCAGACGTACAACACCCCGGCGCTGGCCACCCTCTTCCTGCTGGACCAGCAGCTGGAGTGGATGAACAGCCAGGGCGGCCTGGAGTTCACCACCGGCCGTACGGCGGCCAGTGCGCGCAACCTGTACGGCTGGGCGGAGGCGTCGAAGTACGCGACCCCCTTCGTCGTGGACGCCGACAAGCGCTCCTCGGTCATCGGCACGATCGACTTCTCGGACGACATCGACGCGGCGGCCGTCGCCAAGGTGCTGCGCGCCAACGGGATCGTGGACACCGAGCCGTACCGCAAGCTGGGCCGCAACCAGCTGCGCATCGCGATGTTCCCGGCGATCGACCCGGCCGACGTGCAGGCGCTGACGGCCTGCATCGACTACGTGATCGAGAAGCTCTGACGATCGGTACCGAGGCCCCCGGCGACGTGGAGTCGCCGGGGGCCTCGGCGTTCCCGGCCTCCCCGCAGGCGCGGGAACGCGGCGCGGTCGCGCACGGTTTCGGCCAGCGTCCGAGCTCAAGTACACGGAAAATAGACATTCCAGTTGGCGCCGCGGAGGAACGTGCCGGGCAGGGCGCAGAAGTGCCCGGCCGGGCGGGGGCCTCCTTCGGGTCACCGTCGTGTTCAAGCCATTCGACGGTCGCGGGCCGGCGCACGAGGTTGATCCGACCGAGGGGGCCACGCCTACTGTCGCACCAGGTCAAGGGCCCGCTCACGTGGCAGCTCGCCGGTCCGCCGCTCTTCGGCCGACCTCCAGTGGACCGGACTCGTCGATTGACCCGGTGAGGACGGCCCACGAGCTGCCGGCCGCCGCTCCCACGACGCCGGGCCACCCCCTCCCGTGGCCAGGCGTCCGGAGCGGCGGCGCTTTCGCGTTCCGGGCCCACGGCACCACCACCGCCGTCTTCTCACCGCCACCGGGATGCGCACGCCGTCGTGTTCGCGCACCTCACGGGCGAGGCCCGGTTCCGTACGCGATACCTTCAGGGTCCGGAGGGCAACCCTTGAAGGCGGCACAGCGTGGAGGCAGCGGCGTGAGCGTGCGAGTGACGGCGGCACAGAGCGGCGTGGACCCCTTCGGCACGGCCCGGCTGCGGCGCGGGGTGCTCGACGCCTGGGGCGCGGGCCCGGCCCGGTTCCGCGAGGACGCCAACGCCGAGGAGGACCTCGCGCTCGGCGGCTACCGGGACCGGCTCGTCATCGAGCTGGCACAGAACGCCGCCGACGCCGCGGCCCGGGCCAAGGTGCCCGGCCGGCTGCGGCTCACCCTGCACGAGGGCGAGAACGGCCACGCCCTGCTGGCCGTCGCCAACACCGGTGCCCCGCTGGACGCGACGGGCGTGGAGTCGCTGAGCACCCTGCGCGCCTCCGCCAAGCGGGAGCCCTCCGCTGACAGCGTCGGCCGCTTCGGCGTCGGCTTCGCGGCCGTCCTGGCCGTCTCCGACGAGCCCGCGGTGCTCGGCCGGCACGGCGGCGTCCGCTGGTCCCTGGCCGAGGCCCGCGAGCTGGCCCGGGAGGCCTCCGTCGGCAGCCCCGGCCTCGGCGACGAACTCCGCCGCCGCGACGGCCACGTTCCGCTGCTGCGGCTCCCGTTGCCCGCCGAGGGCACCGCCCCCGACGGATACGACACCGTCGTGGTCCTCGCGCTGCGCGACGCCGCCGCCGAGGACCTGGTGGAGCGGCTGCTGGCGGGCATCGACGACGCCCTGCTGCTCACCCTGCCCGGACTGCACGAAGTGGTGGTGGAGACCCCCACAGGCGGCTCCCGCGCCCTGTACCGCCGCGAGGAGGGCCCGTACACCGTCATCGAGGACACCACCGCCTCCGGCACCCGCACCAACCGCTGGCGCACCGTCCGCCACGGCGGCCCCATCGAGCGCGCCCTGCTCGCCGACCGGCCCGTCGAGGAACGGCTGCGGCCCGCCTGGGCGGTGTCCTGGGCCGTGCCCGTCGACGCCGACGGCGCCCCGCTGCGCCCGGCCACGGTGCCCGTGGTGCACGCGCCGACCCCCACCGACGAACCCCTGGGCATCCCGGCCCTCCTCATCGCGACCCTGCCGCTGGACACCACCCGCCGGCACCCCGCGCCCGGGCCGCTGACCGACTTCCTCGTGGAGCGCGCGGCCGACGCGTACGCCGAACTCCTCGGCGCCTGGGACCCCGTGAGCACCGGCCTCGTCGACCTGGTCCCCGGCCCGCTCGGCAAGGGCGAGCTGGACGGGGCCCTGCGCGCCGCCGTGCTCCGGCGCCTCCCCCGCATCGCCTTCCTCGCACCGGCCGCACCGCCCGAGCACGCCGAGGAGCGGGCCGCCCTGCGCCCCTTCGAGGCCGAGGTGGTGGAGGGCGCGGGCGCCGACACCGTACGCGTCCTCGCCGAGGTCCTGCCGACGCTGCTCCCGGCGGGCCTGGAGCGCCGCGCCGAGCTGCGCACCCTGGGCGTGGGCCGGCTCCCGCTGGGCGATGCCATCGAGCGGATCGCGGGCATCGAGCGGACCCCCGAGTGGTGGCACCGGCTCTACGACAGCCTCGCCGGGGTGGACCCCGACCGGCTGTCGGGCCTGCCCGTGCCGCTCGCCGACGGCCGCACCACGATCGGGCCGCGCCACGTCCTCCTCCCGTACGCGGACACCCCGGCGGACCTGGCCCGGCTGGGGCTGAAGGTCGCCCACCCGGACGCGGCGCACCCGCTGCTGGAGAAGCTCGGAGCCCTGCCGGCCACGGCGCGGGCCGTGCTGACGACCCCGCAGGTGCGGGCCGCCGTCGCCGGCTCCCTCGACGCCGGGGAGATCTGGGACGAGGACGCGGACACCCTCGACGCCGACGAACTGGCCGAGGTGGTCCTGGGGCTGGTCCGGGAGGCCGATCTGGCACCGGGCGACGAGCCCTGGCTGGGCGCGCTGGCCCTGCCCGACGAGGACGGGGAACTGGTTCCGGCCGGCGAGCTGCTGATGCCGGGCTCGGCGCTCGCCGCGGTCATCCGCGAGGACGAGGTCCCGTACGTGGACGCCGATCTGGCGCAGCGCTGGGGCGAGGGCCCGCTCACCGCCTGCGGGGTGCTGGCGACGTTCCAGCTGGTGCGGGCCACCGACGTGGTCCTCGACCCGGACGAACTGGAGCCGCGGGAAGGGGACTTCGCCGAGCCCGACGACGCGGGGCTGCTGGACGCGGTGGACGTGTGGTGCGAGGACCTGCTGGACCAGCTGCCGGACACCCCGGTCCCGCCGGTGGCGACCGAGCTGGTCGCCGTACGGGACCTCGACCTGGTCGACGACGACTGCTGGCCGCAGGCCCTGGCGATGCTCGCGCAGCCGCCGCTGCGCGACGCGCTGACCCAGCCGGTACGGGTGCTGCTGCCGGACGGCACCACGCAGTCCGTGCGCTCGTACACCGCGTGGTGGCTGCGCGACCACCCGGTGCTCGACGGCCGCCGCCCGGCGGGCCTGCGCGCGGCGGGCGGCGACCCGCTGCTGGCGGGCCTCTACACCCCGGCGGACGCCACGGGCTTCGAGGACGAGCAGGTCCTGCGGGCGCTGGGGGTACGTACGACCGTGCCGGCCCTGCTGGACGAGCCCGGCGGTGCGGCCGAGCTGCTGGCCCGGCTGGCCGACCCGGAGCGCGAGGTGACGGGCCGGCAGCTGCACGGCCTGTACGGGGCGCTGGCCGATCTCGACCCCGAGCAGGTCACCCTGCCGGACGAACTGCGCGCGGTGGTGGACGGCGAGGTCCGGGTGGTGGACGCGGCCGACGCGGTGATCGCGGACGCGCCGGACCTGCTGCCGCTGACGGCGGGGCTCCCGCTGCTGCCGGTGCCGCCGTCCCGTGCGGCGGACCTGGCGGAGCTGCTGCAGGTGCGCCGGCTGTCGGAGACGGTTCCGGCGGAGGTGACGACGCCGGGCGAGGAGCACGAGGTCCCGGAGTCGGTGCGCGTGCTGCTGGGACCGGCCACCCCGGCGACGTACGTCGAGCACGAGGAGCTGGTCGCGGGCGGCACGGAACTCGACTGGCGCCGCACCCCCGACGGCACCCTCCACGCGTCCACGCTCGAGGGCGTCGCGGCCGGTCTCGCCTGGTCGGCGGGCCAGTGGCCGCGCCGCTTCGAGGTGGCGGCGCTACTGGAGGACCCGTCGCGGACGGCAGAACTGGCCCGAGACCGCTGGTTCGACTAGACCATCCCCTCCGGCCCGCGCCGGTGGCTTGGCCGGCCGGGGTGCGGGCTTCGGCGGTGCGGCTTGGGCCAGGCCGGTTGGCTGCGCCGCTCGGGCGGGGTCGGAGGGGTGGGGCCGGGTGTGTTCCGGTGCGTCTCCTCGGGCGTCGAACGTGTCGGGGGGTCGGAGGGCCGAGGCACCTTGCGTTCGACGCCCTGCGGGGAGCGCCCCTGCACACACCCGACCCCGGCAAATTTCAGCCCCTCCGGCGTTTGAGGAGCGGGGTCCGGGGAGGAGCCCGGCGGGGTCCGGGGCGGAGCCCCGATCTTTGAGCCGCACCATCCAGCCCCGCCGCACATTCCAGCCTCGCCGGCGATTGAGGCGCGGGGTCTGGGGCGGAGCCCCGGTATTTCAGCCTCGCCGGCGTTTGAGGCGTGGGGGTCCCCCCGGACGGAGTCTGGGGGAGGGTCTGGGGCGGAGCCCCGGCGCACACTCGGCCCCGGCTATTCGTTCAGCGGCAGCAGGGTGGGGCGCTTTGCGGTGCGGCCGTCGCCCGAGGAGCGGCCGCGCAGCCGGCGGCCCAGCCAGGGGCCGAGGAACGCGGCGGCCCAGCGCAGTTCGGCCGCCAGGGCCGATCCGGGCGGGCCGGCGGCCTGCGGCGGCAGCGGGTGCGTCCAGGTGTCGTCACTGCCGGCCAGGCCAACGGCGTGGGCGAGGGCGGCCGCGATGCGTTCGTGGCCGAGGCTGCTGGCGTGCAGCCGGTCGGTGGTCCACATCCGCGGGTCGGCGACGGCTTCCGGCCGGGCGGTCTCGGCGACGCTGACCCCGTGCCGCGCGGCCGCGTCGCGGATGCGGTCGTTGAGGTCGGTCAGGCGGGGTGCGAGGGGCCGGGCGAGGGGCACGATCCGGCCCAGGTCGGGGAAGGTCACGGTGGCCACGTGCACCCCGGCGGCCGTGAGCGCGGCGAACATCTCCTCCAGGTGGCCCGCGACCTCCGCCGCGTCGAACCGGGGCCGCAGCACGTCGTTGACCCCGGCGACGACGGTGGCGATGTCGGGGCGCAGGGCCAGGGCGGGGCCGAGCTGTTCGGCGCGGACCTGGCCGGCGAGGCGTCCCCGTACGGCCAGGTTGGCGTACTGGAGGCCGGGGTTGACGGCCGTGAGGTGGCCGGCGAAGCGGTCGGCGAAGCCCCGTAGGCCCGTGGTGTCGTCGCCGTCGCCGAGGCCTTCGGTCTGGCTGTCGCCCAGGGCGACGTAGCGCAGGTATTCACCCTTCGGCACGGGTCTTCCGCCTTTCCCTCAGGATGGCCGCGCTGCGGCGGCACCAGTCGCGGTGGCCCTGCTCGAAGGCGATGCCGCGCAGGCCGGTCAGGTAGCCGCCGATCCGTTCGCCCCGGAGCAGGTACTCCTCCTCGTCCAGGTCGCCGCGCATCTTGCGCAGCACCTTGCCGAGCAGCTCGATCTTGGCGTCGGCGGCGACCGCGCGGGCTTCGAGCTGTCCGATCACGGGCTCGATGCCGATCCGGTCGGCGGTCTGCACCTTGACGAGGAGGTCGTCGCGGATGACCGAGGACTTCGGCGGGGCCGCGGCGAAGGCCTCCAGCTCGGCGCGGCCGGCGTCGGTGACCTGGAACAGGCGCTTGTTGGGCCGGGTCTCCTGGACCACCTGACGGCCCTCGACCAGCCCGTCCTTCTCCAGCTTGGCCAGCTCGGCGTACAGCTGCTGGGGGGAGGCGTGCCAGAAGTTCGCGACGCCGATGTCGAAGGACTTCGCCAGTTCGTACCCGCTGAACTCGCCGTCCAGCAGCGCCGCCAGTACGGCGTGTCGCAAGGCCATCGCAGCGGCCCCCTTCCGTTTCCTCGTCCTCCCCCGCATCATACTCATGAATATGACTACTCAATTTCTTGAGTATGACGGGATGGGGAGGGGCCATGATGGAGCAGCAGACCGCCGAACGCTTCCGCGCCGCCGTGGAGAAGCGCGACGCCGCCGCACTGGAGGACCTGTTCACCGAGGACATCCGGTTCTACAGCCCGGTGAAGTTCACCCCCTTCGAGGGCCGCCCGATGGTGCTGGGCCTCTTCGGGGTCCTGCTGCGGATCTTCGAGGACTTCCGCTACGTCGGCCACTTCGAGGGAACGGCCGAGACGAGCACCGACGGCACGGAGGCCCCCTCGTCGATCCTGGCCTTCCGCGCCACCGTGGACGGCAAGCAGATCCACGGCATCGACCTGCTGCAGTTCGACGAGGCGGGCCGGGTCAAGGAGTTCACCGTGATGGTCCGCCCCCAGTCCGCCGTCCAGGCCCTGGGCCAGGCGGTCCTGGCCGGCCTGGTCGCCGAGGGCCTCGCCTAGCGCGCCCCTAGGCCGGGAACCGGCGGTTCACCCAGCGGAAGGTGAACTCGATCAGGGTCGCGGCGGCCGCGGCGACGGCCACCGCGATCCAGGGCATCGTCGTGCCCACCAGCTTGAGCTGGAAGAAGTCCTGCAGCCACGGCACCACGAGGACGATCAGGAAGGCGCCGCCCATCGCGCCGACCAGACCGACCCGCCACCACGTGTACGGGCGGGCGATGATCGCCAGGACCCACATCGAGGTCAGGAACAGGGTGAGCGTCGCCGCGCTGGTCTCGGCCTTCAGGGCGTCGGGGCCGGTGTAGTAGTGGCGGGCGACCAGGTACGTCACGAAGGTGGCCGTCCCCGCAATCGCGCCGCCCGGGATGGCGTACCGCATCACGCGTTTCACGAAGTGCGGCCGCGCGCGCTCCTTGTTCGGGGCGAGGGCCAGGAAGAAGGCCGGGATGCCGATGGTGAGCGTGGACAGCAGGGTCAGGTGGCGGGGCAGGAAGGGGTACTCGACCTGCGAGCACACCACCAGGATCGCCAGGAGGACCGAGTAGACCGTCTTGGTGAGGAAGAGGGTCGCGACCCGGGTGATGTTGCCGATGACGCGGCGGCCTTCGGCGACCACCGAGGGAAGGGTCGCGAAGCTGTTGTTGAGCAGGACGATCTGCGCGACGGCGCGGGTGGCCTCCGAGCCCGAGCCCATCGCGACGCCGATGTCCGCGTCCTTGAGGGCGAGCACGTCGTTCACGCCGTCGCCCGTCATGGCGACGGTGTGGCCGTTGGACTGCAGGGCCCCGACCATGTCCCGCTTCTGCTGCGGGGTCACGCGCCCGAAGACGGAGTTCTGGTCGAGGACCCGCGCCATGTCGGCCTGCTCGGCCGGGAGCTTTCGGGCGTCCACGGTGTTCTCCGCGCCCGGCAGCCCCAGCTTGCCGGCGACCGCGCCGACGGAGACCGCGTTGTCGCCGGAGATGACCTTCGCCTTGACGTTCTGGTCGTCGAAGTAGCGCAGGGTGTCGGCCGCGTCGGGGCGCAGCCGCTGTTCCAGGACGACCAGGGCGGTCGGCCGTACGCCGGTGGCGACGGCCTCGTCGTCGAGTTCGCGGCCGGAGCGGGCCAGCAGCAGGACCCGCAGGCCCTGTTCGTTGAGCTCGTTGATCTCGTCGAGGGCCGGGTCCCCGGCGGGGAGCAGCACGTCGGGGGCGCCGAGCAGCCAGGTGTTGTTCTCGCCGTCGCCCTCGCTGAAGCTGGCACCGCTGTACTTGCGCGCGGAGGAGAAGGGCAGGGACTCGGTGCAGCGCCACTCCGCGCTGTCGGGGTAGGCGTCGATGATCGCCTGGAGGCTGGCGTTGGGCCGCGGGTCGGACTCGCCGAGGGCGCCGAGCACCTTCTTGACGTACGCCGCGTCCGCGCCACCGAGCGGGCGCAGCTCGGTGACGTCCATGCCGCCCTCGGTGAGGGTGCCGGTCTTGTCGAGGCAGACCACGTCGACGCGGGCGAGGCCCTCGATGGCGGGCAGCTCCTGGACGAGGCACTGCTTGCGGCCGAGGCGGATGACGCCGATCGCGAAGGCGACGGAGGTGAGGAGGACGAGCCCCTCGGGGATCATCGGGACGATGCCGCCGACGGTGCGGGCGATGGAGTCCTTGAGGTTGTTCTCCTTGACGAGCAGCTGGCTGATGATCAGCCCGATGGAGGTCGGGATCATCATCCAGGTCACGTACTTGAGGATGGTGGAGATGCCGGAGCGCAGCTCGGAGTGGACGAGCGTGAAGCGGGAGGCCTCTTCGGCGAGCTGGGCGGCGTAGGCCTCGCGGCCGACCTTGGTGGCGGTGAACGCACCGCCGCCGGCGACGACGAACGAGCCGGACATGACCAGGTCGCCGGGCTTCTTCAGGACGGGGTCGGCCTCGCCGGTGAGGAGGGACTCGTCGATCTCCAGCCCGTCGGCCTCGCCGACGGCCCCGTCGACGACGACCTTGTCGCCGGGGCCGAGCTCGATGACGTCGCCGAGGACGATCTCGGAGGTGGAGATCTCCGCGGTGCGGTTGTCGCGGCGCACGCTCGGTTTGGCCTCGCCGATGACGGCGAGGCCGTCGAGGGTCTTCTTCGCGCGCAGTTCCTGGATGATGCCGATGCCGGTGTTCGCGATGATCACGAAGCCGAAGAGGCTGTCCTGGATCGGCGCGACGATCAGCATGATCACCCAGAGCACGCCGATGATCGCGTTGAAGCGGGTGAAGACGTTGGCGCGGACGATGTCGACGGTGGAGCGGCTGCTGCGGACGGGGACGTCGTTGACGTCGCCGCGCGCGACGCGCTCGGCGACCTCGGCGGTGGTCAGCCCGCCGGGCTTGAACCGGGGGGCGGGTGGCCGCACCGGGTGGACCGGATCGAGCTCCGCCCCCGCGTCGATGGCGGCGCCGGCTCGCTCCGGCCCGTCCCGATCGATCTTCGCCCGCTGCGTCATGCCTTCGACGTTAAGCGGGGTTCGAACGCTTCACCCGCCGAGCGGCGGGAAGATCCGACCTCGGGATGACCCGAATCGTCCCCTGGTAGGGGGCGGACCCTGGGCGGGGGCCGAGCGGGGCGGGTTGGCGGCGCCGCTCGGGCGGGGATGGCGGGGGCGGGTCGGCGGCGCCGCTCGGGCGGGGTCGGCGGCGCCGCTCGGGCGGGGTCGGCGGGGGCCGGTGTACGGGTTGGCTGCGCCGCTCGGGCCGGGCCGGGGCGGGCCGGCTGCGCCGGTGCGGGTGGGGCCGGGTGTGTTCCGGTGCGTCTCCTCGGGCGCCGAACGTGTCGGGGGGTCGGCGGGCCGGGGCACCTTGCGTTCGACGCCCTGCGGGGAGCGCCCCTGCACACACCCGACCCCGGCAAATTTCAGCCCCTCCGGCGTTTGAGGAGCGGGTCCGGGCAGAGCCCGGCGGGGTCCGGGGCGGAGCCCCGATCTTTGGGCCGCGCCGTCCAACTGCGCCGCACCAATCCAGCCCCGCCGGCGTTTGAGGCGCGGGCGCGGAGCGCCGTCGGGGTTCGGGGCGGAGCCCCGGGCTTTGAGTCACATCGTCCAGCCTTGCCGCACCATCCAGCCCCGCCGGCGTTTGAGGCGCGGGGTGCGGGGCGGAGCCCCGGCAGGGGGCGCGACGGGAGACGGCGGGAGCGCTAGGCCTCGGGGCCCGGGTTTTGCTCGGCCTGCTCGGCCTGCTTGGCCTGTTCCGCGGCGTGGCGCTTGAGCGCCGCCTCGCGGCCGCGGACGTACCAGATGCCGATCAGGCCGAGGAAGCCGCCGGCCGCGCAGGTCCAGACCCACCACAGCTGGCCCCGGTCGGCGAACCACCCGTAGAAGGGGAGCTGGACGAGGAAGAGGGCGAACCACAGGATCGTGCCACCCGTGACCGTCGCGACGACGGGGCCCTCGAGGGGCTCGGGCGCCTCATGCTTCGCAGTCCATTTCGCCATGGGGCAAGTCTAGGCGCGCAGATTCGTGGTCTACGCGCGGAGATGGACGCCCTTTCGTTCATGTGTTCATACTGAAACGGTTTGGGCGTGGCCCATTTTCTTCGTATGAACCACCCAATGAGGACCGTATGAGCACCCCCACGGCCACCGCCCCGGAGCCTTCCCTCCAGGACTCCTCCGGAGGACTCGACCGCTTCTTCAAGATCTCGGAGCGCGGTTCGACCGTCGCCCGCGAGGTCCGCGGCGGCTTCGCCACCTTCTTCGCGATGGCCTACATCATCGTGCTCAACCCGATCATCCTGGGCAGCGCGAAGGACATGTACGGGCACCAGCTCGACAACGGTCAGCTCGTGACGGCCACCGCCCTGACGGCCGCCTTCACCACCCTCCTCATGGGTGCCATCGGCAACGTCCCGATCGCGCTCGCCGCCGGCCTCGGCGTGAACACGGTCGTCGCCCTCCAGCTCGCCCCCCGCATGAGCTGGCCCGACGCCATGGGCATGGTGGTCCTGGCCGGCTTCGTGGTGATGCTGCTGGTCGCGACGGGCCTGCGCGAGCGGGTCATGAACGCCGTGCCGCCGGGCCTGCGCAAGGGCATCGCCATCGGCATCGGCCTGTTCATCATGCTGATCGGCCTGGTCGACTCGGGCTTCGTCTCCCGCATCCCGGACGCCGCCCACACCACGGTCCCGCTCCAGCTCGGCGGCACCGGCCACCTGGACGGCTGGCCCGTCCTGATCTTCGTGATCGGCGTGCTGCTCACCCTCGCCCTGCTGATCCGCAAGACGCCGGGCGCGATCCTGATCTCCATCGTGGTCATGACCCTCGCCGCGGTCCTCGTCCAGCTGGTCGCGGAGGTGCCCGACTCCGGCTGGGGCCTCACCGTCCCCGAGTGGCCGGGCAACCCGGTGGCCGCGCCCGACTTCGGGCTGGTCGGCGAGGTCAGCCTGTTCGGCGGCTTCGGCAAGGTCGGGATGCTGACCGGCGTCCTCTTCGTCTTCACCGTGCTGCTGTCCTGCTTCTTCGACGCCATGGGCACGATCCTGGGCGTCGGCGACGAGGCCAAGCTGATCGACAAGAAGACCGGCGAGTTCCCCGGCATCAACAAGGTCCTGCTGATCGACGGCCTGGCCGTCGCCTCGGGCGGCGCCACGTCCTCCTCGGCCACCACCTGCTTCGTGGAGTCCACGGCCGGGGTCGGCGAGGGAGCCCGTACGGGTCTCGCGAACGTCGTGACGGGCGCACTCTTCGGCGTGGCCCTGTTCCTCACCCCGCTCGCCACGATGGTCCCGTCCCAGGCGGCCACCCCCGCCCTGGTGGCGGTCGGCTTCCTGATCCTGGCGGGCTCGGTCAAGGACATCGACTGGAGCGACTTCACCATCGCCGTCCCGGCGTTCCTGGCCATGGTGATGATGCCCTTCACCTACTCGATCACCAACGGCATCGGCATCGGCTTCATCAGCTTCTGCGCCCTGCGCGCGGCGACCGGCCGGGGCCGCGAGGTCCCGGTGGCCATGTACGTCGTGGCGGCGGTGTTCGTCTTCTACTACGCGATGCCGGCCCTCGGCCTCACGTAGGCCCCGCCCGGGCTCACGTCAGCCCGTAGAACTTCTCTGTCTCGTCGACGGCCGCCTTGAAGCGCTCGTCGAAGTCATCGCGAATGAGCGTCCGGACCACATAGTCCTGGACGCTCATTCCGCGTTTGGCGGCGTGAGTCCGGAGCCTGTCGAGGAGCTCCCCGTCTATGCGCATGCTCAGCACATGTGTCCCCATGTCGAAAGAGTCGGGGCAGAGGGTGCGGACGCGTGTCACTTTCGGCCGCCGACTCACCCGTACGAGTGACTCGTGCATGACGGCCAAAAGTGGTGTTCCTTAGGGAGAGTAATGAGTTACTCTAAATACATGCCTGACCTTTCCCATGGCGACGACGCTGCCGCCGTGAACGATCTCCGCTCCGCCGTCATGCGGCTGGGCCGGCGCCTGAAGCACCAGCGCGTCGACGAGTCGCTGAGCCCCACCGAGATGTCGGTGCTCGGCACCCTCGCCCGCTGTGGCCAGGCCACACCCGGGGAGCTGGCGCGGCGGGAACACGTCCAGCCGCCGTCCATGACGCGCATCGTCGCGTTGCTGGAAGCCAAGGGACTGGTCACGCTGGAACCGCACCCCGACGACCGCCGCCAGAAGGTGGTCCGCCAGACGGAGGAGGCCGAAGCGATGCTCGAAGAGAGCCGCCGCAAGCGCAACGCCTTCCTGGCCGGGCTCGCGGCCGAGCTGACCGAGGACGAATGGGCCAAGCTGCGCGAGGCCGCACCCGTCCTGGAGAAGCTCGCGCACCTATAGGAACGACGCCAGGAGGCGAACGCTTTTGAGTACGGGAACCGGAGCAGACTCCGCACCCGGCCACATATCCACCCCTACCAAGGCCCCTGTGGCCCCCGCGGGCAAGAACTCGATGTTCAGCTCGCTGAGGATCCGGAACTACCGGCTCTTCGCGACCGGGCAGGTCGTCTCGAACACGGGCACCTGGATGCAGCGCATCGCCCAGGACTGGCTGGTCCTCTCCCTGACCGGCTCCGCCTCCGCCGTCGGCATCACCATCGCCCTGCAGTTCCTGCCGATGCTGATGTTCGGCCTCTACGGAGGCGTACTCGCCGACCGGCTGCCCAAGCGGCCCCTGCTCCTCGCCACCCAGAGCGCGATGGGCCTGACCGGCATCGCCCTCGCCGTCCTCACCCTGGCCGGACACGTCCAGGTGTGGCACGTCTACCTCGCCGCCTTCGCGCTCGGCCTGGTCACCGTCGTCGACAACCCGGCCCGGCAGACCTTCGTGTCCGAGATGGTCGGCAAGGACCAGGTCGCCAACGCGGTCAGCCTGAACTCCGCCAACTTCCAGTCCGCGCGGCTGGTCGGCCCGGCGATCGCCGGCGTGCTGATCACCGCCGTCGGCTCCGGCTGGGCCTTCCTGCTGAACGGACTGTCCTTCGCCGCGCCCCTCGCCGGCCTGCTGCTGATGCGCACGCACGAGCTGCACCCCGTCGAGCCCCGGCCCCGCGCCAAGGGGCAGCTGCGCGAGGGCCTGCACTACGTCGCCGGCCGCCCCGAGCTGATCTGGCCGATCGTGCTGGTGGGCTTCATCGGCACCTTCGGGTTCAACTTCCCGATCTGGCTGTCGGCGTTCGTCAGCGACGTCTTCCACGGGGACGCGGGCACCTACGGGCTCTTCAACACCCTGATCGCGGCCGGCTCCCTGGCGGGCGCCCTGCTCGCGGCCCGACGCGGCCACTCCCGCCTGCGGCTGCTGGTGACCGCGGCCGTGCTGTTCTCCGTGCTGCTGCTCGTGACGGCCTTCGCGCCCGGCTTCTGGCTGTTCGCGGCGCTGCTCGTGCCGATCGGGGTCTTCGGCCTGACGGTCAACGTCACGGCGAACTCCAGCGTGCAGATGGCGACCGACCCCGAGATGCGGGGGCGGGTCATGGCCCTGTTCATGATGGTCTTCACCGGCGGCACCCCGCTGGGTGCTCCGCTGCTGGGCTGGATCACGGACACGTACGGCGCGCGGATCGGGATGGCGGCGGGGGGTGTGATCTCGCTGGTCGCCTCTGTCGCGATCGCGGTGGTCCTGGCACGCGTCGGCAACCTCCGCGTACGGCTCAGCCGCCGAGGCGTCACGTTCGTCCCCTCGGCCACCGTCTCGCGCCGCCGCGAACTGGTGACGGTCGCCTGACCCTGCGGCCCGGCCTCCCGGGGCTCCGCCCCGGACCCCGCTCCTCAAACGCCGGAGGGGCTGGATTTTCCAGCCCCGCCGGCGTTTGAGGCGATCTTTCAGCCCGTCCGGCGTTTGAGGACCGAGGGTTCGGGGGCGGAGCCCCCGGCAGCGGCGCTGCAGCCGTACGCTCGGCGCATGAGACTGTTCGCAGCCGTGCTGCCGCCCGACGCGGCCGTCGCCGAGCTGGCCGAGGCCGTGGACGGAGTCCGCGACGACCGGCTGACGTGGACCGCGCAGGCGGGCTGGCACTTCACGCTCGCCTTCATGGGCGAGGTCCGCGACGACCTGCTCCCCGACCTGCACGCCCGCCTGGAGCGCGCAGCCCACCGCACGGAGCCGTTCCCGCTGCGCCTGCACGGCTGCGGGCACTTCGGGGACCGCGCGCTGTGGGTCGGCGCGGCCGGGGGGCTGCCCGTCCTGCGGATGCTCGCGGAGCGGGCCGACGCCGCCGCCCGGCGGGCCGGGGTGCCGATGGACCAGCACCGCCGCTACACCCCGCACCTCACCCTGGCCCGCAGCCACGGCGCCGCCACGCCCCTGCGCCCGTACCTGGACGCCCTCGCGGGCTTCGAGGGCACGCCCTGGCAGGTCGGCACGCTCAGCCTCGTCCGCAGCAACCTGCCCGTGAGCGGGGTGCCCGGCGAGCAGCCCCGCTACGAGACGGTCGGGTCCTGGCCGCTGCGCGGCTGAGCGGTACCGCGTGCGGGACCACCCGCGGGCCGCGTTAGGCTCGACGGGTGGATCCCAAGACCAGAAACCGTGTGATGGCCGGTGTGCTCGTGCTGATGTTCGTCGTCGTGGCCGTGGCGGCTGCCGTCGGGCAGTAGCCCGAGCCGTCTACCAGGCGAAGGCCTCCGGGGAGGCTCCCGGGCCGGGGAAGATCTCGTCCAGGCCCGCCAGGACCTCCTCGGAGAGCTCCAGCTCCACCGCCCGCAGCGCCGAGTCGAGCTGTTCCTGCGTGCGCGGCCCGACGATCGGCCCGGTGACCCCGGGACGCGTCAGCAGCCACGCCAGCCCGGCCTCGCCCGGCTCCAGGCCGTGCTTGTCCAGCAGGTCCTCGTACGCCTGCACCTGCGCGCGTACGGAGCTGTTGGCGAGCGCCTCCGCCGACCGGCCGGAGGCGCGGCGGCCGCCCTGGACCTCCTTCTTGATGACCCCGCCCAGCAGGCCGCCGTGGAGCGGGGACCACGGGATGACCCCGAGCCCGTACGCCTCCGCGGCCGGGATGACCTCCATCTCCGCGCGCCGCTCGGCGAGGTTGTAGAGGCACTGCTCGCTGACCAGCCCGAGCCGTCCGATGCGCGCCGCGGCCTCGTTGGCCTGGGCGATCTTCCAGCCGGGGAAGTTCGAGGAGCCCGCGTAGAGGATCTTGCCCTGCTGGATCAGGACCTCGACGGCCTGCCAGATCTCCTCGAAGGGGGTCCGCCGGTCCACGTGGTGGAACTGGTAGACGTCGATGTAGTCGGTCTGCAGCCGCTTGAGGCTGGCGTCGACGGCCCGCCGGATGTTCAGCGCCGACAGGCGGTCGTAGTTGGGCCAGGTCTCGCCCTCGGGCGCCATGCTCGCGTAGACCTTCGTGGCGAGCACCGTCTTCTCGCGGCGCCGGCCGCCCTGGGCGAACCAGGTGCCGAGGATCTCCTCGGTGCGGCCCTTGTTCTCGCCCCAGCCGTAGACGTTGGCGGTGTCGAAGAAGTTGATCCCCGCGTCGAGGGCGGAGTCCATGATCGTGTGGCTTTCGGGCTCACCGGTCTGGGGGCCGAAGTTCATGGTGCCGAGTACAAGTCGGCTGACCTTGAGGCCGGTGCGTCCGAGCTGTGTGTACTTCATGGGGCACTAGCCAACTGCTTGGAGTGCACTCGAAGCAAGGCCCTTCCGTGAAAGGGGTGTTACAGCGGGTCGTTCTGCACCCGCCCGGGCCCGTACGGGCCGCCGATCCCCCACGCCTGGTGCAGCACGGCCGCGAACTCCCCCGCCAGCCGGTGCTCGCCGGAGGCGTTGGGGTGGGTGCCGTCGTAGGTGTCGTGGTGGATGTC
Organism: Streptomyces sp. NPDC090045; assembly: GCF_044747975.1. NCBI lineage: Bacteria > Bacillati > Actinomycetota > Actinomycetes > Kitasatosporales > Streptomycetaceae > Streptomyces > Streptomyces sp. NPDC090045. The sequence continues at coordinate 299,135 of NZ_JBIVFA010000005.1, forward strand.
GTACGCGTCCGGGCGCGCCGCCAGCAGGACCGGCGAGGCGGCGGTCGTCAGGTCGGCGACCGCCTTGGCGAGGAGCTCGTTGAAACGGGCGACCTCGGCCGCGAAGGGCGCGTCCTCCTCGGCCCGGCTGTTCGGGATGACGGGCAGCAGCACCATGCGGACGGCGGGGCGGGCGGCGCGGGCCCCGGCTATGAAGCGGCGGACGTTGGCGGCGGTCTGCTCGGCGTCGGTGTAGAAGCCGAGGTCGATCAGGCCGAGGGAGACGAGCAGGACGTCGGCCCGGGCGGCGCCGGCGGCGGGGCCGATGAGGGGGGCCATGTGCTGCCAGCCCTCGCCCCAGCCGGCCAGGTGGCGGCGGGCGTCAGCGGGGAAGGCGGGGTCGGCGTACGCGTCGGAACCCTCGTACAGCTCGCTGCGCGGGCCGACGATCCGGTAGGGGCCGCCGAAGGTCGAGTCGAGGTGCTGCCACATCCGGTAGCGCCAGGTGAAATCGCCGGCGCGTCCGATGGTCATGGAGTCGCCGACGAACATGAAACGCATCCGGTCATCATCGCGGATCGCGCGACAGAAACCTCTGTGACGCCGGACACGGGGCACGAACTGGCAGGCTGGAGCCATGCGCATGCCCCTGCCGTCCGCCGCAGCCGCCGCCGCTGCCGTCGCCGTTGCCACTGCCGCCCTCGTCGCGCTGCCGGGCGCGGCCTTCGCGGCGGAAGTCCCCGCGGCCTCCTCCTTCACCATCTCCGATCCGCGGATCAGGGAATCCAGCGGGCTCGCGGCCAGCCGGATCCATCCGGGCGTGTACTGGACGCACAACGACAGCGACGACGGCCCGTACGTCTACGCGGTGGACTCCGCCACGGGCCGGACGGTGGCCCGGGTGACGCTGACCGGGATCGGCAAGCCGCGCGACGTCGAGGCGATCTCGCTGGGGCCGGACGGACAGCTCTACGTCGGCGACATCGGCGACAACCGGAACGGCACCTGGGACCACGTGTGGATCTACCGCTTCCCGGAGCCGAAGCAACTGGGCGACACCACGGTCAAGGCCGCGCAGTTCACGGTGCGGTACGCCGACGGGGCGCGCAACGCGGAGGCGCTGATGGTCCATCCGGTGACGGGGCGGGTCTACATCGCGAGCAAGGACGAGAGCAAGGGCGGCCTGTACGAGGGGCCCGCGGAGCTGTCTGCGGACGGCTCGAACGTGTTCCGGCGGGTCGCCGACGTGCCGTGGGTGACGGACGGGGCGTTCTCCCCCGACGGGAACCGGCTGACCCTGCGGGGCTACTTCGCGGCGCGCACGTACCCGTGGAAGGACGGCAGGCCGGAGGGCGAGGGCGAGCGGGTCGACGCACCGTGGCAGGGGCAGGCGGAGTCGGTGACGTACACGCCGGACGGCTCGACGCTGATGTTCGGCGCGGAGGGCGAGGGCAGCCGCGTGATCGCCGTCCCGGTGAGCCAGGCCTCCCCGGGCGCCTCGGCCGCACCGCCGAAGCCGGGCTCCCCGTCGGAGGCCGCGCAGTCGCCGGAGCCGACGGGTGGCTTCGGCAAGGGAGCGGTCGTCCTGGCGGTCGGCCTGGCCATCATCTTCACAGCCAAACACCTCCTGCGCCGCCGCCCCCGCGATTGACCCGCGCCTCTTCGGCTGCCGCCGGGCAAATCCAGCCTCGCCGGCGTTTGAGGCGCGGGGGTCCGGGGGCTGGCCCCCGGCAACGGCGCCGCGCCTGACCACGTACTTCGGCGCCCGCGCCGCTGCTGGGGCTCCGCCCCAGACCCCGCTCCTCAAACGCCGGAGGGGCTGAATTGCCCAGCCCCGCCGGCGATTGAGGCGCGGGGGTGCGGGGGCGGCGCCCCCGGAAACGGCGCCGCACCCGACCATGCGCGGGGTTACTCCTCCCGGATCGGCACGCGGCCGTTTACGGCAGGACCCGCTGAGCCAGTCGTGGTATCTGCTGAGCGGCCCGCAGGGCTCTGGCCCATGGTGGACAGGAGTTGGCGGGCCACGCCCAGGCCCGTGCCGCCCATCGTCAGGGCCTTGGCGAACATCTCCGACATGCCCTCGGCCCCGTTCAGCAGCACCATGTGCTCCACGTTCCCGAAGGCCCCCGCACCCGCCTCCACGATCGCCGGCCAGTTCTCGGCCAGCTGCTGCGCGACGACCGCCTCCTGGTTCTCCGCCAGCGCGGCGGCCCGCGCCTTGATCGCCTCGGCTTCGGCCAAGCCGCGCGCCTTCGCCGACTCGGCCTCCGCGAGGCCGCGCGCCTGGGTGGCCGCCGCCTCCGCCTCGCCCGTGGCCCGCGTCGCCTTCGCCGACGCCAGACCCCGCGCCTCCGTGGCCGTCGCGTCCGCGGTCGCCGCCGTCGTCACCCGCGTGGCCTCCGCGGCCGCCGCGAGCTCCGTCTCCTTCGCCTTCGCCTGCGCCGCGGAGATCCGTGCGTCGCGCTCGGCCTCCGCCCGGGTCCGGGTCTCGTACGCCGCCGCGTCCGCGGGCTTGCGCACGTCCGCCTGCAGCTGCTGCTCGCGCCGGTGCGCCTCCAGTTCCGCGACGCGGGTCTCCTGGACGACGACCTCCTGCCGTGCGGCCGCCTCGGACAGCGGGCCCGCCTGACGGGCCGTCGCCGCCGCCTTGTCGCGTTCGGCCTGGTAGCCGGCCTGCAGGATCTCGCTGTCCCGCGTCGCCTCGGCCATCCGGGCGAAGGCGGCCTGTTCGGCCTCCGTGGCCAGCCGGTTCGCCTCGGCCTGCGCGATGCGGGCGTCCCGCTGCACGGCGGCCGCGTGCGGCATCGCCAGGTTCTTGATGTAGCCGGTCGGGTCCTCGATCTCGTGGATCTGCAGCGAGTCGACGATCAGTCCGAGCTTCTCCATCTCGGTGCCGCAGGCCATCCGGGTCTGGCCGGTCAGCTTCTCCCGGTCGCGGATCATGTCCTCGACCGTCAACCCGCCCACGATGGACCGCAGATGGCCCGCGAAGACGATGTGCACCCGCTCCGGCATCATCTTCTGCTGGTCCAGGAAGCGGCGGGCCGCGTTGGCGATCGACACCAGGTCGTCGCCGACCTTGAAGATGACCACGCCCTTCACCCGCAGCGGGATGCCCTGGTGGGTGACGCAGTCCACGGACAGCTGCGTCTCGTTGAGGTCCAGGGAGAGTTTCCGTACCGCCTGCACCCCCGGCAGGACGAGCGTTCCGCGCCCGGTGACGATCCGGAACCCCATGCCCTGACCGACGCCCTCGGTCTTGTGCGTGGAACCGGAGATGACGAGTGCCTCGTTGGGCTCGGCGACCCGCCACATGAGCTTGAACAGGCCTATCGCGGCCACGATTGCGGCGAGAACGATTCCCGCCACGACGCCGATAGCCATCGGCAACGCCCCCTTATTTCCAGTGCCGTTCGGCACCGATGAGGGCGAGTCTGCGCCTGCCGCGACCCGTCGTGAAGACGGGGGCGCGTTCTTGTACCCATCTTGATACGTACAGGTCACGCGGGGGCGGCGGCCGTCTCAGTCGCCGTAGGCAGCCATCACGTACACCGTGCGCGGCGGCTGGTATTCGACCACCGTCACCATCGTTCCGACGGCCAGCCGGCCGGTGCCGTGGATCGGGTGGGCGAGGAAGTGCTCCGCCCCGCCCCGGATCCGTACGATGACCTCGCCCACGAGGCCCGGGCCGACCGTCCCGGTCACCCGGCCGGTCATTCCCACCATGTCCATGCCCGTGTCAGCGCCCGTGTCCCCCATGGGGTGAGGGTACGCCGCCGGGCCGCGCGGCGACCCGCCCGCGGCGGTGTGCGTCCTTACGAGTGGCCGAGGTCCTCGGCCGGCAGGTCCGAGGCCGAGACCGGGACCGAGCCCGTGTCCGTGGCGGCGACCGGCCGCAGGGTGAACTCGTCCGAGGCCATCGAGTCGAGCACCGGCGGAGCGGGCCGCATCGGCGTCGGCATGACCGCGGCCTCCGAATGGCCGCCGCAGCCGTACGACAGCGACACCAGACGGCCGTCGGCCGGGCTGAACTCGTTCGCGCAGACGCCGAAGGCCTGGCCGAGCGAGCCGCCGATCGCGACCAGGAAACCGCAGGAGACACAGGACGCGGGTGCGGCTTGCGCCATCGGGGTCTTCGCGCCGAAGCCCTCGTCCCATCGGTCGGCCGCACTGTGCAGCCCGTACCGCGACAGCACGCGCGCCCGGCGCATGCCCAGTTCCTCGGCGACCGACGTGATGGAGCCGCGTACGGGGACCACCGCGCGGTCGGTGACGTCGGCGTCCTCGGCCTCGACCAGTTCGGCCATTTCGGTGGAGACCACCGAGTTCGGCGGCGGGGTGTCCTCACCCGACCAGCCCGGCTCCAGGCGCAGGTCCTCGGCGTCCGTGGGCAGCAGGTCGCCCGGGCCCATGTCGCCGGGGCGCAGCCGCTCGCTCCACGGCACCCACTCGGGGGCCAGCAGGGCGTCGTCGCCGGGCAGCAGCACCGTTTCGTCGAGCGTGACGTTCTTCGCGCGGGAGGCGCGGGTCACGGTGACGGCCCAGCGCCAGCCCCGGTAGCCCGGTTCCTTGGACTCGAAGAAGTGGGTGACGACGCGGTCGCCCTCCGCCACGGCGGAGACGTGCGCGCCCACCACTCCGGGGAAGGCGGCCTCCTCGGCCGCCGCGCGGGCGAGCTCTACCGCCTCGACGCACAGGCGGTCGGGGGTACGCGGGGTACGGCTTCGCGTCGTCGCAGCACTCACTGGTCTCGTTCTCTCCTACGCCGTCTCACGTGTGCGCCGTCCGTACTGTCGTCCACAACGACCCGTCGGTGCTGTCCGTACGTGGCGCGGGCGGAGCGGACCAGAGGGCCGCGTCGACGTCCGCACCCGATCGGACTCCGGGCGCACCTCACTGCGACCCATTCTGCGGGATCACGAAGAGGCGCGCGGCCAGGAGCAACCGCCGGTGGCGCGCTACGCACGCTACCTCCTCTTAAGCCTCGGGCACACATGCAAGGTCCGATTCGCGGACAAGCCACCGGCTCCGTGACGCGCCGGGAGGCACCCGCGGGGGGCCCGGTGGGGCACTATGTCGAGTGTGGCACCCGCACGGTCGTCCGACGACGGCTCGGGACCGGCCAAGCGGGCCGGCCGGGCTGTCGGGCGTGCCCTGCACCTTCCGTTCACGGGTACGGCGCGCGGGATCCGGCGGGCCACGCACGCGCACGGAGCCGGGGAGTCGGGCCTCGGCAAGCTGATCGAGCTGCACGCCATCAACGGCGCCGGCGACATGATGATCACGGTGGCGCTGGCCTCCACGGTGTTCTTCTCCGTACCCACGGACGAGGCGCGCGGCCGGGTGGCCCTGTACCTGGCGATCACGATGGCTCCCTTCACCGTGCTGGCCCCCGTGATCGGGCCGCTGCTGGACCGGCTGCCGCACGGCCGCCGGGCGTCGATGGCGGCCGCGATGCTGGCCCGGGCGCTGCTGGCGCTGATCATGTCGGGCGCCGTGGAAACCGGGGGGATCCAGCTGTACCCGGCGGCGCTGGGCGTGCTGGTCGCGTCCAAGTCGTACGGGGTGGTGCGCAGCGCGGTGGTGCCGAGACTGCTGCCGCCGAAATTCTCACTCGTCAAGGCGAACTCGCGGGTCACCCTGGCGGGCCTGCTGGCCACGGGCGTGGCGGCGCCGGTGGGCGCGGGACTGAACACGATCGGGCCGCAGTGGCCGCTGTACGGGGCCTGCGTCATCTTCGTGTGGGGGGCCTTCGCCGCGTTCACGCTGCCGCACCGGGTGGACGAGGCGAAGGGCGAGCGCCGTGCCCGGCTGTCCACGCACGAGGCCCATTCGAAGCGGCCGGGCCTGCGCACGATCAGCCGCTCGGTGCTGTGCGGACTGCTGGCGAACGCCTCGATGCGCGCGCTGTCCGGGTTCCTGATCTTCTTCCTGGCGTTCCTGCTGCGCGAGCATCCCCTGGAGGGGCAGAGCGCGGCGGTGTCACTGGGGATCGTGGCCGTCTCGGCGGGCGTGGGCAACGCCTGCGGTACGGCGGTGGGCGCGTGGCTGCGGGCCCGGGCGCCGGAGGTCATCATCGCGTCGGTGCTGTGCCTGACGCTCGCGGTCGCGGTGCTGGCGGCGGTCTTCTTCAGCGGGCTGTTCATGGCCGTACTGGGCGCGACGGCGGGCTTCTGCCAGGCGCTGGCGAAGCTCTCGCTGGACGCGATGATCCAGCGGGACGTGCCGGAGGCGGTGCGGACGTCGGCGTTCGCCCGTTCGGAGACGGTGCTGCAGGTGGCGTGGGTGCTGGGCGGGGCGATCGGCATCGTGCTGCCGCTGAACGGAGTACTGGGCATGTCCGTGGCCGCCGCGATCGTCGCCCTCGGCACGACGATGGCCCTCCGCGGCGTCGTCTCGGCCCCCCGCCACCACCAAGGCGCCTCCCGCCCCCGGGTCGCATGACCGCCTGCTGCGCCGTTGCCGGGGCTCCGCCCCAGACCCCGCGCCTCAAACGCCGGCGAGGCTGGATCGTCCAGCCCGCCCGGCGTTTGAGGGCACGGGCGCGGAGCGCACGTACGGGGTCCGGGGCGGAGCCCCGGCTACGGGGCCGCACCCGAGTCCCGCGCCGCGCCGCAGGCCACGGGTACCCCATGCAGCGGCGCAGCCCAGGGGCCCGATAGCCTTCGGCTCATGACCGCACCGCTTTTCTCGGGTAGGGCCCGCCGCAGCGTCGCGGCCCTCGGAGCCGTGTCCGCCGGACTCCTCCTCCTCTCCGCCTGCGGCGGAGAAAAGCCGACCCCCCTGGCGACCGTGACGGTCGGCAGCTCGTCGGTGTCCGCCGAAGCCTCCTGCCACGGTGGCGACGAGGCGCTCTCCATGGACGAGGTCCAGGAGTGCCTGACCAACCTCAAGGACCCCAAGACCATCGAGTACGCCCGTGGCGACACCCTGCGCCTCGGGGTCGAGCCGGAGGTCGTCGAGGACGGCAAGAGGTGGTCGGCGGTGCTCGACGGCCAGCCGATCACCGAGCCCTCCTCGAACACGTACCGCAGCTTCCCGGGTGCCGACGTCTTCGCGACCGGCGGCCAGGGCGAGGCGCCGGCGTCGAAGAAGCTGGCGTTCCTGCAGGTCGGCGAGGACGGCAAGCCGCTCGCCGTCTGGTCCTTCAACCTCAAGCTCAAGTAGCCGGACGGCACCGGTGCGCGCGCTCGTCGTGACCGCGGTGGTGGCCGAGGCCGACTCGATCATCACCGGTCTGACCCCTCATCCGGACTCTCCCGGTCCTGAGCCGCGCACCCTTCCCCTGGGGTATCCCCGGACGAAGTCTGGGGAGGGGTACCTCATCACCCGCCGGGACCTTCCGGGCATCGCCTTCGACGTGCTCGTCGGGGGCGTCGGGCCGGCGGCGGCCGCCGCCGGCACCGCCACCGCCCTGGCCCTCGCCGACTACGAGCTCGTCGTCTCGGCCGGCATCGGCGGCGGGTTCGATCCCGCCGCCCCGGTCGGCTCCCTGGTGGTCGCGGACGCGATCGTCGCCGCCGACCTGGGTGCCGAGACCCCCGAGGGCTTCCTCGACGTGAGCGCGCTGGGCTTCGGCCGCAGCGTGCACCTGCCGCCGGCCGAGCTCGCCGCGCGCGCCGCCGAGGCGACCGGGGCGCTGCTCGCGCCCGTGCTGACCGTCTCCACCGTCACCGGGACCGCCGCCCGGGCCGCCGATCTCGCCGCCCGGCACCCGATGGCCGGGGCCGAGGCCATGGAGGGCTTCGGGGTCGCGGAGGCGGCGGCCGCGCACGGGCTGCCCGTACTGGAAGTCCGCGCCGTGTCCAACGCCGTGGGCCCGCGCGACCGTGCCGCCTGGCGGATCGGGGACGCGCTGACCGCGCTCACCGCCGGCTTCCGCGTGCTGGGGCCCGTACTCGCGAACTGGGGAGAACGCCATGAGCACGACCACCGGTGAACCGCTGAAGATCGCCTACTCGCCCTGCCCGAACGACACCTTCGTCTTCGACGCCTGGGCGCACGGCCGGGTCCCGGGCGCGCCCGCGCTCGACGTCACCTTCGCGGACATCGACCTCACCAACGGCATGGCCGAGCGCGGCGAGCTGGACGTGCTGAAGGTGTCGTACGCCGTGCTGCCGTGGGTGCTGGAGGAGTACGCGCTGCTGCCGTGCGGCGGTGCGCTCGGGCGCGGCTGCGGCCCGTTGGTGCTTGTAAAGGATCGCAGCCTGACGCGCGAGCCGGGACTGGACCTGGCCGGGAAGACGGTGGCGGTGCCGAGCGAACGCTCCACCGCCTACCTGCTGTTCCGGCTGTGGGCGGCGGACGTCCTGCCCGAGGGCGTCGGCAAGGTGGTCGTGCTGCCGTTCCACGAGATCATGTCGGCGGTGCGCGACGGCCGGGTGGACGCCGGACTGGTCATCCACGAGGCCCGGTTCACCTATCAGGACTACGGGCTGCACTGCCTGGCCGACATGGGCGAGCACTGGGAGTCCACGACCGGTCTGCCGATCCCGCTCGGCGCGATCATCGCGAAGCGCACGCTGGGTGCGGAGCGGCTGCGCGCGCTGGCCGAGTCGGCCCGTACGTCGGTCCGGATGGCCTGGGACGACCCGGAGGCCTCGCGCCCGTACGTGCGAGCCCACGCGCAGGAGCTGGACCCGGCCGTAGCCGACCAGCACATCGGGCTGTACGTCAACGAGTTCACCGCCGACCTCGGCGACTCCGGCTACGCGGCGGTGCGCGGGCTGCTGACCCGGGCGGCGGCGGAGGGACTGGTACCGGCCATCGCGCCCGGCGCGCTGGCCTTCCCGTAGTCCCGGACGCCCCTCGCACGACCGCGCCCCGCCGCTCTTCCGAGTGGCGGGGCGCAGGTGTGCGAGCGTCGGTCAGACGTCCAGCTGGTCGGCCACCGCGCGGAGCAGTCCGGCGATCTTCGTGCCGTGCACCTTGTCGGGGTAGCGGCCGCGCTCGAGCATCGGGGTGATGTTCTCCAGCAGGGTGGTGAGGTCCTGCACGATCGAGGCGAGCTCGTCGGGCTTGCGTCGCTGGGCTGCCGCCACGGACGGCGCCGGGTCCAGTACCGTCACCGAAAGTGCCTGGTCACCGCGTTGTCCGGCGACGACGCCGAACTCGACTCGTTGACCGGGCTTGAGGGCATCGACCCCGGCAGGGAGCACCGACGAGTGGACGAAGACGTCGCCGCCGTCGTCGCGGGAGAGAAAGCCGAAGCCCTTCTCACTGTTGAACCACTTGACCTTGCCGGTAGGCACGTCCGTCCTCTGTCCTTGTGCTCGTCGGGGGCCCGGAGTGCCGTGAACGGCTCCGGACAACAGCGCAGCGGGCCATGTGTGACCCGCCACCTCAAGGCTAATGGTCGGGGGCCGGGTGACAAGACGTTCCCCGGTCCTTCACGGTCGGCTGCTTCGGCCAGGGAACTACCCTGGTGAGGTGACTGTTACTCCTCATTCAGACGAAGCGCGGCCCGGCGACGCATTGGTCAAGGCCGGCGGCATCGTGTTCATCGCCGGGGCCGTGGCCACGCTCGCGACGATGGCTCCGCTGTTCCTCGACGTCGATCCGTTCCCGCCGTACGCGTGGGCGGTGTGCATGCTCATGGGCGTCGGCTTCGCCATCTCCGCGGCGGGCGTGCTCCGCTCGGCCGCGGCGCAGCGCAAGGCGGCCCGGGCCTCGCAGGCCTGAGCCGGGGCTGCGCCCTCACGGGCCTGGGCGGGGCGCTGCGCCTCGCGGGCCCGGGCGGGGCGCTGCGCCTCGCGGGCCCGAGCCGGGTCCGTTCAGACGGGCTGGGCGGCGACGTACCGCGCGAGCCACTCGGGCAGCGCGGTGAGGTCCGGCAGCACCACGTCCGCGCCAGCCGCGCGCAGTTCGGGCTCGGGGCACGGGCCGGTCGGCACCGCCACGGACAGCGCGCCGGCCGTGCGGGCCCCGCGTACGTCGCCGACGTGGTCGCCGACGTAGACCTGCGCGCCGTACTCGCGCAGCGCGCCGGCCTTGGCCTCCGCCCAGAGCCAGCCGATGACCGCGTCCGGCTCGATGCCGAGGTGCGCCAGGTGCAGCCGGGCGTTGGGCTCGTGCTTGGCCGTGACGACGATCGCGCGGCCGCCGAGCGCCTGGACGGCCTCGATCGCCTCGCGGGCGCCCGGCATCGCCGGGGTCGGCTCGATGGCGTACGCGGGGTAGATCTCGCGGTAGCGGTCGGCCATCGCCGGGATCTCCGCCTCCGGGAACCAGTACGCCAGCTCCTCGTCCAGCGGCGGGCCCAGCCGCGTGACCGCCTCGTCGGCGTCGATGAACGTGCCCGTCTCGGCCGACAGGGCCTGGTAGGCGGCCCTGATGCCCGGACGGGAGTCGATGAGGGTCATGTCGAGGTCGAAGCCGACGGTGAGGTTCATACGAGCCATTGTGCCGAGGTGGGGTGACAGCAGGCCGACACCGGGCCTACAACGGGGGAACGTACACTTAGGGTCGCCTTACCAATTCGTGAAATAGGTGACATGTCTGCGCCTGCCCTCCGACGCGCCCGCGGTGCTGCTGGACGGGGCCGCCCTGTCCTCGCTGCCCACCCGGCAGATCGCGCAGACCATCGGGCTGCTCCCGCAGTCCCCGGTGGCCCCGGAGGCCATCACGGTCGGCGACCTGGTCGCGCGGGGCCGCCAGCCCCACCAGCACTGGTGGCAGCAGTGGTCGGAGGCGGACGAGCGGGCGGTGTCGGAGGCGATGGCCCGCACCTCGGTGGCCGACCTGGCCGACCGGCCCGTGGACGCCCTGTCGGGCGGGCAGCGCCAGCGCGTGTGGATCGCCATGGCCCTCGCCCAGGACACCGAACTGCTCCTCCTGGACGAGCCGACGACCTTCCTCGACATCGCCCACCAGGTGGAGGTGCTGGACCTGATCCGTCGCCTCAACCGGGAGCGCGGCCGCACGGTGGTGGCCGAGGGCCCGCCGTCGTCGGTGGTCACCGCCGAACTGGTCGAGGAGGTCTTCGGCCTCGCCTCGCTCGTCATCCCGGACCCGGTGACGGGCTCGCCCCTGGTGATCCCGGGCGCCCCCTGGGCGGCCCGCCCGTAGTCCCCGCCCGCCCTTCACCTTCGTGTTCAACCTTCGTGTTCGACATTCGTGTTCAACCTTCTCCGCGCGACAGCACTCAGGACAGGGGTGAGAGACACGATGTGAAGAGGGAGGGCGGATGCCGCCAGGCACCGAGCACGACCAGGGGCACGATTCCGGCCTCGATTTCGAGGCCTTCGCCCGGACCGCTCAGCGCAAGCTGTACCGGACCGCGTACCTGCTGTGCGGCGACGCCGACGGCGCACGCGATCTGACCCAGACGACACTCGCCAAGCTGTTCCAGCACTGGCGGAAGGTGTCCGCCGCCGAGTACCCCGAGGCGTACGCCAGGACCGTACTGACCCGCACCTTCCTCGCCGAACGGCGACGGCGGCTGCGCGACCTGCTGGCCCACCGGCACTCCGACCCGGGGCCCCGACCCGAACACGCCGAACTGCGCGTCACCCTGCTCGCCGCCCTCGCCGAACTGCCGCCGCGGGCCCGGGCCATGGTCGTCCTGCGCTACTGGGAGGACCTCAGCGTCGAGACCGTCGCCCAGCTGCTGCGCTGCAGCGAAGGAACGGTCAAGAGCCAGTGCTCGCGCGCCCTGGCGAAGCTGCGCACCCGGCTGGGCGAGGCCCACATCTACGCAACCGAGAGCTGAGGAGCCGTCATGAACAACACCGAAGACCTCGACCACGCCAGCAGCCTCCTGCTGGTCCGGGACGCGATGAACCGTACAACCGCGGACCTGCCCGCACTCCCCGACCTGTCGGGCCCGGCCCGCGCCCAGGGCCTGCGCCGCAGGGCACGGGTCCGGGCGGCGATCGGCGGCGGGGTCCTGACCGTCGTGGCGGTCGCCGTGGCCGGAGCCGTCGCACTGCCGGACAGCGGCTGGGGGGCGACCGGCATCGGGGTGGCGGCGCAGCCCTCGGACAGCCGGCCCCAGCCCCAGCCACCGGTCCATCTGGAACCGTCCCCGGGCGAGTCGTCGATGGCCGACCTGCCGGCCGACGAGCGGGCCCGGCAGGAGCAGTTCCAGAACCGGGCCGTTCCCGTCCTCCAGGGCCTGCTGCCCGAGGGGGTCGGCACCCTGCAGCGGACCGACCTGTCGGTGCGGCTGTACCAGGGCACGAAGGACGGCAAGACGTTCACCGTCGTCTTCTCGGTCCGGCCGACCGGCTCGGACACCGACCCGCGCACCTGCCTGGAGGTCAAGGGCCGGACCTGCAAGAAGGGCGCCCTGCCCGACGGCACCGAGGTCATCGCGTCGACCTCGCCCGTCAACGACGGCGACGTCACCGAGTCCCGGATCTTCTTCCGCTACAACAAGAGCAACGTCTCACTGTCCGTCAGCCCGCACGACGCCTCCCACACCTCGGCCCCCGTCACCAACGACCAACTGCTCACCCTCGCCAAGGCCCCCGCCTTCCTCGACCTGGTCAAGTCCGCGGACGCCGAGCCGGTGGAGGAGGCCCAGAAGATCCTCCCGGCGGGCGAGTGAGCCCCGCCCCATCCAGCCCCGCCTGCGGGCACCTCCCAGCGGTAGCTGGGGCAGTTTGAGGCGCGGGGCCCCGCTCTTCCAGCCCGGCCACACCACTCCAGCCCGGCGGCACAATCCAGCCCCGCCGGCGTTTGAGGCGCGGGGCCGGGGGCGAGCCCCGATCCTTCACCGCGCCGCACCATCCAGCCCCGCCGGCGTTTGAGGCGCGGGGTCCGGGGCGGAGCCCCGATCTTTGAGCCTCGCCGGCGTTTGAGGCGTGGGGTCTGGGGCGGAGCCCCAGGGGGCCCGGGCAAGGCCCGGCCCCGCCCCTCAGCGCCGGCGGGCCCGCCACACCAGGTAGACCGCGGAGGCGACGGCCGCGCCCCGCAGCAGCCACGGCCACATCCCGTGCAGGGCCCCACCCAGCTGCTCGTCCGCCAGCGTCTCACCCCACCGGCCGTCCATCCGGCCCCACAGCCACACCCCCGCCCCCGCGAGGACCACGCCGGGCGGGCCGAAGACGGCCCACTTCCGCTCGGCCGGCCGCAGCACCCGCGAGGCGTACGGCAGGAGCCAGCCGACGATCAGCAGCAGCCAGTACCCGGTGGCCACGCCGACGACGAGGACGGCCGCGGCCAGCAGCAGGAGGGCGTTCGGGCGCGGCCGGGCCGGGGCCGGGGCCGCGGCCGTCTCCGGCTGCCCGGCGGCGGCCTCCTTCCTGGCCCGCCGCCGCTCGCGCAGGAACCGTACGAGGCCCTGCGCCCCCGACGGCGCGGGCCCGGGCGGGCCCTGCGCCTCCTTCCCCGCCCCGTCGGCCTCTTCCTCCGCGTCCTCCCCGAACAGGTCCGGGATCTCGATCCCGCCCGCGAAGCCGTCGACCTGCGGGCCCGAGCCGTACGCGGCGGGCGACACCCGCCACCAGTCGGGTTCGGCCCCGCCGGACGGGCCCAGTTCGTCGAGCCCGGCCAGGTGCGGCGGCACGTTCTCGGGCTCGGCCTTCGGCTTCGGCGCGGGCGCGCCCGGGCGGCGCAGGCGCCCGGGGGCCCGCTGCACGGGTACCGACGCGCCAGACGCGCCCGGGGCGAACGGCGCGGCCGCCCCCGCGGCGGGGGCGCCATGGCCCTGCCGGGAGCCGAGCGTGTCCAGGACCTCCTCGGGCGTCCCGATCCGCTCCAGGATGCGGCGTACGGCCGCCGGGGTCTCCGGTTCGTACTTGGCGCGCCGACGGTCGATCTCGTCCCGCAGCCCCGCCACCAGCCGCATCCGGTCGCCCGAGGAAAGGTGCCGCTGCTGGGCCAAGTCCCCGACGCGGCTCAGATATTCGTAGACCAGATGGTCGCTTTCGATCCCCATGCCCCGGCTCCTCCCGTACCGCCCACCCGAAAGGTAGCGCGTGCGCCCGTGGAGCCGTCGCGGGCACAGCGGATACCGTTGGCCGGATGGGGACCGGCCGACTGACCGGCCGACGCGACCAGGAGGCGACTGTGCCCGAGGCAAGTACTGCCGGGGGATCCGGCGGAAGCGGAGCCCCGCGCTCCCTCGCCGAGGCGTTGCGCGCCCGCGACGACGCGGCGCTCGCCACCCTGCTGCACGCGCGCCCTGACCTGCTCGGTCCGGTGCCCGGCGACGTGACGCAGCTGGCCACCCGCGCCGGCACCCGGGCCTCGGTGGTACGGGCGCTGGAGCGCCTGGACCGCTTCACCCTGCAGACGGCCGAGGCGCTCGCCGTGGCGCCGGACCCGTGCCCGTACCCGGTGCTGGAGTCGCTGCTGACCGGCGAGGAGGGCACCACCGGCGAGGACAACGGCGCCCGTGCCGCGCTCCCCCGGGCCCTGGGCACCCTGCGCGACCAGGCCCTGGTGTGGGGCGACGACGACCGGCTGCGCCTGGTGCGCACCGCCCGCGAACTGCTCGCGCCCTCCGCGCAGCGGCCCTCGCCGACCGGCCTCGGGCCCACCGTCGCCGAGGCCACGTCCGGCATGTCGCCGACCCGGGTCCAGGAGATCGTGGCGGCGGCCGGGCTGCCCGCGACGCACGACCCGGTGTCCGCGGTCTCGGCGCTGACCGGGCTGTTCACCGATCCGGAGCGGATGTCCGCGCTGCTGGACGAGGCTCCGGCGGAGGCGCACCAGGTGCTGGGGCGGCTCGTGTGGGGGCCGCCGTACGGGGAGGTGACCCCGAACCCGACCGCGCCCGTGCGCTGGCTGCGCGACCGGGGGCTGCTGCTGCCCGCGACGGCGCGGACCGTCGTACTGCCGCGCGAGGTGGCGCTGCACCTGCGCGGCGGGCTCGCGCACCGGGACACCGCGCCGGTGGCTCCGACGGTGGCCGCACACCGCGAGCACCGTCCACAGCTTGTGGACGCGAACGCCGCCGGGCAGGCGCTGGCCGCGCTGTCCACCGTCGAGGAACTGGTGAAGTCCTGGGAGCACGCGGCTCCGCTGGTGCTGCGGGCGGGCGGGCTCTCCGTACGGGACCTGAAGCGGGCCGCCGCCACCCTGGACACGACCGAGCCGTCGGCGGCGTTCTGGATCGAACTCGCCTACGCGGCCGGGCTGCTGGCCAGTGACGGGGAGGCGGACGAGCGGTACGCGCCCACTCCCGCCTTCGACGACTGGTGCGAACTCCCGCCCGCCGAACGGTGGACGGCGCTGGTGCGGGCCTGGCTGCCGGCCACCCGCACGTCCGGCCTGGTCGGCGAACAGGACGCCAAGGCACGCACGCTGTCCGCGCTCGGACCGGACCTCGACCGCTCCGCCGCCCCGGAGGTCCGCCGGCGCGTCCTGGAACTCCTCGCCGCCCTTCCGGAAGGCGGCTCGCCCGACGCGGAGGCCGTGCTGGACCGGCTCGCGTGGGAGCGTCCCGTACGCGGTACGAGCGATCTGCGCACCCGCCTCGCGCGGTGGGCGCTGACCGAGGCGGAGGTCCTCGGCGTGACCGGCCGGGGCGCCCTGTCCGGGCCCGGCCGTGCCCTGCTCGCGCACGAGGACCCGACGCCGCTGCTGGCGCCCCTCCTTCCCGAGCCGGTGGACCACGTCCTGCTCCAGGCGGACCTGACGGCGGTGGCCCCCGGTCCGCTGCGCCGGCCGCTCGGGGACACCCTGGCGGTGCTGGCGGACGTGGAGTCCAAGGGCGGGGCGACGGTGTACCGCTTCACGCCCGGCTCGGTGCGCCGGGCCCTGGACGCCGGGCACGCCGCCGCCGACCTGCACGCCTTCCTCAAGGAACACAGCCGCACCCCGGTGCCGCAGCCCCTCGCCTACCTCATCGACGACGTGGCCCGGCGCCACGGGCACCTGCGCGTGGGCGTTGCCTCCTCGTACGTCCGCTGCGACGACGACGCGATGCTGGGCGAGATCCTCGCCGACAAGCGCTCGGCGGGGCTGGGTCTGCGCCGCCTCGCCCCCACCGTCCTGGCCGCACAGGCCGAACCGACCACCCTCCTGGAGGGGTTGCGGGCGATGGGGTACGCGCCGGCCGCGGAGTCCCTGACCGGCGACGTCCTGGTGGCGCGGGCCGACGCCCACCGCGCACCGGCCCGCTCGGCGCCCGTACCGGTGCCGGACGGTCCGCCGGTCCCGGACGCGACGCTGCTGACGGCGGCCGTACGGGCGATCCGCGCGGGCGACCTCGCGGCGACGGCGGTCCGCAAGGAGCCCACCCCGTCCACCGGCACCCCGGGCGAACTCCCGCGCACGAGCGCGGCGGAAACCCTGGCGACCGTCCAGGCGGCGGCCCTGACCGGCTCGGCGGTGTGGATCGGCTACGTGAACGCGGACGGCGCGGCCAGCCAGCGCGTCATCGCCCCGGTCCGCGTGGAGGGCGGCTTCGTCACGGGCTACGACCACACCGCGGACGAAGTCCGCACCTACGCCCTCCACCGCATCACGGGCGTAGCCGAACTGGCAGAGGACCAGGTCTAGCCAACCCGCGCCAAATCCAGCCCCGCCGGCGTTTGAGGCGCGGGGTCTGGGGCGGAGCCCCGGTCTTTCAGCCTCGCCGGCGTTTGAGGCGCTGGGGGTCCCCCCGGACGAAGTCTGGGGGAGGGTCTGGGGGCGGAGCCCCCGGGAGACGGCGCGGCACCGCACGGAAAACAGCTGGCAGGCCGCCAGGCCATCCCGCAGGCTGGGGCCATGCACGCCCCCACCCACCAGATCCGCGCCGCGCACACCGACACCACCCTCACCGTCTACCAGGCCTACGCCCCCCACCTGGGGGCCCCGGCCGCACGCGACGGCCGCTTCCCGCCCGCCTGGAAGCGGGAGCGGATGACGTGGATCAAGCCCTCGTTCCTGTGGATGATGTACCGCTGCGGCTGGGCCACCAAGGCCGGCCAGGAGACCGTGCTGGCCATCGAGATCACCCGCGAGGGCTTCGACCGGGCCCTGCGCGAGGCGTGCCTCTCCCACTACAAGCCGGGCGTGCACGCGGACCGGGCCGCTTGGCAGGCGTCCCTGCGCGAGGCGCCCACCCGGGTCCAGTGGGACCCGGAGCGCGACCTGCACCTGAACCCGCTGCCGTACCGCTCGCTCCAGCTCGGCCTGTCCGGCCCGGCCTCGCGCGCGTACGCCGACGAGTGGACGGTCGCGATCCGCGATGTGACCCCGCTGGCCCGGCAGATCCACGGCCTGCTCCGGTCCGGCGAGGCCGAGGCCGCCCGCGCCCTGCTCCCGGTGGAGACGCCCTATCCGTCGGGCCCGCTGGAGCATCTCCGTACGGGGGCGGCCGTCAGTCCCGAATGAGGAGGACGATGAGTCCCGCGACGACGCCCAGCAGCACGCCGAACCAGGCGTAGCGCGGCCGCGACTCGCCCAGCACCGGAAGGTAGTGGTCGACGGAGAAGCGGCCGGGGCCGGTGAGGGTGAGGGTGAGGGCACCGGCGAAGAGCAGCACTTCGAGTTCCACCCCCTTGGGCGGGAAGTAGTCGCTCAGGCCGCGGACGTCGAGGACGTTGATGAAGATGCCGATCAGGGCGGCGCCGGCGAGCGGGGTGAGCAGGCCGAGGGCGAGGCCGAGGCCGCCCAGGGTCTCGGACAGTGCGGCGATGACGGCCATGGCGTCCCCGGCGGGGTAGCCGGCCATGGTGAAGCCCTTGCCGGTCGCGTCGAGGCCCGGGCCGCCGAACCAGCCGAAGAGCTTCATGGTGCCGTGGCCGGCCATGCTGAGGCCGACGACGAGCCGGAGCACGAGCAGGCCGATGTCGTGGGTGGCGGTGTTGACGGTGGCGGGGGCCGAGGCGGCACGGAAGAGCGCCTGGTCCCGTCGATCCTGCGTCATGAGCGTCCGTCCTTACGTCGCCTGTCAGCGACGGCCACCGTATGACGCCCGTCCGCGATCACCCGGCCGCAACGTCGCCGGTCCCCGCCGACGACCCGTTCGGCCGCAGGCCCGCCACCGGCCCGGCCTCACGCGGCCGGCTCACCTGACCGGCTCAGCTGCCCGGCTCACCTGGCCGCGTAGTCGATCAGCCCCGGGTCGAACGGCCACACCTCGCGGAGCCACCCCCGCACGGCCTCGTACAGGGGCGCGTCGAGCGGCGCCCGCTCGGCGCGCACCCAGGAGCTGACGTGGATCCGGCCGGGCGCCTCCTTGGCCGGGTAGATGTACAGGCACCCGATGACGTCGTCACCGTCCAGCACGCTGTACGTGAACCCGGTCCGGGCCTCGAAGTCCCGCGCATGGCGCACCAGGTCGGCGCGGTTGGCCTCCGGGGTCATGCCCTCCAGCGGCGGCCAGTTCCTCCCGGAGAACCCGGGCGTGGCCCGGACGTGCGCGATGCTGCCGCTCCAGGCGGCGAGGTCCCGCTCGTTGTGCTGCTCGCCGAGCGGCTCCAGCCGGAAGCCGTCCGCCACGAGGGTCTGCGGCACGACGAAGCCGGCGGGCACGAAGCTCTGCTGATCATGGATCATGCCCGGACCGTACGTGCCCGCGCCGCCAGCGTCAGCAGCTTTCCCACCGGCCACTGGTCGTCGACGTGCTCCCCGTACGACCTGGCGAGGACCGTCCCGTCGGGCGCGATCAGGAAGTCCGCGGGCAGCCCGAGCCGCCCGCCGCCCTGGGTCCGCGCCGGCGGCTTCTGCCGCCCCCGCAGCAGTTCGACGGCGCCGACGGCGACCGCCCGCAGTACGGGCCACCAGGCACGCGGGCTCAGCAGGGAGCGGTAGGACGACTCGACGCCGAACTCGGCGTACAGCCGCTTGTCCGGGTCGGCGATCACCGCGAACGGCAGCCCCGCCACGTGCTCGCGCAGCTCGTCGGCGCCGGAGTGGAAGACCACGACCTCGCGGATGCCGGCCGCCTCGATCTCCGCGTGCCGCCGCACCACCGAGCGCAGGTGCAGATGGCAGACGGGGCAGCCGGCGAACCGGCGGAACTGCAGGTGGACGAGTCGTTCGGGGTCGGGAACGGCGACGGGCGAGCCGTCCGCGACGGCGGTGAGGGTGCGGGTACGGACGAGGGAACCGGTGTCGAGCTGCACGGGGACCTCCACGGGCCACGGGCGATGAGGCTGCGGGCGACGAGGCCGCGCGGGCCTCTCGGTAGGCGTACGTCGTACACCTACCAGCGTAGGCGTATGTCGTACGCTGTCAACCACCATGCCGCGCCCCCGCTCGCTCACCCAGGACCAACTGGCCGCCGCAGCCCTCGCCGTGATCGACCGTGAGGGACTCCCGGGGCTGACCATGCGCGCCGTCGCCGTCGAACTCGGCATCAGCACCATGGCCCTGTACCGGTACGTCCAGGACCGCGGGGAACTCGAAGC
The DNA here is from genome assembly GCF_044747975.1 of Streptomyces sp. NPDC090045. Classification (NCBI taxonomy): domain Bacteria; kingdom Bacillati; phylum Actinomycetota; class Actinomycetes; order Kitasatosporales; family Streptomycetaceae; genus Streptomyces; species Streptomyces sp. NPDC090045. The sequence goes on from NZ_JBIVFA010000005.1 coordinate 318,406, forward strand.
GCTCGTCGTCGAACGCGTCCTCAGCGCCGTCGACAGCACCCCGCCGCCCCCGTCCGCCGGGCCGTGGCGCGCACGGGTCACCCTCCTCGTGGACCGGCTGCGGGACACGGTCGGCGCGCACCCCGCCGTCCTGCCGCTCACCTTCACCCACCGGCACCGCTCCCCCAGCGTGCTGCGCTGGGGCGAGAGCGTCCTCGGGGTGCTCACCGAGGCCGGACTCGGCCCCGAGGAGCGGATCATCGCGCTGCGCGCCCTGCTCGCCTACGTGATCGGCGCGATCCAGCAGGAACACCTCGGCGCCCTCTCCGGGGCGGGCACCGCCGCCATCGCCGACCTCCCGGCGGACGCGTTCCCGTACCTGACCGAGGCCGCCCGCGGCGCCCGCTCCCTCACACCGGACCGGGAGTTCCACGGCGGCCTCGCCCTGCTCCTGGCGGGCCTGGACCGGGCCTAGTCCCGCGCCCGGCCGGAGCCCGGGCTCGGAGCCGGCGTTCCGAAACGGCAGCGGCGGCGGTCCCGCGCGCCGAGAACCCCCCGGCCCGCCCGGCGATACGGCAGACTGGAGGTTTGGCCGCCCGCGCCCGGGCGGCCGTCTCACCGCCGGAAAGGGACGCGCGTGAACGGACCGCTCATCGTCCAGAGCGACAAGACCCTCCTGCTCGAGGTCGACCACGAGCTCGCCGGAGCCGCGCGCCGCGCCATCGCTCCGTTCGCCGAGCTGGAGCGGGCCCCCGAGCACATCCACACCTACCGGATCACCCCGCTCGGCCTGTGGAACGCCCGGGCCGCCGGTCACGACGCCGAGCAGGTCGTCGACGCGCTCGTCGAGTACTCCCGCTACCCCGTCCCGCACGCGCTGCTGGTCGACGTGGCCGAGACCATGGCGCGCTACGGCCGCCTCACCCTCTCCAAGCACCCCGTGCACGGCCTGGTCCTGACCAGCACCGACCGGCCCGTGCTGGAGGAGATCCTGCGGTCCAAGCGGATCACCCCGCTCGTCGGTGCGCGGCTCGACGCCGACACCGTGGCCGTGCACCCCTCCGAGCGCGGGCAGATCAAGCAGACGCTGCTCAAGCTGGGCTGGCCGGCCGAGGACCTCGCCGGTTACGTGGACGGCGAGGCGCACCCGATCGAACTGGCCGAGGACGGCTGGGCGCTGCGCCCGTACCAGCAGCAGGCCGTCGAGGGCTTCTGGCACGGCGGCTCCGGCGTGGTCGTGCTGCCCTGCGGCGCCGGCAAGACGCTGGTGGGCGCCGGGGCCATGGCGATGGCCAAGGCGACCACGCTGATCCTGGTCACGAACACCGTTTCGGCCCGCCAGTGGAAGCACGAGCTGGTCAAGCGGACCTCGCTGACGGAGGAGGAGATCGGCGAGTACTCCGGCACCCGCAAGGAGATCCGGCCCGTCACGATCGCCACGTACCAGGTGCTGACGACCAAGCGGAAGGGCGTCTACCCGCACCTGGAGCTCTTCGACTCCCGGGACTGGGGCCTGATCGTCTACGACGAGGTGCACCTGCTGCCCGCGCCGGTCTTCAAGTTCACCGCCGACCTGCAGGCCCGCCGCCGGCTCGGCCTGACCGCCACCCTCGTGCGCGAGGACGGGCGGGAGTCGGACGTCTTCTCGCTGATCGGGCCGAAGCGGTTCGACGCGCCGTGGAAGGAGATCGAGGCGCAGGGCTACATCGCGCCGGCGGACTGCGTCGAGGTCCGCGTGAACCTCACCGAGTCGGAGCGGCTCGCGTACGCGACCGCCGAGACGGAGGAAAAGTACCGCTTCTGCGCGACGACGGCGACGAAGCGGAAGGTCACGGAGGCGCTGGTGCGCAAGCACCAGGGCGAGCAGACCCTCGTCATCGGCCAGTACATCGACCAGCTCGACGAGCTCGGCGAGCACCTGGACGCCCCCGTCATCAAGGGCGAGACCTCCAACGCGCAGCGCGAGAAGCTCTTCAACGCCTTCCGCGAGGGCGAGATCAGCGTGCTGGTCGTGTCGAAGGTCGCGAACTTCTCCATCGACCTGCCGGAGGCCACGGTCGCCATCCAGGTGTCGGGCACCTTCGGCTCCCGCCAGGAGGAGGCGCAGCGCCTGGGCCGCGTCCTGCGGCCGAAGGCGGACGGCCACGAGGCGCGCTTCTACTCGGTCGTCGCGCGCGACACGATCGACCAGGACTTCGCGGCACACCGCCAGCGCTTCCTGGCCGAACAGGGCTACGCCTACCGGATCATGGACGCCGACGAGCTGCTGGCGAGCGACTGACGGACGCGGGCTCCGAGCACTACGCTGGCCGGATGCGGCACCAGGAGATCTACGAGGTCCTGTTCACGGAGTCGGCGGGCCGCGAGCGTGACCGGCTGGAGCCCGCGCGCCGCGCCTCCTTCGACAAGGCGCTCGAGATCCTGGCCCGCGATCCGTACACGGAGCTGTCGCGGCCGATAGGAGCGGGCGAGCAGGACCGCGAGATCCGGCTCACCTCACAGATCGTGGCCGAGTACATGGTGTCGCGCGGGCGCCTGCTGCTGGTGGTTCTGCGGGTCTTCGACGACGCGGACATCCTGCTGCCCGAAGGGTGATCTCCACCCGGGGATCCACCGGGCGATCAGCAGGGCCAGGAGGGGGACGCACCAGACCCACAGGGACGGCCAGTCCGGTAGGCCGGCGCGGGCGGTGGCGGGGAGCTGCCGGGTCCAGAAGGCGGCCGAGTCCTGCGGGAGGACCAGCAGCCCGAGCAGCGCGGTGCCGGCGAGGGCGGCCAGCGCGGTCAGTCCGGCCCGGACGCGGCGGGTCGCGAGCAGGTACGGGACGAAGGCCGCCGGGATGAGGGTGATCCCGGCGGCGACGCCCAGCGCGAAGCCCTTGCCGAGCGCGGCGTCCGTCCGGCCGAGGTCCCACAGGACCAGGCAGGCGAGCGCCAGGTTGATCTGGCCTGGGAGCGGCGCCTGGAACAGCGGCCCCAGCCACAGCCCGGCGACGCTCGCGGCCAGCACGGGCCCGGGTCTGGCCGCCAGTCCGGCGAGGCGCCAGGACAGGCTGATCAGCAGGGCGAGCAGGCCCGCGTCACCGAGGACGAGGACGGCCTTCAGTACGGCGGCGGGCAGCCAGGCGGCCGGCGTGAACAGGATCGCCGCGAACGGCGGGTACACGGCGGACGGACGCCACTCGGCGGCGCAGAACCCGTCGACGAGGGCATCGGCCACCGGAAGGCGCAGGGCGATGCCGAGCACACCCAGCACGAGCAGCGGGCCCGTCACCAGCACGCCGGCGAAGGGCAACGGTAAGCGGCTCTGGGCAGGGCTCCGGTTCACGCGCGTGACCCTAGTGGATCACCCAACACGCCTTGCTGCGCGCCCAGTCCACCCGCGACCGCCCCGCCGCCGGCAGGCGCGGGCGGCGGGGGTGGTCAGCGGCGTATGACGCCCGCGTCCTCGGCGTATTCGCCGAGGACGACGACGCTCACGGCGGCCGCCGCGAAGATCTTGGCCGCCTGCAGCGCGCGGCCGAGGGGCCGGCGCGGGCGGGCGTCGGAGAGGGCGGTGGCGCCGCGCGGGCGGCCACCCTGGACCGGGGTGAAGGTTGCGGTGCTCATGGATCCATGGTGCGTTTCCGCCGCGCGGATCACATCGCTCTGGGGGTGTAACCGCGGGCCCCGCGCCCTCCTCCTCCCGGCCCATGCCGACCCCTAGGGACCTCCCTGAGGTATGACACTCCCCGGTATGACACCCGTACGGCGGTCCGCACCGGTGGGACTCAAATCCGTTCGCGCCGCCGGGCCGCCGCGGTTAGAATCTCCGCTCTTGCCAGCCTCCCACCGCCCCATCGGGGAGAGCCGCCCCCCGGCCGGAACCGGCGGGCTTCTGTTCCGTACCAGCAGCTGGAGGCCGTCCCGTGCCCGCGCACGCCCCCGAGTCCGACCCGCTCGCCCGCGAACGGGCCCACCTCTCCGCCTCGCGCTCCGCCCTGCGCGCCATGCGCGAGGACGTCGAGGCCCTCGACATCCGCGACGTCACCGCGAACTGGGTCAACGCGATCGTCCTCCAGGCCCAGATCGACGACCGCATCAAGGCCCTCGCGGACCTCTCCCACACCCCGCTCTTCTTCGGCCGCCTGAACTACCTGCACGCACCCGGCGCCGAGCTCGCCGAGGGCGCGGAGGGCGAGCAGTTCTACATCGGCCGCCGCCACGTCCACGACGCCGACGGCGATCCGATGGTCATCGACTGGCGCGCGCCCGTCTCCCAGCCGTTCTACCGGGCCTCCAAGACCGACCCGCAGGACATCGCGCTGCGCAGGCGCTTCGGCTACACCGGCGGCGAACTGACCGCGTACGAGGACGAGCACCTCTCCGACCCCGCCGAGGCAGCCGCCGTCAGCAAGCTGCTCCAGCAGGAGATCGAGCGCCCGCGCGTCGGACCCATGCGCGACATCGTCGCGACGATCCAGCCCGAGCAGGACGAAATCGTCCGCTCCGGCCTGTCCGGTTCCGTCTGCGTGCAGGGCGGCCCCGGCACCGGGAAGACCGCCGTCGGCCTGCACCGCGTCGCGTACCTCCTCTACGCGCACCGCGACCGCCTCGCCCGCACGGGCACGCTCGTCATCGGGCCGAACCGTTCCTTCCTCCACTACATCGAGCAGGTCCTGCCGGCGCTGGGCGAGCTGGAGGTCAAGCAGGCCACCGTCGACGACCTGGTCGCCCGCGAGGGTCTGGAGGTACGCGGCACGGACGCCGCCGAAACCGCCGTGGTCAAGGGCGACGCCCGGATGGCGGAGGTGCTGCGCCGCGCGCTCGTCTCGCACGTCAGCGCGCCGGCCGAGCCGTTGATGGTGGTGCGCGGTTCGCGCCGCTGGCGGGTGCCCGCGTACGAGATCGCCGAGATGGTCGAGGAGCTGCAGAACCGCGACATCCGCTACGGCGCGGCCCGGGACGCGCTGCCGCAGCGGATCGCTCACGCGGTGCTCGTACGGATGGAGCAGGCGGGCGAGGCGCCGGACGACCGCGTGCAGGACGCGGTGGCCCGCAACGCGGCGGTGAAGGCGGCGGTCAAGGCGGTCTGGCCGCCCGTCGAGCCGGCGAAGCTGGTGCTGCGGCTGCTGTCGGACCCCGACTTCCTGGCGCTGCACGCGGCGGACGTCCTGACGGCGGACGAGCAGAAGCTCCTCCTCTGGCAGAAGCCGTTCCGGAGCGTGAAGTCGGCGAAGTGGTCGGCGGCGGACCTGGTGCTGATCGACGAGGCCGCCGACCTGGTGGAGCGGACGCATTCGCTGGGCCACGTGGTGGTCGACGAGGCCCAGGACCTGTCGCCGATGCAGTACCGGGCGGTGGGCCGGCGCTGCACGACGGGCTCGGCGACGATCCTCGGCGACCTCGCGCAGGGCACCACCCCGTGGGCCACGCGCAGCTGGGACGAGGCCCTGGCCCACATGGGCAAGCCGCAGGCCGTGCTGGAGGAGCTGACGGCGGGCTTCCGCGTGCCACGCGAGGTGATCGCGTACGCCTCCCGGCTGCTGCCGTCGATCTCCCCGGGGCTGGCCCCGGTCTCCTCGGTCCGCGAGACGCCGGGCTCGCTGGTCGTCTCCCGGACGGATGATCTGACGGCGGAGGTGGTGGCGGCCTGCCGCGCGTCGCTCGCCCACGAGGGGTCGATCGGCCTGATCGCGGCGGACGCGCGGATCCCGGTGCTGGCGGAGGCCCTGCTGGCGGCCGGGCTGCCGTACCTTTCGCCGGGCGAGGAGACCACGGCCGAGTCGCGGCTGACCCTGGTCCCGGCCTCCCTGGCGAAGGGTCTGGAGTACGACTACGTGGTCTTGGACGAGCCCGCGGCCATCGTCGACGGCGAGCCGGACGAACGCACGGGCCTCCGCCGCCTGTACGTCTGCCTCACCCGAGCCGTCTCCGGCCTCACAGCCCTCCACTCGGCCCCCCTCCCACCAGCCCTGACCTGAGGCCGCACCCTGACCCGCGGCGCCACCTCCCGGGGCTCCGCCCTGGCCGCGGGTCCGCTCCCCACCACTCGGCCCTGACCTGCGGCGCCGTCTCCTGGGGCGCCGCCCCAGACCCCGCGCCTCAAACGCCGGCGAGGCTGAAGGGTGCGGCGGGGCTGAAAGATCGGGGCTCCGCCCCGTACCCCGCTCCTCAAACGCCGGAGGGGCTGAAATTGCGCCGGCCACTCCCAGCCCCGCCGGCGTTTGAGGCGCGGGCGCGGAGCGCCGTCGGGGTTCGGGGCGGAGCCCCGGGTCTTTCAGCCTCGCCGGCGTTTGAGGCGCGGGTTCGGGTGGGGCCCGGCGGGGTTCGGGGCGGGGCCCCGGTTTGGTTAGGTCAGGGCTGAGCGCCAAGTGGCTACGGCCTCGGCCGAGACCGGGTGGGTCCACCCGGAGGGGCGGGCCGCGCCGCCGATGTGGAACGCGTCGATGCCGGCCGAGCGCAGCACCGGCACGTGCGCAAGGGTCAGCCCGCCACCGACCAGCATCCGCGCCCCGTACCCCGGCTCCCCCCTCCGCCCCGCCTCGGCCACCAGCACCGGCAGCCCCTCGTCGACCCCGGCCGCCGAGCCGGCCGTCAGGTACGTGTCCAGGCCCGGCAGGTCGGCCAGCGCCTTGCGCAGCTGGTCCCGGTCGGCCGCGCGGTCGATCGCCCGGTGGAAGGTCCAGCGGCAGCCGTCCAGCTCCGCGACGACCGCCTCGACGGCGGCCAGGTCGGGGGTCCCGTCCGGGTTCAGGAAGCCGAGGACGAACTCCTGCGCACCCTCCGCCCGCAGCTCCCGCGCCGCGCGGACCAGGACGGAGACGTCGCCCGCCGCGAAGCCGTCCGTCTTGCGGAGCATCACGCGCAGCGGGATGTCGACCGCCGCCCTGATCGCCGCGAAGGTCTCACGCGGCGGGGTGAGCCCGTCGGCGGCCATGTCGGTGACCAGTTCGAGTCGGTCCGCCCCACCGGCCTGGGCCGCGATCGCGTCCTCCGCGTCGAGGGCGATCACCTCCAGGAGCGCACGGTTGCTCATTCGTTGCCGTCCTTCGTCCGGTATGAAAAATAGGTCTAGTCCAATATCCAGGGTACGGGGCCTCCCCCACGCTCCACCAGCACCATCACGCCACCCCCACAATGTCCGCATGGACACAGGCACCCAGCACCCCGACACCACGGCCCTCCAAGTCCGTTGGCGGGCCACCGTCGCCGCCGCCGGCGCCACCGCAGACCGCGATCCCGCGCCCTACGCCGACCGTCTGCTCGCCGCCTGGGCGGAGCCGCAGCGCAGGTACCACACCACCGCGCACCTGGCCGACGTACTCGCGCGGATCGACGTACTGGCTCCGCACGCCGCCGACCTCGCCGCCGTGCAGCTCGCCGCCTGGTTCCACGACGCCGTCTACCGTCCCGACCGCTCCGAGAACGAGGAGCGCAGCGCCGCCCTGGCCGAGCGCGCCCTCCCCGAGCTCGGCATAGCGGACGTCCGCACCGCCGAGGTGGCCCGGCTGGTCCGGCTCACCGTCACCCACGACCCCGCCCCCGGCGACACCGACGGCGAGGTGCTCTGCGACGCCGACCTGGCCGTCCTGGCCGGCGCCCCGGAGGCCTACGCCGGCTACGCGGCCGCCGTGCGCGCCGAGTACGGGTTCGTCCCCGACGAGGCCTTCCGCACCGGCCGCGCCGCGGTGCTGCGCCAGCTGCTCGACCTGCCCCGGCTCTTCCGCACGCCCTACGGCACCACGCACTGGGAGGCCCCGGCCCGCGCCAACCTCGCCGCCGAGCTCGCCGCACTCGACGCTCCCGACGCCGCCGGGGGAATTTGATCGCGTTCGCGATGGTTGGTGTGAGTCATGCCCGCAGATGCCGCACGCCCCCGCATGCCCGTCGCCGTCTACATCCTCGGACTGTCCGTCTTCGCGCTCGGCACCAGCGAATTCATGCTCTCCGGCCTGTTGCCGCCCATCGCGGAGGACATGGACGTCACCATCCCGCAGGCGGGCCTGCTCATATCCGCCTTCGCGATCGGCATGGTCGTCGGCGCTCCACTGCTGGCCGTGGCCACCCTGCGGCTGCCTCGCCGCACCACCCTGATCGCCCTCATCAGCCTCTTCGGCCTCGGGCAGGTCGCGGGCGCGCTGGCCCCCTCGTACGAGCTCCTCTTCGCCTCCCGCGTGGTCTCGGCGTTCGCCTGCGCCGGCTTCTGGGCCGTCGGCGCGGCCGTCGCCATCGCCATGGTCGAGCGGGACCAGCGGGCCCGCGCGATGGCCGTCATGATCGGCGGGCTGTCCATCGCCAACGTCCTCGGCGTCCCCGCCGGCGCCTTCCTCGGCGAGCACCTGGGCTGGCGCTCCGCGTTCTGGTCGGTCGGCGCGGCCTCCGCGATCGCCCTCGCCGGCATCCTGGCGCTGATCCCGAAGATCCCGCTGCCCGCCGAGAAGCCCTCGCTCGGGCGCGAGCTGCGCATCTACCGCGACCGCCAGGTGTGGCTGTCCATCGCCGTCACGGCGCTGGCCGCGGGCGGCGTCTTCTGCGCCTTCAGCTACCTGTCACCGCTGCTCACGGACGTGGCCGGGCTGGACTCCCGATGGGTCCCGTGGATCCTCGCCCTGTTCGGCGTCGGCGCGCTGGCCGGCACGACCGTCGGCGGGCGGATCGCCGACGCGCACCTGTTCGGCGTGATGATCTGGGGCATCACCGCCTCGACCGTCTTCCTCGTCGTGCTCGCCCTGCTGGCCTCGGTCCAGGTCGCGGCGGTCGCCCTCGCCTTCCTGCTCGGCTTCTCGGCCTTCTTGACCGCCCCGGCGCTCAACGCCCGCATGTTCAACGTGGCCGGCGCCGCCCCGACCCTGGCCGGCGCCACCACCACGGCCGCCTTCAACCTCGGCAACACCGGCGGCCCCTGGCTCGGCGGCACCGTCATCGACGCGGGCCTGGGCTTCGCCGCCACCGCCTGGGCGGGCGCAGCGATGACGGTCACCGCGATCGGCCTCGCCGTGGCCGCCCTCCGCCTGGACCGCCGCCGGTCCGCCCCGACCCGCGTCGTGGCCTCCTCGGCCCCGGCCCTCGCGGGCACGCCCGAGAGGGTCTGAAAGCCCGGGGCCCGGGGGCGCGCAGGGCTAGGACTCGTCGAGCTCCAAGGGGTGCGGGCCCGGCTCCCACTCCGGCAGCCAGTCGGTGGCGAGCACCCCGGCGAGGGCGCCGCGGAACCACTCGCCGAAGCCGAGCCCGGTGTCGTGCCAGTCCGCCCAGCCCCGCCGGAACGCCGACACCGTCCAGCTGCCGTCCCGGTGCGGGACCAGGAAGAGCCGGTCGCCTTCGATCGTGTGGCCGAAGGCCAGGACGCCCCCCGAGGTGGGCAGGACGGGATGGGGCACGGAGGGAGACGGCGCCGTCGGCGCCTGCCTCTCCCCGTACGCGCGCAGGCCCCGGGCGCCGAAGAAGTACAGGTAGCCGGAGATCATCGCGTCTCCGTACGCGCTCGCCGCGGCCACGTAGTCGGGCGGGAGGACGACCGACCAGTCGCGCGCGACGGCCTCGATGACGGGCGCGTCCTCGTCGGCCGGACGGACCGGCGCCCCGAGCAGTTCCGCCAGGCTCCAGGAGGCCCGGGCCGCGAGTGCGGCGGCGCGCCCCGGGGCGGGGGCCGGGGTGAGGGGCTCGCCGTTCAGGTCGGTCTCCCCCTCCAGGTCCCACCACAGCTCCCCGTCGCAGGTCAGGTACGGCGCACAGCCGTCGACCAGGCCTCCGTGGTCCAGTACGTCGGCCACCTCCGCGAGGTACGCGGCCAGCGAGGGCCAGCCGTCGTCGAAGTGGGCGGTGTCGTCATGGCACGCCGTACCCAGCCGGCCCTGCTCCGGGCCCTCGCGCATGTCGATCACCTGCGCGTTCCCGTCGCTCTGGGCCCAGGGGATCCACAAGGGGTGCCACCAGGGCTCCTCGCCCGGCTCACCCGGGTCGGAGGGGTCCTCGTCGCCGTCGATCTCCACGCACATCCGCCAGTGCCGCACGATCTGCGCCGCCGACTGCGGCGGCGGGCCCGGCAGGACGTTGTCCCAGCCGAGGAGTCCGTCGTGGCACAACAGCGAGTCGGTCAGGCCGGCCGGGAAGCGCAGGCCCGTCTCCGCCTGCGCTTCCTCGACCGCGCCGGGAGCGGCGGGCGGCGCGAGGTTCTCGTACGAGGCCGGGGCGTGCTCGCGCAGCCAGCCGTCGATGCGGTCCCAGGACGAGCGGACCGGCGGCACGGACGGGTTCATGGCGCCGAGCATGCCGGACGCCACCGACAACGCCCCGGCCGGGGCGGGGCAGAGGGGGCTGGGGCTCAGCGGCAGAGTTCGAAGAGGTCGTCCTCGAAGGTGTCGAACTCCACCTGCGCCTCGGCGATGATCTCCCGGGCGGGCCGCCGCGGGGTGGTCGCGTGGCGCTCGGCGATCGCCCCCAGGGCCTCGTCGGGGCGTGCCTCGCGCTCCCCGTGCAGGGCGGCCTCGCGCGGCCCGAAGCCGTCGGCCAGCACCCACAGCAGGTCGGACAGGTTCCCGGCGGCCACGCCGACCTCGCCCTCCGAGTCCAGGAACACCACGGGCTGCTCGGCGAGCGGCCGCCCCGGGCGCGTGTACCAGATCGCGGCGAGGCCGCCGGAGCCGTCCTGGCCGAAGATCCGCAGGCCGCCGCCGTCGAGCTCGTGGTTGGCCGTCCAGTGGCGCAGCCAGTCGGTGGTGTCCTCGGCGGACCGGAAGGCCTCGTACGGGGCGAAGTCGACGCCCTCGTCCCCGTCCTCGCCCTCGTCGCCGTAGACGAACTCGATCCGGGAGACCTCGGTCAGGGCGGGCGGGAAGCGGCGATCGTCGTCGCCGGTCGTGCTGAACATTCCCGCAGGCTAACGGCCCCCACCGACAGCCTTCCGAAAACGGCGGCCGGTACGGCTGCGGACGCTACGGCTGCGGACGCTACGGCTGCGGCTGCGCGGGCCGGCCCTTCGGGCGGCGCAGGCCGGCCTCGGTGAGGCGGCGGACGAGCTCCTTGCTGCCGATCTCCACCGCGCCCGCGCCGACCGCGTCCGCGTACCGGTACGAGGGCACGTCGTAGTGGTCCCGCTCGAAGGCCCGCGGCGGACAGCCGATCCCCGCCGCGAAGGCGTGCAGCTCCTCGTACGAGACGTCGCTGACGAGGTGGGACCACATGCGGCCGTGGCCCGGCCAGGTCGGCGGGTCGATGTAGACGGTCACGGGCGGCTCACCGGAGACCGAAGACGGGGCCGAGGCCTCCGACCGCGGCCACTTTCACGCCCGCTTCCGAGCACACCCAGTGCGGGTCGGGTCCGAGTTCCGGTTCCACGTCGAGCGCGTGCGGATCGCCGTGGGTGCAGACCGGGCACAGCGGCCAGCGGCCGTACTTCTCCAGCAGCGCGTCCTGCACGTCCTGGGCGACGAGTCCGGCGAGGTAGTCGACCCCCTCCGGCCACTGCTCCACCCACCAGCGGCGGTGCGTGACCGAGTCCTCGACGAGGGAGACGACATCGGCATCGGCGACCTCGCCGGCAGCGAGATCGGCGAGAACAAGTGCGCGGGCGACGTGCAGCGCCTGTTCCAAGGGGGTCGCGTGGTCCATGGGCCCATTGTGGCCCCGAGGGTGCCCGGTGACGAAGGGCCTCTTTCCGGGGGCCGTATGGCGTATTGACGCCCACCCCCTCCGAAAATAGGTTTCAGGTGTGAGCGAGAACACGAAAGAAACTTTCAGTCGCCCTGCGGAGACGCAGACCGCGCCCGTCCCGGCGCCCTCCGCCCTCCGGGCCCGGGTCCGGAGCCTCGCTCCGTCGATGACGCGCTCGGTGCAGGCCGTCGCCGAGGCCGTCGCCTCCGATCCCGCCGGGTGCGCGCGGCTCACCGTCTCCGGACTCGCCGCGCACACCGGCACCAGCGAGGCCACCGTCGTCCGGGCCGCCCGCCTCCTCGGCTACCCCGGCTACCGCGACCTGCGCCTCGCGCTCGCCGCCCTCGCCGCACAGCAGGAGTCCGGCGCCGCACCCGCCGTCACCGTCGACATAGCCGTCGACGACCCGCTCGCCGACGTCGTCGCCAAGCTGGCCCACGAGGAGGCGCAGACCCTCACCGACACCGCCGCCGGACTCGACCTGGCCCAACTGGCCGCCGCCGTCACCGCCCTCGCCACCGCCCGCCGCATCGACGTCTACGGCGTCGGCGCCTCCGCCCTCGTCGGCCAGGACCTCGCCCAGAAGCTGCTGCGCATCGGGCTCGTCGCCCACGCCCACGGCGACCCCCACCTGGCCGTCACGGGCGCCGTCCAGCTGGGCCCCGGCGACGTCGCCGTCGCGATCACCCACTCCGGCTCCACGGGCGACGTGATCGAGCCGCTCCGCGTGGCCTTCGAGCGCGGCGCCACCACCCTCGCCCTCACCGGCCGCCCGAACGCCCCCGTCGCCCACTACGCCGACCTCGTCCTGGCCACCTCCGCCGCCCGGGAGACCCAGCTGCGCCCGGCCGCCATGTCCAGCCGGACCAGCCAGCTCCTCGTCGTCGACTGCCTCTTCGTCGGCGTGGCCCAACGCACCTACGAAACCGCCGCCCCCGCCCTGGCCGCCTCCTACGAAGCCCTGGCCCACCGCCACACAACCCGCTGACCAACGCCGCCAGAATCAGCCCCGCCGCACCATCCGGCCCTGGCCACTCCACCCCCCGCCCACCCCCGCCCCGCCCCGCCCCGCCCCGCCCCGCCGCACCATCCCAGCCCCGCCGCACCATCCAGCCCCGCCGGCGTTTGAGGCGCGGGGTCCGGGGCGGAGCCCCGATCTTTCAGCCTCGCCGGCGTTTGAGGCGCGGGGGCCGGGGCGGAGCCCCGATCTTTCAGCCTCGCCGGCGTTTGAGGCGCGGGGGCCGGGGCGGAGCCCCGATCCCGAAGCCCGGCCCGCACCGACCCCCAGGGAGCCCCGCATGACCGCGTACGCAGACCTCCGCGCCCAGCTGGACACCCTCACAACCGAGGCCTTCCGCCAGGACCTCGCCGAGATCGACCGGCTCCCCACCCTCGACATCGCCCGCACCATGAACGCCGAGGACGCCACCGTCCCGGCCGCCGTCGCCGCCCAGCTCCCGCACATCGCCGCCGCGATCGACGCGATCGCCGAGCGGATGGCCCGCGGCGGCCGACTCGTCTACGCGGGCGCCGGCACGGCCGGCCGGATGGGGGTCCTGGACGCCAGCGAGTGCCCGCCCACCTTCAACACCGACCCCGCCGACGTCGTCGGCCTGATCGCGGGCGGCCCCTCCGCCATGGTCAAGGCCGTCGAGGGCGCCGAGGACTCGCCGGAGCTGGCCGCCGCGGACCTCACCGCGCTGGAGATCGGCCCGGACGACACCGTCATCGGCATCTCCGCCTCCGGCCGCACCCCGTACGCGATCGGCGCCGTCGCCTTCGCCCGTACGCGCGGCGCGCTCACCGTCGGGCTCTCCTGCAACGCCGGCTCCGCCCTCGCCGCGGCCGCCGACCACGGCATCGAGGTCGTCGTCGGACCGGAACTCCTCACCGGCTCCACCCGCCTGAAGGCCGGCACCGCGCAGAAGCTCGTCCTCAACCTCATCTCGACCATCACGATGATCCGCCTGGGCAAGACCTTCGGGAACCTGATGGTCGACATGCGCTCCTCCAACGAGAAGCTGCGCGCCCGCGCCCGCCGCATCGTGGCGCTGGCCACCGGCGCGCCCGACGAGGAGATCGAGACCGCGCTCACCGCCACCGGCGGCGAGGTCAAGAACGCCGTCCTCGTGATCCTCGGCGGCGTCGACGGCCCGAAGGCCGCCGCACTGCTCGCCGCCTCGCACGGCCACCTCCGCGCGGCCCTCGCAGAAACCCACTGACCCCCGCCCGCTGACCCCGCCCGCCGACCCCCGCCCGCATCCCTTCCCCCCGACGCAAGGCGACCCCACATGTCCACTGACAAGAACCGCGCCACAGCCGCCGCGATCCTTCCTCTGGTCGGCGGCCCGGACAACGTCACCTCCATCGCGCACTGCATGACCCGGCTGCGCATCACGCTGCGCGACCGTTCACTGGTGCAGGACGAGGCCCTGCGCGCCCTCCCCGCCGTCCTGGGCGTGGTCGAGGACGACACTTACCAAATCGTGCTGGGCCCGGGCACCGTCGCCCGCGTCACCCCGGAGTTCGAGGCGCTGGTCGAGGAGGCCCGCTCGGCGACGCCCGCCGCTCCCGCTCCCGGCCCCGGCCCCGCCCCCTCCCCCGCCCCGCACACCGTCACCGCGGAGGAACTGCAGGCGCAGGGCGCGGCCCTGAAGGAAGCGCAGAAGGCACGCAACGCCACCCCGTTCAAGCTGCTCCTGCGCCGCATCGCGAACATCTTCGTCCCGCTGATCCCGGCGCTGATCGGCTGCGGCATCATCGCGGGCCTGAACGGCCTGCTGACGAACCTGGGCTGGCTGCCCGCCGTCGTCCCGGCGCTCGCCGCCATCGCGTCCGGGTTCATGTCGCTGATCGCCGTGTTCGTCGGCTACAACACCGCCAAGGAGTTCGGCGGTACGCCGATCCTGGGCGGCGCGGTGGCCGCGATCATCGTCTTCCCCGGCGTCGCCAAGATCGACGCGTTCGGCCAGCAGCTCTCCCCCGGCCAGGGCGGTGTCCTCGGCGCGCTCGCCGCCGCCCTGCTCGCCGTGTACGTGGAGAAGTGGTGCCGTACGTGGGTCCCCGAGGCCGTGGACGTCCTCGTCACGCCCACCCTCACGGTCCTGGTCTCGGGCCTGGTCACCCTCTACGGCCTGATGTTCCTCGCCGGTGAGGCCTCCGCGGCCATCGGCACCTTCGCCGACTGGCTGCTCGCGACCGGCGGCGCCTTCGCGGGCCTGGTCCTCGGCGGCCTCTTCCTGCCCCTCGTGATGCTGGGCCTGCACCAGGCCCTGATCCCCATCCACACCACGCTCATCGAACAGTCCGGCTACACCGTGCTGCTGCCCATCCTCGCCATGGCGGGCGCGGGCCAGGTCGGCGCGGCCATCGCCGTCTACTGCCGGCTCCCGCGCAACGGTTCGCTCCGCACCACCATCAAGTCCGCCCTCCCGGCCGGCTTCCTGGGCGTGGGCGAGCCGCTCATCTACGGGGTCTCCCTCCCCCTCGGCCGCCCCTTCGTCACCGCCTGCGTCGGCGGCGCGGCCGGCGGCGCCTTCGTCGGCCTCTTCAACCAGCTCGGCGTCGCCTTCGGCTCCACCGCCATCGGCCCCTCGGGCTGGGCCCTGTTCCCCCTGCTCGACGGCAAGTCGAACCCCGGCGTCACCCTCGCCATCTACGCGGGCGGCCTGGCCGTCGGCTACCTGGTCGGCTTCGCCGCCACCTACTTCTTCGGCTTCACCCGCCAGATGCTGACCGACCTCGACACCGACCCGGCCCCGGCCGCCGCGACCACCGAGCCCTCCAAGGAACCGGCCCTGACCTGACCCCAGCCCTTGCCGTGACCGCGCCCGGGGAGCTTGCCCTCCAGTTGGTCGAGGGCCCTAGCGTCACCGGCCATGGCATCCCTCGACACCGTCCGGCACGGCTCGGCGCGCCCGGCGCTTCCCCGCACGTACCTCGTCTGGCTCGCCGGCACCCGCGCCTCGCTGCTCGGTGACGCCGTCCTGTACTTCGCCCTCGGCTGGGCGGCGAGCGCCCACGGTGGCGGGACGGGTGCCCTGGTCCTGACCGCCATCACCCTCCCCCGCACCTTGCTGCTGTTGCTGGGCGGCGCCGTCGGCGACCGGTTCGGCGCGCGCAGGGTGATGGTCGTCGGGGACGCGGTGATGCTCGCGGCCACGCTCGCGCTGGCCCTCGCGAGTTCGCGCCTGGACGCCTCGCCCTGGCTCCTCGTCACGGTCGCGGCCGTGGTCGGCACGGTCGACGCGTTCTACCTGCCGGCCGCCGGGTCCATGCCCCGCAGCCTGGTGGGGAAGGCGCAGCTCCCCCGGGCGCTGGCCGTGCAGCAGGCGGCCGGCCAGCTCGCCTCGCTGCTCGGGGCTCCCCTGGGCGCCGTACTCGTCGCGGCCGCCGGCCTGACCGGCGCGGCGCTCGCCGATGCCGCCACCTTCGCCGTCGTCCTCGTCGTACTCGTCTGCGTCCGGCCGGCCTTCGACGTCGAACGGTCCCCTCGCGGGGAGGGCCTCCTCGCAGGGGCGGCCGACGGGGTGCGGGTCGCCGCGGGGGATCCGGTCCTGCGGTCCGCGCTGCTGCTGACGGCCGCTGCCGCGTGCTTCCTCCTGCCGGTGATGTCCCTGCTCAACCCGCTCCTGGCACGGGAGCACGGCTGGAGTGCCGGGGCGGCCGGTCTGATCGCCGGTGGCCAGAGCCTGGGGGTGGTCGCCGTGGCACTGCTGGTCTCGCGGCGGGGCACCCTGCGGCGGCTCGGCAGGGGTGCGGCGCTCGGGCTGTGCGTCGCGGCGCCGGGCATCACCGCGGTGGCGCTGGCCGGGGAGGCCGGCGTGGCCGTTGCCGTGGCCGGGGCGATCGTCACGGGTGCCGGTTCCGGGATGTTCGCCTGCCACATCGGTCCCCTGGTGCTGAGCGGCGCCCCGGGCACGCACCTGGCCAGGCTGCAGGCGCTGCTGACGCTCGTTCAGAGCCTGGCGCTGGTGGTGGGCAACAACGCCCTCGGCGCACTCGCCGACTCCGGGGGAGCCACGGTCGCCACGGCGCTCTGCGCGGCGGGCGCCTGCGCCGCGGGCCTCACGGGCCTCGCCCTGAAACCCCTCGGCCGCCTGCGCCAGCCGTGAACCGGGACCCATTGGCCGCGCGTGCGGCGGGTCAGGACGTCGTTCCCTCCCGGACCCAGCCGTCGCCGCCGAGGGGGAACTCGTAGCCGGGCCGCCCGTTGTGGCCACTGGTGCGGAACGGCTTGCCGTTGTTGTCGATCTTGAGGGTGCCGTGCCGGGACCCGCTGGACCAGGACAGCTCCAGGAACCAGCTCACGTCGTACGCGGAGGCGTCGGCCTTGACGTAGAACACCTCCGGTTCGGACTCGCTCACCTTGAACGGGAAGTTCGGCTGCCCCGCCTCGGGCACGACGGCCGGGCGTGCGGCGTCGAGGGCCACGGTGAAGGAGCGGGTCGGAACGCCGGCGCCACAGCCGACGCCCGGGTAGCCCATGGCGTAGTCGTTCCAGGCGAGAGGGGAACGCTTGCCGGCCGTACGGACGGTCAGGCCGTCCAGGACCACGGTGTCCTTGCCGGAGCCCTGGAGGGTCAGCGTGACGTACTGCTCACCGGCGGACACGGCTCCGGCCGCCGCCACCCACGCGGGCGCGTCGCGTTCCACGGGTGGCGGGGACACCTGGGCCGGCGGCTTCTCGATCAGGTAGTGCTGGCCGCACGGCGACTCCCAGGTGTACGGCTGGGCGGTCACCTTCACCGGCGCACCGGACGACGCGGCGCCGTCGCCTCGACCGGAGGCGGACGAGGCGGAGGACGAGGGTGAGGAGGAGGACGGGCTCGCGGTGGAGGCGGGGTCGGTGCCGGCAGCGGGCGCCGAGCCCGGCGACGGGATTTCCGACGGTGCCGCCCCGGCCACCGGCGCCCCGCCGTCCGCGCGTTGCCCTTCGCCGTCCTCGCGGGACGCCGCACCGGCGGGCCGGTTCCGCACGTCTCCCCCTCCCGTCGGCAGGTACGCGGCGAGCGCGACCGCCCCGGCCACGGCGGCCACGGCGATCCCGGTGAGGACGGCCCTGCGGATGCGACGCCGCCCGTTCGGCGCGGGCCGATCGCCGGGGTCGGCCGGGGCGGCCGCGGCGGCCGGATTGGCCGGTTCTGCCGGGTCGCCAGGGTCGCCCAGATCGGCCGGTTCTGCCGAGTCGCCAGGGTCGCCCGGATCGGCCGGTTCTGCCGAGTCGCCCGGATCGGCCGTCGGCGTTTCGGCAGCCGGGGTCGCCGAGGCGGCCGGGGTCGCCGGAGGCACCGAGGCGGCCGGGGTCGCCGGAGGCACCTCTACGGATGCCCCCGCGCCCGGCGTCGCCTTGGCCGCCGGCTCGCCCCCCTTGCGCGGACGGTTCGCGTCCGCCAGGACCCAGGCCCGGTGCAGTGCGACGAGTTCCTCGGGCGATGCCTTGCAGAGCCGGGCGAGCCGTTCGACCGGTGCGTAGTCCGCCGGGACGACGTCGCCGCTGCAGTACCGGTGCAGGGTCGACGTGCTCATGTGGAGCCGCTTGGCGAGCGTTCCGTAGCTGAGCCCTGACCGGTCCTTCAACTCCCGCAGCAGCCGGGCGAACCCGGCCCCGTCAGTGTCTTCCGACACTGCTTCCTCCCACCCCGTGTCCCGTCCCGCGTTCCAGGAACGAACCGTTTCAGCAGCTCAGAGCCTGTCTGACCGTCCCTGTATCCCTGACTGCGCGCCGGATGTCGCGGCTGGGACGGATCACCCCACAGGCTGAGGCCATCCAAGCACACGGCCCCCGGCACCGGTCCCGACCGACCACCGCCCCGGCCATGCCATATGAGAGGGAATCAGCCATGACCGCGCTCCGCACCGCACGCACCAACCGCACCGCCCGCACCACCCGACGTCTCGCGAGTGCAGCCGCCGTCACCCTCACCGCGCTCGCCCTCACCGCATGCCAGAACGACACGGGCCTCAAGGACGGAGGACCCGCGACCTCCTCGGGCTCCGTCACGGACACCCCCTCCCCGGCGGGCGGTTCGAGCACCCCAACCCCCGGCGCCACGACAACTCCCGGCGCCACGAAGGCCGGCACCGGCACCGGAACGGGCTCCGGAACCGGCGGCGCAGACGCGAAGGGATCGTCGGCCCCGCCCGCCGCGGGCGACCGTGCCCTGTGCAACGGCTCCAACACCGAGGTGACCGTCCAGCCCGTCACCCGCCCGCTCAACCACATGCTGATCTCGGTGAAGAACACCGGCTCGAAGCCCTGCGACCTGACCTACTACCCGGTGCTCCGCTTCGACGAGATGCAGTGGGCGCCGACCGCCCTGAAGGAGACCCGGCCCCAGGCGGTGGTGTCCCTCGCGCCCGGC
Source organism: Streptomyces sp. NPDC090045 (assembly GCF_044747975.1). Classification (NCBI taxonomy): domain Bacteria; kingdom Bacillati; phylum Actinomycetota; class Actinomycetes; order Kitasatosporales; family Streptomycetaceae; genus Streptomyces; species Streptomyces sp. NPDC090045. Next base: position 337,379 of record NZ_JBIVFA010000005.1, read on the forward strand.
GAGTCGGGCCACGCGGGAGCCATCCTGGAGGCGGCCGACGGCAGCGGCGAGGGCGGGATGACCGCACAGCGGCTCACGATCGCCTTCCAGGGCCGTACGCCCAACAGCAGCGGCGGCGCGTCCGCCACCCCTACCCTGCCCGCCAAGGGCATCTACTACGACAGCTCGCTGACGGTCACGTACTGGCAGCAGAACATCGAGGACGCACTCGGCTCTTGAGCCGGAGCGCGGAGCCACGGGATCCGACGCGCGTGCGACGCCCCTTCGACATACTCTCCGGTATGAAGATCACCCCCGTCGTCCCGGCCGGACGGATGCGTTCGCTGCCGCAGCCCGTGCTCGAACTGCCCGGCCGGTGGGTGCTGCGGCCGTGGGAGACGGGTGACGTGCCGGCGCTCGTCGCCTCCGGGGCCGACCCGGACATCCAGCACTGGAACCGCACCGGCCACTTCACCGAGGCCGGAGCCGAGGAGCGGATCGCGCGCTACCGCGAGAACTGGGACACCGAGCAGGCCGCGATCTGGGCCGTGGCCCCGCCGTCCGGCGGCTCGGCCGTCGGACTGATCGGGCTGGCCGACCTCGACCTCACCGGCGGCAGCGGCGAGATCCTGTACTGGCTGCTGCCCGCCGGCCGCGGCAGCGGCCTCATGGTGCCGGCCACGGAGGCCGTCACCCGCTGGGCCTTCGACGACCTCGGCCTGCACCGCGTCCGCATCACCCACTCCGTGGCCAACCCCGCCTCCTGCGCCGTCGCGACGAAGGCCGGGTTCCCGCTGGAGGGCACCATGCGCGGCGCCCTGCTGCACGCGGACGGCTGGCACGACGAGCACCTTCACGCCCGCCTGCGCACCGACTCCCCGGTGTAGCCGGGTCACTTGGGCGGGCTCGGACTCGAGCTCGGGCTCGGACTCGGGCTCGCACCCTTCTCGGTGGAACGTGCCTTCTCCAGGAGCTCCCGGTAGGGCGTCTGCGCCGTGGCGCCGCGCACCCGCGAGAGGCCGTACCGCTCACTGGCCTCCTGGTTCTGCAAGGGCAGGTTGGGAACGAAGGAGATCCGTTCACCCGGGGGTGACACATACGCGTCGACTCGCGGCCAGTTGCCACTGTCCACCCTCCACACGGTGATGCGCTGCTGACCTCGGGTCACGTTCAACATTTCGGTACTGTTCGAAATATTGGTCCAGTATCTTGATTTCGCACCGGGCGGATCCCCCATCTCGCACATCACCCCGGAACGCCACTTCTCGAGGCTGGCGTGCTTGAAATCAGCTCTCATCGTCATTCTGTCTTTCCTGATCACGTACACCTCGGTCTGGGCCCTGATCGCCTCATAACCTTGCTTCTCAGGATCCTTGATCTCGACGACCACGTCCTGTGCGACTTCTTCCCCCGGATTCAACACGAGGCCCACAGGAGTCGCGAACTCGCCATCGTAGATCAACGTGTAGTCGGTGGGCTTCACCTCGGAGGGACCGCTCGCAGGTCCGCCGTGGATCCAGTAGATGCTGCCGAGGATGTAGACGGGAACCTGTCCGGCGTTCTTCACGTACAGATGGGCCGTCACATACATCGACGCCCCGGCCTTCACCTGGTTCGACTCCTTGAACTCGGCCCCACTCAGTATCAGCGGCGTCGTCACATAGGGAACATAGACCTGCGCGTACGCCAGGTTGGCGACGGCGAGAAGGGTGGATACGATCGCCCCGATCGCAATCTTCCTGGGAATGCTGAGACCCTTCCACGCCCGACTATTTCCCAGTTCGAACAGGATCACCGAAGACCAGCCGACGAGGCCTATCGCGACCAGCGTGTAGCCGGTGAACCGCTCACCTATCTGCATAAGAACGACAGAAACGCTACACAGGAAGGTGATGAGGACTCCGACCAGAACGACCACGCCCGAGTATCGCCATCGCCGAAATTCCCAGAAGTCGACGGCGGCCGCGGCGGCGATCACCTCCACCAAGGCCACGACGAGAATGGTGAATCCGGCGATGCGCCCGCCATAGGTCAGGGCATCACCACTGTCCGCTATTCCGATCCGGAAGAGCTGACATGCGGTGAAAAGGAGGCCGACAACCGCGATGACGCAGATGGATCGTCGGAACCACGCTTGGTCCGGCCAGTAGGTGCCGCCGTCCTTCCCGAGGAACCGGATGGAGCGTCTGTCGTCCACACCCTCACGAGTCAGGAGTGTCTCGAGTTGCTCCTCGGACCAGACCCTGCCCACCAACCTGCCGTCGATCAGAACCTTGCGCATGCCCAGGTCATCCGGCTCCCCCACGGTCACAATGCGCGTGTTCGCCATGACACCAGCCTGCCGCCTGTCCGCGGAAGGCGCTTCCGGAGCGCGCACCGCACGCGTGCCCGCACGTCGGGGTGCGCCAGGCACGGCACAGGGGGAAGCTGGTGTTGAGGTGTTGCCGTCCCTCGTCCCCACGGGAGTTCTCATGCGAGCACGACTTCTCGGATTCACCGCCGCCCTCGTCCTGGCCGTTCTCGGCGCCACGGCCCCCGTCGCGCAGGCCGCCGTACCGGCTGTCACCGGGCCGGCGTGCGCGGACGGAGACGGAACGGTGGAGTACGACTCCACCGCCGGCCAGTGGATCTGCCTGGGCGGCACGTACGACGGTGAGCTCATCACCAAGTCCTGAGCGCCGGCCGCACGCGCGCTTCCCGCCCACGACTCAGCCGGCGGCGGTACGCAGGAACCGCACCAGGTCGTCGGTGCTGTACCCGAGCTTCAGGCCGCGCTCGGCGGCCATCAGCAGCAGCTGGCCCACGATCTCCGCGCCCCAGCCGTCCGTACCGTCCTGCGACCACTCCCACAGCTTCTCGATGCCGAGGTCGGACATGAGTAGCCCGTGCTCCGCCCGGATCCCCCGACAGGTCTCGGCAACGGCGTCCAGCAGTCGCGCACCCGGCCGCTCGCAGCGGAGCCCGAAGTACCCGCCGACGTCCTCGGCCACGCACCCCTCCGGCGGCCTCGCCTTGAGCCCCTCGTAGCGCGGATCGTCGAATCCCGTGTGCTCCCCGATCGGGCAGTGGATCAGCGTGAACCGCTGACGACCCGCCGAGAGAGGCGGCAGCGGCCGCCACGCCGTCAGCCCGAAGGCTCCGTGCACCAGCGCCCCCGCCTCGTCCGCCGTATCGGCCGACCGCTTCTCCCGCCGGTCCCCGTCATCGCCGACCGCCGTCCACAGCCCGCTGCCCTCGTCGTACTGCACGCGCACGGAAAGTCCCATGCCCTTACGTCTCCACCCGCCGCACACCGCCACTGACTCCAAGCCGCGCAGCCTCCAGCCCAGTTCGAAGGCGAACTGGGCGGCGTCGACCGCCTCGCTCACGCGCCCGCCGCCCGCTCGTGCAGTACGGCGGCCAGCCGGAGGGCGGTGTCCAGGTTGCAGCGGCCCAAGTCGACGAGCGGCAGCCCGTACGAGCCCGCCGCCGAGACCCGCTCCACGTCGAGCGACGGGAACAGCACCCCCACCCCGGCCAGGGACTCCTTCAGCTGCCGCACTGCCTCCTCGGCCGCCTGCATGCGCTCCTGTGGAGTGAGCACCATGACATGTCACCTTTCTACTCTGAGTGTTCGCCTTCGACACACAGAGTGGCGACGGGCTCGCTAGCCTTCAAGGAAGCACCGAGAACAACCCCACCTGTTGGCCCGGGAGTTGCCATGGCAGGTAAGAACCTCGATCCCTCCTCCTCACCCCGCGCCCTGCTCGGCGCCGAGCTGCGCGTGGCGCGCGAACGGGCCGGTCTGAGCCAGGCCGAGTTGGGCGAACCGCTCTTCGTCAGCGGCTCGTTCATCGGCCAGCTCGAAGCCGGCACGCGCCGCATGCACATCGAATTCGCGCGCCAGATAGACGACATCCTCGACACGAACGGCTTCTTCGTCCGCAACTGCGGAGCCTTGGCCAAGTCCAAGTACCCGAACCACTTCGCCGAGGCAGCCGAAGCAGAAGCCGAAGCAAAGACGATCCGCGAGTACGCGCCTCTGGCACTGCCCGGGATGCTCCAGACGGAGGCGTACGCACGGGAGGTCTTCATCGCGTACCAGCCGACGGCCACGGACGAAGTCATCACCGAGCTGGTCGCGAACCGGCTGGACCGAGCCAAGCTGCTGGAAAATCCAACAACCCCCCTGTTGTGGTGTGTGCTTGACGAGGCAGTCATCCGGAGGGTCGTCGGGACCCGGAAAGTGATGGCAGAGGCACTGCGGCACATCGCAACCTTGATCCGTACGCGTCGGATCTTCGTGCAGGTACTGCCGTTCAGCGCTGGAGCGCATTCGTCGATGGGAGGCACCCTGAAGCTGATGACCTTCGAGGACGCTCCTCCACTTGCCTACGTCCAAGGCAACGCAATGGGAGTACTGGTGGACGATCCGGTCACGGTTTCCCGTCACTCGCTGACCTACGATCTCCTCACGGCCAGCGCACTGTCACCGACCGAATCGCTGGCCATGATCGAGTCCGCGGCGGAGGATTACGAGCATGACCAGCATGCGTGAGTACGACCTGTCGGCGGCTATCTGGCACAAGTCCAGCTACAGCGACGGCACGGGCGGCGACTGCCTGGAGATGGCCACCTGGCGGAAGTCCACCCACAGCGACGGCAGCGGCGGAAACTGCCTCGAAGTCGCCGACGGCCACCCCGGCATCGTCCCGGTTCGGGACTCCAAGGTCCCGGACGGCCCCCACCTCACCTTCCGGGACACCGCCTGGACCGCGTTCGTCACCAGCCTCTGACCCGCATCAGCACCACGTACGACGGCAGTTCGCCGGCCGGGTCCAGGTTCACGAACGTGTAGCCCTCCGGGCCCTGCGGGTAGATCTCGAACCGTCGGCCCAGCGGGACCTCGCGCAGGATCGTGGGCTCGGCCTTCGCCCTGCCCGTGGTCCCGTCCAGGTGCCACAGGTGCGTCCGCGCGGCGGTCGACGTCACCACGTCGACCCCGCCCGGGCCGCGGCTCTGCACCAGCCCCAGGACCGTCGCCCCGTCCAGCGCGGCGTGCCACACCCGCTTGCCGTCCAGCACGGAGTACGCGGAGATTCCCGGGACCTTGCCCTTCACCGGGGCGATCAGCAGGTCTCCGCTCACCACCGGTGCGGGCCCCTCGGTCAGGTCCTCCTGCGGGCCGGCCACCGGTACCGCGCCCCGTTCGCGCCCGGAGTCGTCGAAGAGCAGCACCGAGCCTCCGGCGCGCAGGACGATCGGCTGCGCCGACAGCATCCGCACCTGCGCCGACGGGCCCGCGGTGCGCAGCGGGCTCTGCCAGGCCTGGGTGCCCGTCCGCGCGTCCAGCGCGATCAGCCGCGCCGAGCCGCTACCTGCGCAGTCCTCCACGTACAGCACCCGGTCGGCGGCTCCGTCGAGCGCGCGGACCCGGCAGCCGGCCGGTACCGGGACCCGCCAGCGTTCGCCGCCCGTGCGCAGGTCCAGGCCGAGGAGGGCGCCCTCCGTCACGGCGACGGCCGTATCGCCGACCGCGGCCACCACGGGCGTCTCGTCCCCGTCGCGGCCCGGCGCCACCGGAAGGTCCTTGGCCCACAGCTTCTCGCCGTTCTTCAGGTCCACGGCCAGCACCCGCGCGCCGCAGCCGGCCGGAGTGCGCGCGGCGGCGACCAGCCCGATGTCGTGCGGGATGGTCCGGCTCACGGCGCAGAAGGTGACCTCCCCGCCCGCGCCCAGCCCTCCGGCCGAGCGACCCCCGCCGTCGTAGAGCTTGAGGCCGTCCGCGCGGACCCGTACGAGCCCCGACGACGGGCGCATCCAGGCGCCCACCGGCCGGGCCGACTCCGGCTTCTCCGCCTGCCACCAGGTCCACACGTACGCCTGCGGTCCGCGCATCCTCTCGTACGCCTGCCAGGCGGGCCACAGCGCAGCCATCGCGACGGTCACGGCGAGGCACCAGACCAGCGCGCCCCTGGCGGCGCCGCGGGCCCGAGCCAGCAGCACGTACGCGAGGAGCCCCAAGGCGGGGGTGAGCAGCAGCAGCCAGCCCCTGCCCCGGGTCCAGTCGACGAAGGCCATCCGCCAGAGCATGACGAGGTACAGCACGGTCACGGTGGCGACCGCCGTGCCGGCGACGAACAGGGCGCGCGGCAGCCACCGCGCGCCCTGAGATGTGTGGTCGTCCATGATCCCCCCTGCGGACAGCCTAGTTGGCGCGCCCGTCAGGGGGTCGGATCACCTGCTCCGGGGTCAGAGACCGTTGGTGAACAGCAGTGCATTGGGGCTGGACTTGCTGATCTTGCTCAGGACGTCCTTGGTGGACTCTCCTTCGAGGTATTCGGCGATCTCGCCCGATTCCGCCTTCGGGTGCGCCGCCTTGTAGAGGACGGCGACACCGGCGGCGTGCGGAGAGGCCATCGACGTACCGTTCAGCGCGATGCTGCCGCCGCCGAGCTTCGCGGAAACGATGGCCTCGCCGGGGGCGTACAGCTCGACGCATGTGCCCCAGTTGGAGAAGTCGGTCTCCTCGTCGTACTGGTTGCTCGCCGCGACCGTGAACACGCGATCGGCGGAGGCGGGCGAGACGTTGCACGCGTCCTTCGCGGAGTTGCCCGCCGCGACGACCGGCAGCACGCCCGCGTCGGAGAGCGCGGTCGCGGCGTCGTTCAGCGTCGTCGACCTGTCGCCGCCCAGAGAGCCGTTGAGGACCGCCGGCTGCTTGGCGTTCTTCGCGACCCAGTCGAAGCCCGCGATCATCCCCGAGTACGTGCCCGTACCGTCACAGCCGAGGACGCGGACGCTGACCAGGTTCGCCTTGCTCGCGACCCCGTACGTCTTGCCCGCGACCGTGCCGGCGACGTGCGTGCCGTGGCCGTTGCAGTCCGCGCCGTTTTGGCCATCGCCGATCGCGTCGAAGCCGAAGGTGGCTCGGCCGCCGAACTCGGTGTGCTCGTAGTCGATACCGGTGTCCAGGATGTACGCGGTCACCCCGGCGCCGCTGCCATCAGTGGTGAAGTTGTTGTCGAGCGGCAGGTTCCGCTGGTCGATGCGGTCCTGGCCCCACGAGTCCGACGGAGCCCGCATCCCCTGCAGGGAGGACGGCATCGGCACGGACTGGACCGAGGCGTCCTCCTCGACCGACTTCACCCCCAGGCTGTTGCGGACGAGCGTCAGCTCCAGCGAGGTCAGCGGCACCGCGAAGCCGGTCATCGCCGACGTGTAGACGAAGGACGGCTTCAGGCCCAGCTTCTTCGCGATCTTCGCCGCGTCCTGCCCCTTCTCCAGGGTCACGATGTACTTGCCGGGCACCGGGTTGGCTGCTTTGACCAGCGGAGCCGGTTCCGGCTCCGGGGCCGCGGCGGAGGCGGTACCGGCCGCGACCGGGGTCACGGCGAGGAGGGTCGCGGCGGCCAGACGAGCGAGCAGGCGCATGGAAGGAGCTCCCTGACGGGGTCGAAGGCAAACATGGGTGAGCCGCCCTCACGGCACCAGGTGCTCCTGCGGGGGCGGCACTCAGCTCCATCGGTGCCACCTCTGGCCGACTTGAACCACCGGCTCACCTGATTGCCCGTTGTGCGCCCGCGCCCCGGGCGGGGCGGTTGCACCCCGTGCAGAAAGGGTTGTCCCGCTGCGCCGTCACGGCCGTGCTTCAGCACACGGGCCCCGCACGGCCAACGGCCCGCCGGGCAAGATCACCCGTGCGGCCCGCCCCCACACCGGGGAGCGCACGGCCGGTGCGCCCACCCGTGCCCCCGCCTCACCCCAGGACCTCGTTGACCTGCACCGCAGCGCGTGATGCCCTCCACCCATGCGCAACCGACTGAGCCGAGCCCTGCCCGTGGCCGTCGCCGTCCTGGCCGCCGTCACCGTCGCCCTGCCCGTGTCCGCAGCCACCGCCGCCGAGTCCGTACCCGTAAGGCACTCCGCTCCCGCCGACCACGCCACGTACATCGTCACCGTGCACCCCGGCGTCGAACCGGCCGCCGTCGCGGACGCGTACGGGATCACCCCGCTCCACGTCTATCGCAAGACGCTGAACGGCTTCGCCGCCCGCCTCTCCGCCGAGCAGGTCGAGGACCTGCGGGCGACCCCGATCGTGGAGTCGGTGGAGAAGGACGGCGGCGCGTCCTCGTTCGGCCCCGGCAACTGACGTCCGCGGACTCCCCGGCCACGCACCGCCCTTACGCGTTGCTTAAAGTGATGCGGATCAACTCATCGGTTGATCGGGGGGTTCGGGGGGATCGGGGAGGCCGATGAACAGCGCGACCGAGGTGTTCGAGCCGCTGCACGCGGAGGATCCGCGGACCGTCGCCGGATACCGTCTCGCGGCCCGGCTCGGTGCGGGCGGCATGGGCCGGGTCTACCTCTCGCACACCCCGGGCGGCCGACCGGTGGCGATCAAGGTGGTCCGGCCGGAGCTGGCCGAAGACCCCCAGTTCCGGCGGCGGTTCCGCCGCGAGGTGGTGGCGGCCCGGCGCGTCCGGGGGGCGTACACCGCCGAGGTCATCGACGCCGACGCGGACGCGGTCCCGCCGTGGCTGGCCACCCTGTACGTACCCGGGCCCTCCCTGTCGGAGGCCGTCGCCCGGCGCGGACCGCTGCCGGTGCCCGCGCTCCTGTGGCTGGTGGCGGGCATCGCCGAGGCCCTGCAGGCCATCCACGCCGAGGGCGTCGTGCACCGGGACCTCAAGCCGTCGAACGTGCTGCTGGCCGCCGACGGGCCCCGGGTCATCGACTTCGGCATCTCGACGGCGTCCGACACCACCGCGCCCACGGCCACGGGCAGCACCATCGGCACGCCCCAGTACATGGCGCCCGAGCAGGCGATGGCGGGCGAGACCACACCCGCCACCGACGTCTTCGCGCTGGGGCAGACGGTGGCGTACGCGGCACTGGGCGAGCCGCTGTACGGCACCGGTCCGTCCATGACCGTGCTGTTCCGGATCGTCCACTCCGAGCCAGACCTGTCCCGGCTGCCGGAGCAGCTGCAGCCGCTGCTCGCCCGGTGCCTGGCCTCCGACCCGGAGGAGCGGGCCACCCCGACGGAGATCGTGGAGTGGTGCCGGCAGCAGCTGGGCGAGGACGCCGACGACACGAGCGGCGGCAGCCCGGCCGTCTGGCGGGAGGTGCTGGGGCCGGAGGTGAAGGTCCCGGATCCGGCCCCGCAGCCCGTCACGGGGCACGAGACGCCGATGGTCTGGGGGCCCAAGCCGCGGACGCCGGAGGAGCGGCGCAAGGGCCGCCGGCGTGCCGTCGCGGGCGTCACCGTGGCGGTGACGGTGGGAGCGCTCGTGCTGGGCGGCCTGGCCTGGACGGTCAAGGAATCCGCGAAGCGGATGTTCGAAAGGGAGGCGTCCGCGGCCAAGTCCCCGGGCCCGGCGGTGTCGGCCTCGGGCGCGGCCGGGTCAGCCGGCTCCGCCGGGTCAGCAGGCTCGGCCGGCTCGGCCACCACGCCCAGCCCGAGCGCGTCCCAGCCGCCCAAGGCGAACCCGTACCCCCAGATGCGGCTGAACGACGAGCAGACCTCGATCACCCTGGGGGAACCGCTCGTACGCCAGGACCGCAGCGGAGAGATACGCATGAGCTGCAAGAGGAGCATCTGCAGCCTGGAGAGCGACACCGCCACGATCATCATGCTGTACGGCGGGACGCAGGGGTCCCTCGACTCGTGCCGTTCCACGCTGGCGCTCACGACCGACCGGAGCTGGACACTGGCCGGGGCGGCGGGCGGCAGCCAGTTCTGCATCAGGAACAAGGCGGGGGACGTCGGGCTGCTCGTGCTCGTGCACAAGTCGACCGCGGACGTGGCGGGGATGCCCCAGTGGATTTCCGGGGACTTGACCGTCTGGCGACAGGCGATGCCCGCCACCTGACGATCGGCCCCCGTCGGCTCAGAGCCCCGCGCCGCCCGTCGCGTCGACCACCCGCCCCGTCACCCACCGCGCGTCCTCGGAAGCCAGGAATCCGACGATGTCGGCGATGTCCTCGGGGCGGCCGACCCGGCCGAGCGCGGCGAGCGAGGCGGCGTGCGCCTCGGCCTCGGCGTTGCCGCGCAGCCAGCCGGCGTTGACGTCGGTGTCGACGATGCCGGGTGCGACGGAGTTCACGGTGATCCCGCGGGGGCCGAGGGCCTTCGCCAGGTTGAGCGTGAGGGTGTCGAGCGCGCCCTTGGTCGCCCCGTAGGCGAGGATCTCGGGCATCGCGATCCGGGCGGCGCCGCTGGAGATGTTGATGACCCGGCCCCCGTCGCGCAGCCGCCCGAGGGCCTCCTGCACCACGAAGAACGGCGCCCGTACGTTCACGGCGAAGACCCGGTCGAAGTCCTCCTCGGCGACCTGGCCGAGCGGAACAGGCATGCCAATGCCGGCGTTGTTGACGATGATGTCGACCCCGTCGAGCCCCAGCGCGTCGTACGCCGCCCAGAGCGCGGCGGCGTCGCCGTGGTGCCCGAGCTCCGCGTGGAGCGCGTGGGCCCGGCCGCCGTCCTTGGTGATCCGCTCCACGGTCTCGCGGGCCGCCGCTTCGTCGTTCGCGTACGTCAGCACGACGGTGGCCCCGTCGGCGGCGAGCCGCTCGGCGATGGCCCGGCCGATTCCCCTGCTGCCGCCCGTGACCAGCGCGTTCTTGTTGCCCATGGGTCCCCCCAATTCCGTAATGATCACTACAGAAATACGGTAACACGATGTCTGTAACGAGCACTACAGAAACTTGAAGCCCGGGCTAGCCGCGTGCGGCCTCGATGAAGGCGCGGATCAACTCCGGCGACTTCACCCCGCGTTCGCGCTCCACCCCGCTGGACACGTCCACCCCCCAGGCCCCGGTCACCTCGACCGCCTCCCGCACGTTGCCCGGGTTCAGCCCGCCGGCCAGCAGCCACCGCCCCTCGGGTGCGGCGAAGTCCGCGGAGCCCCAGTTCCACGGCTTGCCGGAGCCCGGGTCGGGGGCGTCGAGCAGGAGCAGGTCCTCTCCGTACTCGCCGCAGCGCTTCACGTGCTCGGCGGTGGCCCGCAACAGCGTCCGGCCCTCGGCGCGCAGCGCCGCGAAGTCCTCGGGACCCTCCTCGCCGTGCAGCTGCACTCCCCGTACGCCGCTCTCCTCGGCGAACCGGCGCACCTCCTCGACCGTCTGCCCCCGGAACACCCCGACGGTGAGCACCGAGTCCGGCACCCGCGCGGCGAGCTCCCGCGCGGTGGCGGCGTCGACGGTGCGCGGGCTGCCTGGCGCGAAGACGAAGCCCACGGCATCGGCCCCGGCCGCCACCGCGGCATCGACGTCCGGCGCGGTCTTGAGCCCGCAGATCTTGACGAAGAGATCAGCCATGCGCCCAGCCTATGCCGACCCGGGCCGCCCCGGGCCGCGTCAGCGGCCCACCTGCACGGGACCCAGCACCGACCCGCCGATCCCGGCCGCGAGATGGGCCGCGCCCACCTCGTCGGCGTACCCGAAGTGCACGTAGACCGTGTGCCGGCCGTCGGGATGCTCCTCGTTGACGTGGAGTTCCACCCGCTGGTTCGTCGGGTCCTGCGATCCGGACGGGGTCTCGGGGACGAACGGCCAGGCTCCGTACCAGAGCATCGTGGCCGCCCCACCGCCCAGCGCACGCAGGAAGGCCTCCTCGACGGGGCCCGGAGCCGCGTACGCGTCGACGGTCAGCGGCAGTTCGGCCGCCAGCTCCCGGTCGTCGCGGGGCAGTTCGGTGCCCACGAACCAGACGTCCCGGTCCCAGTCGTACGACGGCTGGAACAGGCCCGCCGGAAGGAGCACCGCCAGCCCCCGGGCCTCCTCCACGGTCTCCGCCTGCGCGCACAGCCACATCTCCGCATCGAGCGGCCTCATCCGCGCGCACAGCAGGCGGGCCCGCCGGTACGCCTCGGCGAGGTCGTCGGTCCGGAACACGGGGTAGGCCCTCGAACTCCCCATCGCCTACAGACCCGACTCCGGCTCGCCCAGCACGCTGCCGCCGATCGCGGCGGCGAGCCGCTCGGCGCGGCCCAGATCGCCGAACTTGGTGACGTGGACGTAGACGGTGTGGACCCCGCTGACCTTCCGGGACCACTCGCACTCGTCACTGTTGAGAACCAGCTGCACCCCGTCGTACTTGGGCGAGCCGTACGAGCCCAGCTCGGGCTCGTCGGGCCAGCAGCCCTCCCAGCCGATGGACGCGGGGCCGGCGCCCACCGCGCGGACGAACTCCTCCTCGGCCACCGCGGCCGGCAGTTCCGTGGAGACGAAGTCGAGGGGGACCGCCGCCTCCAGCTCCGCGTCGGTCGCCGTCCGCACGTCCCCCTCGTAATAGAGGAACTCGCCCGTCTCCGGATGCGTGCGCATCTCGGTGTAGTCGTAGCCCGCGTCCGGCAGCAGCGCCGCCATCCGCCGCACGTCCGCCACCGTGCCCAGCTCGGCCCCCACCCGCACCTCCTGGTACCGCCGGGCCAGCAGCCCGCACAGCACCCGCGCCTTGGCATACGCCTCGACGGGATCGGTGGTGCGGTGAACGGGGTACGCGACGGAGTTGCCCATGGCCGTACGCTCACACGCCCACCCCCACCCCGGCCAGCGGTTTTACCCGCCGCCCGGTGGTGGCCGGGAGAACGCCCGAGGGCGGCACCCCCCGTGGGGGGTGCCGCCCTCGTTCGAGAACAGCCGATCAACCGGTGGCCGGAGCCAGGGGTCGATCAGAAGTCCATGTCGCCGCCCGGCATGCCGCCCGGGGCGCCGGCGCCGGCCTTCTCGGGCTTGTCGGCGATGACGGCCTCGGTGGTGAGGAACAGCGCGGCGATGGACGCGGCGTTCTGCAGGGCAGAGCGCGTGACCTTCGCCGGGTCGATGATGCCCTCGGCGATCATGTCGACGTACTCGCCGGTCGCGGCGTTCAGGCCGTGACCGATCGGAAGGTTGCGCACCTTCTCGACGACGACGCCACCCTCGAGACCACCGTTGACGGCGATCTGCTTCAGCGGGGCCTCCAGGGCGAGCTTCACGGCGTTGGCGCCGGTCGCCTCGTCACCCTCGAGCTCCAGCTTCTCGAAGACCGCGGAGGCCTGCAGCAGGGCCACGCCGCCACCGGCGACGATGCCCTCCTCGACGGCCGCCTTCGCGTTGCGAACGGCGTCCTCGATGCGGTGCTTGCGCTCCTTGAGCTCGACCTCGGTCGCGGCACCGGCCTTGATGACGGCCACGCCGCCGGCCAGCTTCGCGAGGCGCTCCTGGAGCTTCTCGCGGTCGTAGTCCGAGTCGGAGTTCTCGATCTCGGCGCGGATCTGGTTCACGCGACCGGCGACCTGGTCGCTGTCACCGGCACCGTCGACGATGGTGGTCTCGTCCTTGGTGATGACGACCTTGCGGGCGCGGCCGAGCAGGTCGAGACCGGCGTTCTCCAGCTTGAGGCCGACCTCCTCGGAGATGACCGTGCCGCCCGTGAGGATGGCGATGTCACCGAGCATGGCCTTGCGGCGGTCACCGAAGCCCGGGGCCTTGACGGCGACGGACTTGAAGGTGCCACGGATCTTGTTGACGACGAGGGTGGAGAGCGCCTCGCCCTCGACGTCCTCGGCGATGATCAGCAGCGGCTTGCCGGACTGCATGACCTTCTCCAGGAGCGGCAGCAGGTCCTTGACCGAGCCGATCTTGGAGTTGACGATCAGGATGTACGGGTCGTCGAGGGACGACTCCATGCGCTCCATGTCGGTGGCGAAGTACGCCGAGATGTAGCCCTTGTCGAAGCGCATGCCCTCGGTGAGCTCGAGCTCCAGACCGAAGGTCTGCGACTCCTCGACGGTGATGACGCCTTCCTTGCCGACCTTGTCCATGGCCTCGGCGATGAGCTCGCCGATCTGGGTGTCGGCGGCGGAGATGGAGGCCGTGGAAGCGATCTGCTCCTTGGTCTCGACATCCTTGGCCTGGGCGAGCAGGGCGGCGGAGACGGCCTCGACGGCCTTCTCGATACCACGCTTGAGGGCCATCGGGTTGGCACCGGCGGCCACGTTGCGCAGGCCCTCGCGGACGAGCGCCTGGGCCAGCACGGTGGCGGTGGTCGTACCGTCGCCCGCGACGTCGTCCGTCTTCTTGGCGACTTCCTTGACCAGCTCGGCGCCGATCTTCTCGTACGGGTCCTCGAGCTCGATCTCCTTGGCGATGGAGACACCATCGTTGGTGATCGTGGGGGCGCCCCACTTCTTCTCAAGGACGACGTTGCGACCCTTGGGGCCAAGGGTGACCTTGACGGCGTCGGCGAGCTGGTTCATGCCTCGCTCGAGACCGCGCCGGGCCTCCTCGTTGAACGCAATGATCTTGGCCATCTGAAGTGGTCCTCCCGGACAGCGGTGGATTGCTCCGGACCGCGCCCGCGCCCGCGACGGACGGCCTGAGTGCCCGGCGGTTCCTTCCCGCCGGACCCTGCGGGCCTCACCGACCCGGTCCTCGTTCAGTAGCACTCTCACCGGGAGAGTGCTAACGCCAATGATTAGCACTCGACCCCCTCGAGTGCAAGCGAGTCGGGAGAACGCCCCGCCACTACCGGGCACAGCCCGGGTACACACACGAGGGGCCCGCATCCCGTGTCCAGGATGTGGGCCCCTCGTGTGGTCGTGCAGGTCTTCGTTGAACACTGTGCGTCGGTGGTCGATCGCTCCAGGACTAGCCGAGCGCGAGCTTGACCATGTCCGCCTGCGGACCCTTCTGGCCCTGCGAGATCTCGAACTCGACCCGCTGACCCTCTTCAAGGGTGCGGTATCCGTCCATCTGGATGGCGCTGTAGTGGACGAACACATCCGCACCACCGTCGACCGCGATGAAGCCGTAGCCCTTCTCCGCGTTGAACCACTTGACGGTGCCCTGAGCCATGCCTAACTCCCCTATTACTGGCCCTTGCGCGGGAACGCACTTCGCGTTCCCGGGTCAGAACTTGCGTCGGAACGCGTCGACCGAGGCTGAATGTATCTGCGCGAGTGCTGTCTGCAACAGGTCAATCCGACGAGAATTCTGGACACAGGAAAACATTGAAATAGAGTGAAAATTTGCCATACTCCAGGGCAACTCGGGCCCGACATATCTCGCCAAAGCCCCATACCGCACTTGCATGTTGACCCGATGTCGACCCTCACGCGACCCGTTCATATGCAGCGGGCAAGTCCGGCGGAGGGGACTTCCCCAACTCTACCGCGCCCAATCAAGCAGAATTGCCCCCTCCGCTTTTAGCGGAGGGGGCAATTTCGGTTTGCGCGTGTCACCTATCAGGTGACAAAGAGGCCGAGAGGGCCGAGAGGGTCAGCAACCGCCCGCGACGGCCGGGATGATCGAGACGCCGGCGCCGTCCGGCGTCTTCGCCTCCAGCCCGCCCTCGAAGCGCACGTCGTCGTCGTTGACGTAGACGTTCACGAAACGGCGCAGCTTGCCCTGGTCGTCCAGGACGCGCGCGGCGATGCCCGGGTGGCTCGCCTCCAGGGACTGGATGACCTCGGCGAGGGTCGCGCCCTCGGCGGGCACCTCGGCCTGGCCGCCGGTGTAGGTGCGCAGGATGGTGGGGATGCGGACGTTGACGCTCATGGCGCTACTGCCTTTCCGGTAGAGCAGGGGGAGGTGGTCAGGCCAGGCCGGCGGCGCGGAACGCGTCCAGGCTCGGGCGGATGGTGGCGGTCTGCCCGCTCTCCGCGGCCACCGCCTCCAGGGTCTTGAGGCCGTCGCCGGTGTTGAGGACGACGGTGGTCAGCGTCGGGTCGAGCTGCCCGTTCTCGATCAGCTTCTTCGTCACGCCGACGGTCACGCCGCCCGCGGTCTCGGCGAAGATGCCCTCGGTCTGCGCGAGGATCTTGATGGCCTCGACGACCTGCTCGTCGTTCACGTCCTCGACGAAGCCGCCGGTGCGGCGGGCGATGTCCAGGACGTACGGGCCGTCCGCCGGGTTGCCGATCGCGAGGGACTTGGCGATGGTGTTCGGCTTCTGCGGGCGGACCACGTCGTGACCGGCCTTGAAGGCGGTCGACACCGGGGAGCAGCCCTCGGCCTGGGCACCGAAGATCTTGTACGGCTTGTCCTCGACGAGGCCGAGCTTGATCAGCTCCTGCAGACCCTTGTCGATCTTCGTCAGCTGCGAGCCGGACGCGATCGGGATCACGAGCTGGTCGGGCAGCTGCCAGCCGAGCTGCTCGCAGATCTCGTACGCGAGGGTCTTGGAGCCCTCTCCGTAGTACGGGCGCAGGTTGACGTTGACGAAGCCCCAGCCCTCGCCCAGCGGGTCGCCGATGAGCTCGGAGCAGAAGCGGTTGACGTCGTCGTAGTTGCCCTCGATGCCGACCAGGTCGCCGCCGTACACACCGGCCATGACGACCTTGCCCTGCTCCAGGTCGTGCGGGATGAACACGCAGGAGCGGAAGCCGGCCCGGGCGGCCGCGGCGCCGACGGCGCCGGCCAGGTTGCCAGTGGAGGAGCAGGAGAGGGTGGTGAAACCGAAGGCGCGGGCGGCCTCGACGGCGATGGCCACGACGCGGTCCTTGAAGGAGTGCGTCGGGTTGCCGGAGTCGTCCTTGACGTAGAGCTTGCCGGTGACGCCGAGCTCCTTGGCCAGGTTGGCGGCGTCCACGAGCTTGGTGAAGCCCGGGTTCAGGCTCGGCTTGGAGGCCACGTCCGCGGGGACGGGCAGCAGCGGGGCGTAGCGCCAGATGTTGTTCGGGCCGGCCTCGATCGCGGCGCGCAGGGCCTCGGGGTCACCGGTGGGGAGGTCGTAGGCGACTTCCAGCGGTCCGAAGCACTCGGCGCACGCGAAGATGGGGCCGAGTTCGAAGCGGGTACCGCACTCGCGACAGGAAAGACCGTTGGCAGGTCCGAGATCGACAGAGGTGGCGACAGTCTGTGCAGCCATGATGGCGAGGCCCTTTCTCCTCATCTTCCCCATGGCGCGCTTCGCCATGAGACGGAATTGGCACCTTCCCTAGCCGGGGACCTCGCTGACGTCGCTGACGAGCGATCGCGAGAACCGACTGGAGGGTTGCCGGGGCTTCAACGGGCCGTGTCCCTCTGCCCCTCTGGATGAGCGGTATGGCACCGGCACACGCGCTCTGTGGCGCGCCGGTGCGTTTGTGCGCGGGGACCCCCGGCATGCGGTGGTCCTTCGCGTTGTTCAAGACTGTAACCGAAGGGCCGGGCGGTTGAGACAGCCGTCCGAACCGCGAGATGGATCTCATAACGGCCGATAACGCCGACAAGCAGGGAGTGCTGAGGGTGCTGGAAGAGGTGGAGCGCTGGCTGGCAGACCGCTCCTGGTCAGCCGCCGACCGACCGCTCGACCAGCTGCTCGACCGGAAACGGGCGGCCGGGACCACGGTCAGCGTGGTGCTGCCCGCGCTGGACGAGGAGGCGACGGTCGGCGCGATCGTCGAGGTCATCCGGCGCGAGCTGATCGAGGGACTGCCGTTCCCCCTGGTGGACGAGCTGATCGTGATCGACTCGGGCTCGACCGACCGTACGGCGGAGGTCGCGGCGAAGGCCGGAGCGCGCGTGGTGCACCGCGACGAGATCCTGCCGAGGATCCCGGCGCTGCCCGGCAAGGGCGAGGTGCTGTGGCGCTCGCTGCTGGCCACCAGCGGGGACATCGTCTGCTTCGTCGACGCCGACCTGCGGGACTTCTCCTCCTCCTTCGTCTCCGGGATCGTCGGACCGCTGCTGACCGAACCGGACGTGCAGTTCGTCAAGGCCATGTACGACCGCCCGCTCGGCGACGCCCCCGGCCAGGGCGGCCGGGTCACGGAACTGGTCGCCCGCCCCCTGCTCAACCTGCACTGGCCGCAGCTGGCCGGCTTCGTCCAGCCGCTGGGCGGCGAGTACGCCGTGCGCCGCTCCCTGCTGGAGCGGCTGCCGTTCCCCGTCGGGTACGGGGTCGAGCTGGGCCTGCTGGTCGACGCGCTGCACACGGTCGGGCTGGACGCGCTCGCCCAGGTGGACGTGGGCGTACGCGTCCACCGCCACCAGGGCGGGCAGGCGCTCGGCCGGATGGCCGCGGCGATCTACCGCACCGCCCTGCTGCGGCTGTCGCGCGGGCATCTCGTACGGCCGGAGCTGACGCAGTTCGAGCGGGGGCCGGAGGGCTTCGTTCCGCGGACGTACCCGGTGGACACCGAGGAGCGGCCGCCGATGCTCGGCGTCAAGGAGTACGCGCTGCGCCGCGTGGCGTGACGTCGGCCTGGAAAGTTTGAGCGAGTGCGGGCCGGGCTAGGTTCGCCGCATGGCTTCTCAGGTACTCGTCGCCGCCAACCGCGGCCCCCTCTCCTACTCGATCGATGCCGAAGGCGGCCTCACGGCCCGGCGCGGCGGGGGCGGCCTCGTCTCCGGGCTCTCCGCGGCGCTCGCGGAGCAGCCGAACGCGCTGTGGATCTGCGCGGCACTGTCGGAGGCGGACCGGGAGGCGGTCCGCCGGGGGGTGACCGAGCCGGGCGTCCGGATGCTGGACATCGATCCCACGGTGTACGACGCCGCCTACAACGGCATCGCCAATTCCGTGCTCTGGTTCACCCACCACCACCTCTACGACGTCCCGCGCGAGCCGGTCTTCGACGCGGAGTTCCGGAGGCGGTGGGCCGCGTACGTCACGTACAACGAGGCCTTCGCGCGCGCCCTCGCCCAGGAGGCGGCGGAAGGGGCCCGTGTCCTGGTGCAGGACTACCACCTGGCGCTGGTCCCCGGTCAGTTGCGGGCGCTGCGGCCGGACCTGCGGATCGGGCACTTCACGCACACGCCGTGGGCCTCGTGGGAGTTCATGAACATGATCCCGGACGACATCCAGAGCCAGCTGGTGTGGGGGATGCTCGGCGCGGACCGGCTGGGCTTCCACACGGCGCGGTGGGCGGGCAACTTCGCCGGCGGCGCGAACAGGGACGACCTGGACGGCATCGCGCAGGCGTACTTCCCGGCCGGGCACCCGGAGCGCGGGGTGTGGCACCGCCGGGCGGACCCGGACGGGCAGGGCTACGCGAAGCGCCGGTTCACCGAGGTGACCGCGTACCCCCTCGGGGTGGACGCGGACGAACTGCGGGCGCTGGCGCACCGGCCGGAGGTGGACGAGAAGCTGGCGCAGCTGCGGGCGGAGGTCGGCGATCGCAAGACGATCGCCCGGGTGGACCGGACCGAGCTGTCGAAGAACATCCTGCGGGGGCTGCTGGCGTACCGGGAGCTGCTGACGGTCCACCCGGAGTGGCGCGGCCGGGTCGTCCACCTGGCGTCGGCGTACCCGTCCCGGCAGGACCTGGCGGTGTACCGGGCGTACACGGAGTCGGTGCGGGAGCTGGCGGCGGAGATCAACGAGGAGTTCGGGACGGCGGACTGGCAGCCGGTGCTGGTGTCGGTGCAGGACGACTTCGCGCGGTCGCTGGCGGTGTACCGGATGGCGGACGTGGCGCTGGTGAACCCGGTGCGGGACGGGATGAACCTGGTCGCGAAGGAGATCCCGGTGGTGTCGGAGGCGGGGTGCGCGCTGGTGCTGTCCACCGGGGCGGGGGCGTACGAGGAGCTCCGGGCGGACGCGCTGACGGTGAACCCGTACGACGTGTCGGCGACGGCGGAGGCGTTGCACGCGGCGCTGTCCATGCCGGACGCCGAGCGTGCGGAGCGCACGAAGCGCCTGGCCGCCGCCGCCACGGCCCTCCCCCCGGCCGCCTGGTTCGCAGCCCAACTCACCGACCTGCTCCCCTGAGCCAACCCGGCTGGATTTTGCGCGGAGCGCCCTTCCTCGCCCTCCGGGGGGGGAAGTCGCAGGCTGACGCCGGCCAAATCCAGCCCCGCCGGCGTTTGAGGCGCGGGGTTCGGGGCGGAGCCCCGGTCTTTTAGCCTCGCCGGCGTTTGAGGCGCGGGGGTCCGGGGGCTGGCCCCCGCAACGGCGCCGCGGGCGAAAGCCAAGTGTTCGGCGCCCGCGCCGCTGCTGGGGCTCCGCCCCAGACCCCGCTCCTCAAACGCCGGAGGGGCTGGATTTTGGCCGGCGTTTGAGGCGATCTTTCAGCCCGTCCGGCGTTTGAGGACCGGGGTTCGGGGCGGAGCCCCGGTATTTCAGCTTCGGGCGGCCTTGGCCAAAGCGGTCAGGAAGGTGACCACCTCGGCGGGGCCGGAGAGGACTAGGTCGGCTCGGGAGGCCAGTTCGGGGACTTCGGCCGAGCCGCTGCACAGCAGGAGGCCCGGGAGGCCGTCGGCCCGGCGCTTTTCGACCGCCGAGTACGCCGCCAGGTCCCCCAGGTCGTCGCCCGCGTACAGCACCGCCTCCGCGTCCCGCTCCGCCAGGAACTCCGTCAGGGCGACGCCCTTGTCCATGCCCGGGGGCCGGAGCTCCAGGACCGCCCGGCCCGGCTCGACCATCAGCCCGTGCCGCGCCGCCAGCTCCGCCAGGGGCTCGCGCAGGGCCGCGAAGGCCGCCGCGGGATCCGCGGCCCGCCGGGTGTGCACGGCCAGCGCCCGGCCCTTCTCCTCGATCCAGGTGCCCCGCCAGGCCCCGATGGAGTCCAGGAACCCCGGCAGCTCGGCCCGTACCGCCGCCACCCCGGGGTGCTCGGCCGGGGCGTGCACGATCCCGGTGACCGCGTCCCAGCGCTCCGCGCCGTAGTGGCCGAGGACGACGAGGTGTTCCAGTCCGGGGACGCCGGCGAAGCCCCCGTAGCGGACGGCGACGCCCGCCGGCCGCCCGGTGATCACGGCGACCGAGGCGACCTCGGGGGCGAGCGCGGAGAGGGCCGGGACGGCTCCCGGGTGGGCTCTGGCCTGGTCCGGGTCCGGGACGATGTCGGCGAGGGTGCCGTCGAAGTCCAGGGCGACCACGGACCGGCGGGGTGCGCGGAGCAGGGCTTCGAGTCCCTCGCGTCCGGCTGCGGTGACGGGCATCGGCAAGTCGTGCGGATGGCTCCCCATACGGACGACCCTAACGGCCCGGCCCGGCCACGGCTATGGCACGGGCGGGGGGCTATCGCCGGGCCCGCTGGGCCTCGCGGATCCGCCGCAGCCGGTTGACCGTGCCCGGTGCGTGGGCCAGCGCCCGCGGGTCGTCCATCAGTGCGTTGAGCAGCTGGTAGTAGCGGACCGGGGTCATCCCCAGTCCTTCCCGTATCGCCCGTTCCTTGGCTCCGGGCCCGGGCCAGGTGCGTCCCTCGTAGGCGAGCACCGCGGCCTCCGTGGCCGTCAGCTGCCCGTCGTCCGTCATACGGCCAGATTAACGCCGCCCTCCGACAGAGCCGTGCCCGCTCTGCCGGAGGGCGGCGCCTCGCCGCGTCAGTGCGGGTCCGAGGCCCGTGCCGTCGTGGCGATGTCCTCCAGGACCTTCGCCGGCTGTCCGCCCGGCTGGACGCTCTTGCCGATGTTCTGCTTGATGTCCTCGCTGACGTCCGCCCAGGACTTCTTGCCGACCGGGTACAGCCGCGAGCCGGGCAAGGCCGTCAGGAAGGGCTTCAGCTTGGCCGCCTGGCCGCCGGTG
The DNA here is from genome assembly GCF_044747975.1 of Streptomyces sp. NPDC090045. Lineage (NCBI taxonomy): Bacteria > Bacillati > Actinomycetota > Actinomycetes > Kitasatosporales > Streptomycetaceae > Streptomyces > Streptomyces sp. NPDC090045. The sequence continues at coordinate 358,776 of NZ_JBIVFA010000005.1, forward strand.
GCGGCCTGCTTGGCCTGGTAGCCGCTGGTGGTGGCCGGCAGCAGGTCGTACTGGTCCGTGAAGGCCGCCACGTTCTTCGGCTGGTACATGAAGTCCAGGAACTTCCCGGACTGCGCGCGGTGGCCGTTCTTGAAGGCCATGACCCAGTCCGCGACGCCCATGGCGGGCTCCGCGGACCCGGTGGCGGTCGGCAGCGGCACCATGCCGAACTTCACGCCCTTGGCCTCGGCCTGCTTCATCAGCGACGGGTGTCCGTTGAGCATGCCGACCTCGCCCTTGGTGAAGGCGTCGAAGGCGGCCTGGCGGTCCAGCTTCCCCGGTTCGACGGGCCCGGTCAGCCCCTGGCCGACCATCTTGTCCCGCAGGAACTCCAGCGCCTTGACGTTGTCGGCGGAGTCGATCGAGTAGGACTCCTCGTTGTCGGTGTAGCCGCCACCGCCCGAGAGCATCCACATCATCGTCTCGGCCTGCGCCTCCTCGCGGCCCAGCGGCAGCGCGAAGGGGGTGGGCACGCCCGCGCCCTTGAGCTTCTTGGCCGCCGCCTCCAGGTCCGCCCAGCTCTTCGGCTGCCAGCCGGCCTTGGCGTCCTTGCCGATCACGCCCGCGTCGGCCAGCAGCTTCTCGTTGTAGAAGAGCAGCCGGGTGCTGGACACGAAGGGCAGCCCGTACTGGACCTGCTTGACCTTGCCCGCGTCCGCGAGCGGTGCGAGGAAGTCGGCCTCGGTCTTCACCGAGAGCAGCTCCGATGCCGAGTACAGCTTGCCGGCGGCCGCGTAGTCGGCGTAGGCGCCGATCTGGGCGATGTCGGGGGCCTTGCCGGCCTTGACCATGTCGGCGACCTTGGCGTCGACCTCGGACCACGAGTAGACGGAGACCTCGACCTTGACGCCCGGGTTGTCCTTCTCGAAGCCGTCGGCGAGGCCCTTCCAGTACCCGGCCGAGGAGTTCTGCGGATTGTCCCCGTAGTCGGCCGCCACGACCCGCAGGGTCACCTCGTTGTCTCCGGTGAGTCCGCCGAGGGCTCCGCAGCCCGTCAGCGTCACGGCAGTCAGGCACAGCGCGGCGCCGGACGCGGCCAGGCTCAGGTAACGGCCCTTCACAGTTCTCGATCCACCCCTTGTTGTACGTACGATCCACGTAAGGTCTACACCACTTTGGCGGCTCGTCCACATCCGGATCCCGACCAGGGCCCGGATTTTGTATGGCCACTCAACAATCCCTCCCAATGGACTAGACCTTTCCCCGCCGAGCACGCGAGACTGTCTCTGTGAAACCCGTGAAACACGTCATCGCCCTCGATGTGGGCGGCACCGGGATGAAGGCTGCCCTCGTCGCCGAGGACGGCACCCTGCTCCACGAAGCGCGCCGGGCCACCGGCCGCGAGCGGGGCCCCGACGCCGTCGTCGAGACGATCCAGGACTTCGCCGCCGAGCTGCTCGACACCGGCCGGGAACGCTTCGGACGGACCGCCTCCGCCGCCGGGGTCGCCGTCCCGGGCATCGTCGACGCCGACCACGGGATCGCCGTCTACGCGGCGAACCTGGGCTGGCGCGACGTGCCGATGCGCACCCTGCTCAGCAGCCGCCTCGGCGGCATCCCGGTGGCCCTCGGACACGACGTGCGCACGGGCGGACTCGCGGAGGGCCGCATCGGCGCCGGCCGCGGCGCCGACCGCTTCCTCTTCGTCCCCCTCGGCACCGGCATCGCCGGCGCCATCGGCATCGCCGGCCGCATCGAGGCCGGCGCCCACGGCTACGCGGGCGAGATCGGGCACATCGTGGTACGCCCGGGCGGCCCGGCCTGCGGCTGCGGCCAGCACGGCTGTCTGGAGACCCTCGCCTCCGCCGCCGCGGTCAGCCGTGCCTGGGCGGCGGCCGCCGGCGACCCCGGGGCCGACGCCGCGGACTGCGCCAAGGCCGTCGAGTCCGGCGACGCGCGCGCCCGGGAGGTCTGGCTGGCCGCCGTCGGCGCCCTCGCCGACGGGCTGGTCACGGCGATCACCCTGCTGGACCCGCGCACGCTGATCATCGGTGGCGGGCTGGCCGAGGCGGGGGAAACCTTGTTCACACCACTACGGACGGCCGTGGAGGAGCGCGTGACGTTCCAGCGGCTCCCCCACATCGTGCCGGCGGCCCTCGGGGACACCGCCGGCTGCCTGGGCGCAGGGCTGCTCGCCTGGGACCTACTCGCCACGGAGGTACCTGCCTGATGTCCGGAAGCGCACACAGCACTGTTCTCTCCGGCGCCAGGGTGGTGCTGCCCACCGGAACCGTGGCCAACGGCCGGGTCATCGTCGACGGCGACCGCATCGCCGGCAGCGCCCACGAGGGCTCGCGGACCGTGGACCTGTCCGGGCACTGGATCGTCCCCGGCTTCGTGGACATGCACAACCACGGCGGCGGCGGCGCCTCCTTCACCTCCGGCACCGCCGAGGACGTCCTCCGAGGGGTCCGCACCCACCGCGAGCACGGCACCACCACCCTGATCGCCTCCACCGTCACCGGCGACCTGGACGAACTGGCCCGGCGCGCCGGGCTGCTCGCCGAGCTCACGCAGCAGGGCGAGATCGCGGGCATCCACTTCGAGGGGCCGTTCATCAACCCCTGCCGCAAGGGCGCGCACAAGGAGGACCTGCTCCGCGACCCCGACCCGGCCGAGGTCCGCAAGCTGATCGACGCCGCGCACGGCACCGCCCGCATGTTCACCCTCGCCACCGAACTCCCGGGCGGCCTGGACTCCGTACGGCTGCTGGCCGAGCACGGGGTGATCGCCGCGATCGGGCACACGGACGCCACGTACGAGCAGACGCGCGCCGCCATCGACGCGGGTGCGACCGTGGCCACCCACCTCTTCAACGCGATGCCGCCCCTCGCCCACCGCGAACCCGGCCCGATCGCCGCGCTGCTGGAGGACGAGCGGATCACCGTCGAGCTGATCAACGACGGCACCCACCTGCACCCGGCCGCCCTGGAACTGGCCTTCCACCACGCGGGCGCGCACCGCGTGGCCCTGATCACCGACGCGATGGACGCCGCCGGCTTCGGCGACGGGACCTACCACCTCGGCCCGCTGGAGGTCGAAGTCAAGAAGGGTGTGGCCCGGCTCGTGGAGGGCGGTTCCATCGCCGGCTCCACGCTGACCCTGGACACCGCCTTCAAGCGCTCGGTGACCCTCGACAAGCTGCCGGTGGAGTCCGTGGTCCAGGCGATCTCCGCCAACCCGGCCAAGCTCATCGGCCTGTACGACGAGATCGGCTCGCTGGAGCCCGGCAAGTACGCGGACCTCGTCGTCCTCGACGCCGCCTTCGACGTCAAGGGCGTCATGCGGCGCGGCGAATGGGTCGTCAGCCCGCCCGCCCAGGCCTCGATCTGACGGCCGAGCGGCTGTAAGGACCGAGGCGGCCGACCCTAGGACTGGGCCGACCGCCTCGGGTTTGGCATGATCCCGGCAGCAACAGACCCGGGGGTGCCCATGATCCTGACCGTGACGCTCAACACCGCACTCGACGTCACGTACCGCGTGCCGAGGCTGCTCCCGCACGCCTCGCACCGGGTCGCCGCCGTCACCGAACGTCCCGGCGGCAAGGGGATCAACGTCGCCCGCGTGCTGGCCGCGCTCGGCCACGAGGTGACGGCGACGGGCTTCACGGGCGGCCCGGTGGGCTCCGTCGTACGCGAACTGCTCGCGCGCTCCCCGCGGGTTACGGACGCCCTGGTGCCCTGCGCGGACGGCAGCCGCCGCACCCTGGCCGTGGTCGACGAGTCCTCCGGCGACACCACCCAGTTCAACGAGCCGGGTCCGGTGATCACGCCCGCCGAATGGTCCCGGTTCCTCGCGCAGTACGGGGAACTGGTCCGCGGCGCCCGCGCCGTGGCCCTGTGCGGCAGCCTCCCGCCGGGCGTGCCGGTCGGCGCGTACGCGGTCCTCGTACGGGCGGCCCGCGCGGCCGGGGTCCCCGTCCTCCTGGACACCAGCGGCGAGGCCCTGCGCCGCGGGGTCGCGGCCCGGCCCGAGATCATCAAGCCGAACGCCGCCGAGCTGGCCGAGCTCACCGGGTCCCGCGACCCGCTGCCGGCCACCCGCGACGCCCGCCGCCGGGGCGCGCACGCCGTGGTCACCTCGCTGGGCCCGGACGGCCTGCTGGCCGCCACCGCCGAGGGCACCTGGCAGGCGGCCCCGCCGCGCGGGCTGTCCGGCAACCCCACCGGAGCCGGCGACTCCGCCGTCGCCGGCCTGCTGTCGGCCCTGGTGGAGGGCGCGGACTGGCCGGACCGCCTCACCCGCGCGGTCGCCCTGTCCGCGGCCACGGTCGCGGCCCCGACGGCGGGGGAGTTCGACCCCGGCGTCTACGAGGAGCTGCGGCACGCCGTACGTGTCACCGACGGCGGCTGACGGCCCGGCAGCTTCGACCGCCCGGTCCACGTCTCCGCCGCCGGCCAGTGCGTCGAGCTCAGCGGCCGGCAGGCCCCGCGCACAACGGAATCAGGCTCTGCCGCATGCGCGGCAGAGCCTGATTCGTTCCGGGGGCGTCCGTCCCCGCCGTCAGCGCCTGACGTGTCCCGAAGCCAGCTCCAGCTGGTCGAAGACGGCGTCGCACTGGTTGCCGGGCTCGCACGAGATCTTCATCGCGTTCGTGCCCTTCTTGAGGGTGATGAACGCGAAGGTGCGCGTCCAGCCCTTGTCCCAGGCACCGTCCGCCGCCTTGGCGAAGTTGGACAGGTTCAGCGACTGGTTGGGGCTCTGCCCGTTGACCGTGAGGGTCGCCTTGCCGTCCTTGCCGGGAACGCCGTAGTTGACGAACAGCGTGTACTCGCCCGCCTCCGGCACGTCCACCGTCCAGGTGAGCGCCGCACCCGTCTGGTTGAAGCCGGCGACGTACTGGCCGCCCGAGCTCTTCGAACCGGGCACCGTGTTCTCCAGCCGCGCACCACCGGTCAGCACCATGCCCGCTCCGGCCGCCTCGCCCTTCGGCAGCGGCGCCTGCGAGGGCTTCGGGCTGCTCGGGGCCGGGCTGGCCGGGTTCTGGGGGGCCGCCGACTGCTGGCCGCCGTCCGCGACGGGCTCCTTCTTGTCCTTGTCCTTGTCGCCGAAGGCCACGGCGGCGCCGATGCCGATCACGACGGCGCCGACCACCGCGACCGCGGCGATCAGCAGACCGCGACGGCTGGAGCCGCCGCCACCGCCGTGGCCGCCGTGCCCGCCGGGGGGCGCGATCGTCTGGGTCTGGTGCTGCGGGGCCTGCGGCTGCTGCGGAACGCCGTAGCCGCCCGCCTGGAGTGCCTCCGGGGCCTGGTACTGGGCCTGGTAGGAGGGCTGCTGCGCGGGCACCTGGCCGCGCTGGCCGCCGTTGCGGCGGTCGCCGACCGTCCGCACCTGGTGGTGCGAGGTGCGGGGGACGCCCGGCTGCGCTCCGGGGTGACCTCCGGCCGACGCCCCGGGATAGCCGTATCCACCGCCCGACGTGGGCGGGGTGGCTCCGGCCGCCTGGCCATCCTCGTAGAGGTAGCCGAACGGATCGTCGTCCTCGGGCTTGTTCGCCCCACCGTGCGGGCCGTTGTTCGCGGGCGTCGTCATCGCAGGTCACTCCTTTCGACCCCCGGGAGCCTACCCCGAACAGGTGCGCCCACGGGCGACAGACCGGCTCAGCCGGCCCTGCGGTGGGCCTTGGAACGGGACCGCTTCTCGATGTACATCCGCTGGTCGGCGGAGCGCAGCACCTCGTCCGCGGACATCCCGCAGCTCGCCCAGCCGATGCCGAAACTGGCTCCGACACGGACCGCACGGCCGTCGACCCGGATCGGCGGGATGATCGCGTTGCGCAGCCGGACGGCGAGATCGGCGGCGTCCGCCGCACCCAGACCGTCGGCGAGGACGACGAATTCGTCACCACCCAGCCGAGCGACGGTGTCACCGTCCCTGACGCCCGTCGTCAGCCGCCGGGCGACCTCGATCAGGACCGCGTCGCCCGTGTGGTGCCCGAACCGGTCGTTGATCGACTTGAAGCCGTCGAGGTCGCAGAAGAGCACCGCGAGCCCCTTCGTCCCGTCGTCGATGTCGGTCGCGGGCGCCACCGTGTGCACGTGGTGGTCATAGGGGCCGTCCGCCGCCGTGGCCGGCGCCCCGGGGAACTCGAAGGGATCGGCCCCCGTGTACCGGTCGGGTCCGTCGGACTGAAAGCCGTGCTCACCGGCACCACCCGCCTCCGCACGCACCTCGTAGCCGTCGTGCACCGCCCGCCCGTCGTGCCCGTCGCGCCCCTCGAAGGCCGCGTCCAGGGCCTCGACCGCGGTGGCGCGCACGGACTGTGGCCTGCGGCACAGCCGCGCGCCGAGCCGGGACCGCAGCTCGGCGCTGTTCGGCAGGCCGGTCAGCGAGTCGTGGCTGGCCCGGTGGGCGAGCTGGAGCTCGTGCCGCTTGCGCTCCTCGATGTCCTCGACGTGCGTGAGGAGGAACCGGGGCCCGTCGGCGGCGTCGGCGACGACGGAGTTGCGCAGCGAGACCCATACATACGTGCCGTCGCGCCGGCCCAGGCGCAGCTCGGCGCGTCCGCCCTCGGCAGAGGTGCGCAGCAGGGTGCCGATGTCCTCGGGGTGGACCAGGTCGGAGAAGGAGTAGCGGCGCAGTACGGAGGCCGGCCGGCCGAGCAGCCGGCACAGCGCGTCATTGGTCCGCAGCAGCCGGCCGTGCTGGTCCCCGCCCATCTCGGCGATGGCCATCCCGCTGGGCGCGTACTCGAAGGCCTGCCGGAAGGACTCCTCGCTGGCGCGCAGTGCCTGCTGTTCACGCTCCAGCCGCACGAGGGCCCGCTGCATGTTCGCGCGCAGCCGTGCATTGCTGATCGCAATCGCGGCCTGGAAGGCGTACATCTGGAGGGCTTCGCGGCCCCAGGCGCCGGGCCGGCGGCCGTTGCGCGGTCTGTCCACCGAAATGACACCCAGAAGTTCCCCGCCGGACGCGTACATGGGTGCGTAGAGCCGGTCCTCGGGGTGCCACTCGTCCTCGAAGCGCGGATCGGGCCCGTCGGTGTGCCACTGGGGGACGTCGTCCTCCAGGAGGACCCAGCCCTCGGTGTGCGGGATGAACCTGAGCCCGTCCCAGTTCTCACCCATCGTCAGACGGCGTTCCCAGGAGGCGCGGGAGCCGACGCGGCCGGTGATGAGGGCCTCCGCGGCGGGGTCTCCGGCGAAGGCGGCGACGACCAGATCGCCGTCAGGGCGTACGAGGTTGACACAGGCGAGTTCGTAGCCGAGGCCCACGACGATGCCGTCCACGACGGTCTGCAGAGTGTCCGCCAGGCTCCTGGCCGTATTGAGATCGGCCACCACCCGGTGCAGCTGCCGCAGGGTCGCAAGACGGACGTACGGCTCCGACTCGGTCTCCATTGCTCGCTCTCCCCGAGACCTCGACAGCAACTCCAGGTTTGTCATCGGCGTTTCGTTGCGGTGTCCCGTCCACTGAATCACAGTGAGCTGTGCGGCAGGTACACAGGGTCAACAAATCTTGCCCTCTGTGACTCAAGTCACATGAGATGAATATCGGTGCGTGGTGGGGCTCGTGACGACTGGGAGCGCTCCCCCACATTCCCGAGAGCAAACGATACGCCCGGGCCTAGGCCAAGGGGCGGGGGCGCGACTCGGACCAGGGCCCGATGTGCGGCGCGAAGGGCGAGATTAGCGTTCCACCGTGCTGAAGACGACCCCTGTGCCCCGCCCGCCCCACGGAAACCCGCATGCTGAGGGAGTGAGCAATGACGAGTTCCGGGCCGCGATGTCCCGGCTGGCGGCGGGCGTGTGCCTGATCACCGCGCACGAGACCCCCCTGGCGGCCGACGGCCCGCGCGGCGAGGACGTCGGCATGACGGCGACCGCCTTCATGTCCGTGTCCCTGGACCCGCCGCTGGTCCTGGTGAGCCTGCGCGAGGGATCCCGGATGGACGACCTGCTCGAGGAGCAGCCCCTGTGGGCGGTCTCGGTCCTCGCCGACCACCAGCTCCAGGTCGCGGGCCGCTTCGCGATGAAGGGCCGGATCAGCGACCGGCTGCTCTTCGCGGACCTGCCGTACGTACGCGGCGAGGCCTCCGGCGCCCCCCTGCTGACCGGCGCCCTGGCCACCCTGGAGTGCCGCACCGAGAACCGCGTCGAGGCGGGCGACCACACCCTGGTCATCGGCCGCGTCCTGACGGCGGCCCTGCCCTCCCCGGACCACCAGCCCCTGACCTACTTCCGCGGCCGCTACCGGCACCTGGGCCAGTAGGCCGGGGCCGGCCGCGGCGGCTACCAGTCGCGTCCGGTGCGGCCCCGCTTGGTCTCGGCGCGCGCCTTCTTCTCCCGCAGCCGCCGCTCGTTGATACCCCGGGGGATCTTCGTCGCCCGCCGCTGCCTCGGCGGCGGGGCCGTCGCCTCCGCCAGCAGCGAAGCCAGCCGGACCAGCGCCATCTCCCGGTTGCGGAACTGCGAGCGGTGCTCGGAGGCCCGTACGGTCACCACCCCGCCCACCAGTCGGGACGCCAGCTGCTCCAGCGCCCGTTCCTTCCACACGTCCGGCAGCGCCTTCGTCGCCGCCAGGTCGAACATCAGCTCCACCCGCGAGTCGGAGGTGTTGACGTGCTGCCCGCCGGGCCCGGAGGAGCGCGAGAAGCGCCAGGCGAGCTCGCCCTCGGGGAGCACGACCGAACCGCGGATGACATAAGGACCAGGCATGCCCCCTATGATCCGTGCCCGCCCCGCCTCCGTCACTCAGATTTCCCGGCGGGAACCCGACAGGCCTCTCGTCGCGTTATAGGGAGCAGCGGTAGTTTGACCGCCTGTACGTGCATGTTCGATGAGGAAAGGGACATTCCCATGGCTGTCAGCCTGTCCAAGGGCGGCAACGTCTCGCTCACGAAGGAGGCCCCCGGCCTTGCTGCCGTCACGGTCGGCCTCGGCTGGGACGTCCGTACGACGACCGGTGTCGACTTCGACCTCGACGCCTCGGCCATCGCGGTCAACCCGACCGGCAAGGTCGTCTCCGACGGCCACTTCGTCTTCTTCAACAACAAGTCCACCCCGGACCAGACCATCGTCCACACCGGTGACAACCGCACCGGCGAGGGCGCGGGCGACGACGAGGCCATCAACGTCAACCTCGCCGGCCTGCCGGCCGACGTGGACAAGATCGTCTTCCCGGTCTCCATCTACGACGCCGAGACCCGCAGCCAGAACTTCGGCCAGGTCCGCAACGCGTACATCCGCGTCGTGAACCAGGCCGGCGGCGCCGAGATCGCCCGCTACGACCTCTCCGAGGACGCGGCGACCGAGACCGCCATGGTCTTCGGCGAGCTCTACCGCAGCGGCGCCGAGTGGAAGTTCCGCGCGGTCGGCCAGGGCTACGCCTCCGGCCTCACCGGCATCGCGCAGGACTTCGGCGTCAACGTCTGAGTCCCGCAGCTCCGGTAACCCCGGCCGCTCCGGTCGTCCGGTCGTCCGGTCGGTCCGGTCGTCCGGTTGCTCCGGTCGATCCGGTGATCAGCCCCTGCAGATGAGGCGCTGATCGCCGGGCGGACACCAGCGCCGGCGAAGCCCCCTCCCGGCCGTCCGGGGAGGGGGCTTCGCTACCGTTCGGTAGGTGATCCTCCAACCGCTCGTCCCCGTCGACGGCGCCCTCCCGGGCCCGGTCCTCACCGAGATCGCCGCCCTCTACTCGACGAACCACGCGTTCTTCGAACTCAGCGGCGACTTCCCCGACCCGGACCGCATCACCGTCGAACAGGTCGCGGCCGCCCTCGCCGACGAACTCGCCCATGACGGCGCCGAGGTCCTCCTCGCCCGTTCCGCCGGCCGCCTCGTCGGCCTGGCCGCCACCCTGGCCCACCACCCGGACCCGGCCTCCGCCGGCACCGACCCGTGGATCGGCCTGCTGCTCATCGACGCCACCGCGCACCGCGAGGGTTACGGCCGCGCCGTGGCCACCCTGGTCGAGAACCGCTTCCGCGCCGCCAGACGCACGGGCGTGCAGATCGCCGTACTGGACAACAACCCCAAGGCCCTCGCCTTCTGGCAGTCCCAGGGGTACGCCGAACTGCGCCGGGCCAAGGACCGCGAGCTCGGCCGCGACTGCACGGTGCTGCGCAAGCCGCTCGAAGCCCCGTAGAAGACGGGCCGGTTACTTGGGGGCGGCAGGCTGCTTGGGGCGGCCCTCGCCGTACAGCCAGACGTCCCAGACCTTCTTCAGGTCGTGGCCCGTCTTCTCCTGCGCGTAGGCGGTGAAGTCGGCCGTGCTCGCGTTCCCGTGCCGGTGGTCCGCGGCCCAGCCGCGCACCAGGGCGAAGAACTTCTCGTCGCCCACCTCCTGGCGGATCCGGTGCAGGACCATCGCACCGCGGTAGTACACCGGTTGGTCCGAGATCTGATCGGGCCCGGGCGGGGAGGCCGGCGGGAAGGCGTCCCAGTCGGAGTCGGCCTCCTCGTCCACGGACGTGTCACCGGCCAGGAACGCCTCGAAGTGCCGCTGGGCGGTGGGCCCGCCGTGGTCCTCGGCCCACAGCCACTCGGCGTAGGTCGCGAAGCCCTCGTTGAGCCACATGTCCTTCCAGGACTTCGGCGACACCGAGTTGCCGAACCACTGGTGGGCGAGCTCGTGCAAGACGAGCTCCTCGCTCTCCAGGGGACCGGAGAAGACGGGCTTGGTCTGGGTCTCCAGCGCGTAGCCGAGGCTCCCGGCCGGCAGCACGACCGCGCCCGCCGTGCTGAAGGGGTACGGGCCGAACCGGCCGTTGCCCCACTCCACCATCTCCGGCAGCCGCGCGAGCGTGCCCGCGCTCGCGGCCGCCTCCCCGGGCGCCACGGCGTTGTAGAAGGCGGTCCCCGACGGCGTCCGCCCCGTCGTCACCTTGTACGGGCCGACGACGGCCGTGGCCAGATAGCTCGCCATCGGCTCCGGGCTGTGCCACGCGAACGCGGTCCGCCCGTCCGGGCCTTCGGTGCGGGAGCGCAGCTCCCCGTTGGACACGGCCTCGTAGCCGCGCGGAACGGTGAGCGTGATGTCGTAGGTGGCCTTGTCACTGGGGTGGTGGTTGCCCGGGAACCAGGTCATCGACCCGACCGGCTCACCGACGCCGACCGCGCCGGCCCGCGCGTCCGCGCCGGCGGGTGCGTCCACGCCGGCGGCTCCGCCCCCGCCGTCCTCGGTGGTGATCCACCCCTCCTTGGACCCGTCCGCATCCGTGAGGGCCTTCGGCTTCCCGCCGTACTCGATTTCCGTACGGAAGACCTCGCCCTTCTTGAGGTCCTCGGCCGGGCGCACGGTCAGCTCGTTGCCGGTCCGGTTGTACCGGGCGCCGACGCCCTGCACGGTCACGCCCTCGACCTTCAGGCCGCTGAGGTCGAGGTTGAAGGAGCTGAGCCCCTGCTCGGCGCGGGCGGTGATGACGGCCGTGCCGTGCAGCTCGCCGTCGGCGGGGTCGTAGTCCAGGTCCAGCGCGTAGTGGTCGACCTGGTAGCCGCCGTTGCCGGCCTTGGGGAAGTACGGGTCGCGCAGCCCCGACGCGCCCGGCCGCCCCTGCACCGTGCCCCCCGTACACGCCGTGGTGAGGGCGAGGAGGGAGGCGACGGCAGGGACGGCCAGACGGGAGAGCGCACGGAGTTCCACGCACTCGATCCTAGGCGGGCTGCCCGTACGGACTACTTGGCGAGGGCGTCGACACCGGCCTTGGCGAACTTCTCGTCCAGGTCACCGCTCGGGGCGCCGGCCACGCCGATGCCCGCGACGGGCGCGCCGTTCGCCTGCACCGGGGTGCCGCCGCCGAGGAAGAGGGTGCCGGGGATGTCCTTCAGGTTCGGGGTCTGGGCGAGGCGGCCCACGAGCACCGAGGTCGGGGCGTTCCAGGAGACGGCGGTGAAGGCCTTGCGCTGCGCCGACTCGTAGGACTGCGGGCCGGCGCCGTCGCCGCGCAGGGTGACGATGGTGTTGCCGTTGCGGTCCACCACCGCGACCGTCACCTTCTGGTTCTCGGCCTGCGCGGCCTGCAGCGCGGCCTGGGCGGCGCGGGTGGCGGCGTCGACGGTGAGGTGCGTCGTGGTGGTGAAGTTCTTGTCGCTCGGGCCGTCGTTCTTCTTGCCGGCGACCTCGGCGGCGACCGGAGCGGCGTCGGCGGCGGGGGTGGCGCTGGCGCTCACGGCGCCGAAGGCTCCGGCGCCCAGGGCGACGGCGAGGGCGGTACCGGTGAGAACGCGGGTGCGGGTGTTCATCTCTGCTCCTGAGAACGGTGACACGGTGACGGCATCGGGTCGGTCCGGGCCGGTCGGACCGGCTCCTTCACTGCTCCAAGCCTGTCCCCGAACCCCCCGCCACCCCGTCCCCGTACCGGCTCGCCCCGCCCACCGCACCGGTTGACCCCAGGGTCATCCAATCGGTCGATGCGGGCCGCCTCCGGCGCGGTATTTCCTGGTCAGGCCCCTGCGCCAGGCCCGGCACGAGCCCGGGGCGGAACCCAATCCTCCACCTCGCCACACCCCTCCAGCCGCCCGTGCCACTCCAGCCCTGCCACACCACTCCGGCCCTGCCACACCAGCCCAGCCCCGCCACACCAGCCCACCGCACCATCCAGCCCGCCGGGGACAAACCCAGCCCCGCCGGGGGCAAACCCAGCCCCGCCGGCGTTTGAGGCGCGGGGTCCGGGGCGGAGCCCCGATCTTCCAGCCCCGCCGGCGTTTGAGGCGCGGGGGCGCGGGGGCAGCGCCCTCTGGGGGTCCCCCCGGACGGAGTCTGGGGGAGGCGCCGCCCCGCCCCCGAACACCGCCACCGGCGACAATGGACACACCCGCGAACCAGGAGCCCCGGTGAGCCACCCCACCCGCAAGCCAGACACGAGAACGCTGGCCACGGTCGCCCACACCGCCTTCTTCCTCCTCCTCGGCGCCTCCCTGCTCCGCTTCCTCCTGCGCCACCCCGGCGAACCCCGCACCCCGTGGATCATCGCCCTCAGCATCACCCTGGCCCTGCTCTACGTACTCGGCCCCGCCCTCGGCGCCGCCCCCACCGCCCGCCGGCTCCTCTGGCTCGGCCTGGTCGTCACCACCTGGGTGGTCCTGGTCGTCCTCGCGCCGAGCTTCGCCTGGTGCGCCGTACCGCTCTTCTTCACCGCCCTGCGCACCCTCCCGCCCCGCGCCGCCGTCGTCCTGGTCGCCCTCCTCACCTGCTTCGTGGTGATCGCCCAGCTGCAGCTGTCCAAGTCCTTCGACCCGAACCTGCTCCTGGCCCCGCCCGCGGTCGCCGCCCTCGCCACCGCCGTCTTCGTCCACATGGAACGCCAGGCCCAGGCCCAGCGGGAGCTGATCGACGACCTGATCCGCACCCGCCGGGAACTGGCCGCCACCGAACGCCGCGAAGGCACCCTCGCCGAACGGCAGCGGCTGTCCATGGAGATCCACGACACCCTCGCCCAGAACCTGTCCAGCCAGCAGATGCTGCTGCAGGCCGCGGACCGCACCTGGGACGCCGACCCGGCCACCGCCCGCGCGCACGTCCGTACCGCCACCGGCATCGCCGCCCACGGCCTCGCCGAGGCGCGCCGGCTCGTCCACGACCTGGCCCCGTCCGAGCTCGCCGACGGCGCCGGCCTCGCCGAAGCGCTGCGCGCCCTGGACGCCGGCCCGGACATCGAGGTCCGCTTCCACCTCGAAGGCACCCCGGCCCCGCTCCCGGACCGCGTCCAGTCCGCCCTGCTGCGCATAGCCCAAGGCGCGCTGGCCAACGTCCGCGAGCACTCCGGCGCCCGCACGGCCGCACTCACCCTCAGCTTCCTCGGGGACCAAGTGGTCCTGGACATCGCCGACGACGGCCACGGGTTCGCCGAGCCCCGCACCGGCGCCGCCGAACGCGGGCACGGCCTGCCCGCGATGCGGGCCCGCGTCCGCCAGCTCGGCGGCACCCTCACGATCGAATCCACGCCGGGCGAGGGCACCGTCCTCTCCGCGGCCATCCCCCTGGAGCCGGCCCCATGACGACGATCCTGCTCTGCGACGACCACGTGGTGGTCCGCGCCGGCCTGCTCGCCCTCCTCGGCAGCGAGCCGGACATCGAGGTCCTCGGCGAGGCGGGCAGCGGCGAGGAGGCGGTGGCCCTGGCCGCCAAACTCCGCCCCGACGTGGTCCTCATGGACCTCCAGCTCGGCGAGGGCATCGACGGGGTGGAGGCCACCCGCCGCATCACCGCCGCCCCCCACCCGCCGCACGTCCTGGTCCTGACCACGTACGACACCGACGCGGACATCACGCGGGCCATCGGCGCGGGCGCCACCGGCTACCTCCTCAAGGCCGAACGCCCGGAGGAGCTCTTCGCCGCCATCCACTCGGCCGCCCAGGGCCGCACCACCCTGTCCGCGCCCGTCGCCAGCCGCGTGATGGCCCACATGCGCGGCACCCGCCCCACGCTGACCGACCGCGAGCTGGACATCCTCGGCCAGCTCGCCCGCGGCCTCGGCAACCGCGACATCGCCCGCGCCCTGTTCATCAGCGAGGCCACGGTCAAGACCCACCTGGGCCGCATCTACGACAAGCTCGGGGTCGACACCCGCGCGGGCGCGGTGTCCGTGGCGAAGGAACAACGCCTCCTCCCTTCTTGACGTCGGACTCCGTCCGGGGTGGGGACGTCCCGGGACCCGTGACACCATCGGGTACGTGCTCGACATCGGCTACTCCCTCTCCCGGCGCTTCCCGGACCCCCCGCAGACCGACTACCGCTCGGCGGACGTCCACTCCCTGCGCCACGACCTGTTCTGCGGGGACGTCTACCTCGCCGACACCAACGCGGACCGGGAAGTGTCCACGGCCTGGGGATGGGTGCCCGTACTGGACTTCGCCTGGGCGCTGTGCGACATCGTCGAGCAGCTCGACCAGGACCCCCGCGGCAACCGCTCCGCCAACCGGCAGCACGCCGAGCTCGACTTCACCGAGTCCACGGACCGGATGCTCTTCGAGCGCCGCTTCGGCTGGGTCGACGTCGAGGCCGACTGGATGCCGGCCGAGGAAGCCCCGCTGACCTTCAGCCACCGCCTGCTGCGCCGCGAGGCCCGCGACTTCCTGCACGACCTCGTTGCGGACCTCATCGACATGCACGACGGCCTCGCCGACAACCCCGTCATCTGGACCCTCCAGGCCAAGTTCCCCCGCGTCCCGGCGTGAGCACGACCGAGCCCGGCGTGACCGAGCCCGGCACGACCGATCCCTGTGCGATGAACGCCGACGCCACGGACGCCGACGCGGCCGTCCCCGAGGCGGCCGTCCCCGAGGCGGTCGACCCCGACGAGGCCGCCGCCCGCGCACGGCTCGACCGGGCCCTGGACCGGCTGGCCGTCACCTTCCGCGGCATGACCGCCCGGGCCGACGAGGTCCAGTGCGACTGCCACTGGGGCAGCGCCGAGGAGCTCGCCCAGTTGAAGGTCCCCGACAGGGAACTCGACCCCGACCTGCTGCACCTCGCCTGGAGCACACCCGACTGGTACGACCACGGCGCCGTGCTGCGCCGCGTCCTGCCGCAGTTCGCCCGCCGGCTGACCGCCGGCCTCGGCGCCCACGCGTACGCCATCGACCACGTCGGCACCTCCTTCGAGCGCGGCGAGTGGCAGCAGTGGCCCGCCGAGCAGAGCGCGGCCGTACGGGAATTCCTGCACGCCTGGTGGGCCCACACCCTCCGCAGCCCGGACCCGGCCGTCCCCGCTGAGGACCTCCTCCCGCTGGTCAGGGAGGCCTCCGGCGCGCTGGGCCCTTGGCTGGCGGTGTGGGAGGCGACCGTAGGCCCCGTCGCCGACCGCCACCTGGCCGAGACCCTCAGCTCCTGGACGACTGGGCTGCTGGTGGGCTACCTGCCGTGGGTCTCCGGGAGCACCACCTGGGAGGAGGACGTGGCCGTCCACGACGAGCTCACCTCCTGGTTCGCACACCACGCCCCCGCGCGGCTGCGCGCCCACGGTGCCTCCGAGGAGCTGCTCGAAGACGTACGCCTGCTCGGCCTCCCCGGCCCCGTCCGCGGGGAGGACCCGCACTGGCAGGTCGTCCGCCGCCGCATCCGAGCAGCGGCGGACCGTGCCGCCCAAGCAGCGGCTACCCCTCCACCCGCAGCCCCAGCTGCGCCGCCAGCGCCGGAGCCAGATCGAACAGCTGCGCCGGGCTGATCACGGCCCCGGCCAACGCGTCCACTCCCCGCGCGATCCCCAGCTCCGTGGCCTCCCGCAGGTCCACGTCCTGCATCCGCACCCCGCTGAAGTCCACCCCGCGCAGCGCGCAGTCCCGGAACTCCACCCGCTCCAGCACCGCACCCCCGAAGTCCGGCTCCACCAGCACGCACCCCTCGAAGACCACGTCCTTGAGCCGCGCCTTGCGCAGATTCAGGTAGTCGATCTTCCCGCCGCGGACCACCACCCGCTCCAGCACGGCCCCGTGCAGCTGCACCCCGCCCAGTCGGGCGTCGAGCAGTTCCACGTCCCGCAGCGAGGCCCCGGACAGGTCCGTCCCCACTCCGCGGACCCCTTCCAGCACCGAGTCCAGGAACCGCGCCTTCGAGAGCCCCGCCTCGTCCAGTACGCAGCGCCGCACCGCGCAGTCCATGAACCGGGCCCCGATCCCCTCCTGCCCCGCCAGGTCCAGGTCCGCGAACTCCACCCCGTCGTAGTCCCCGTCCGGCTCCAGCCCGCCCCCTTCCCACACGGCCAGCTCCGGCAGCCGTACCTCCGGCCGTCGCGCCGCCTTCACCGTCCGCTGCTGCCCCTTGCTCGCCATGCCCCCATCGTGGCCCACCCCACTGACAACCCCTTGACCTCAACCATGCTTCAGATAAGAACGTGGGGCCCATGACCACCGTGCCCACCATGAACGCGATCCGCCTCCACGCCTTCGGCCCCGCCGAGAACCTCACCTACGAAACCGTCCCGGCGCCCGTTCCCGCCCCCGGCCAGGTCCGCATCGCCGTCGCCGCCGCCGGCGTCCACCTCTTCGACACCGCCCTGCGCGAGGGCGAGCGCGGCCCCGCGCCCGCCCTGCCCGAGCTCCCCACCTCCCCCAGCTACCGCTGGGAGGTGCCCCCACCGGCCGCGAGGTCGCGGGCACCGTCGACGCCCTCGGCCCCGGCACCGACCCCGCCTGGCTCGGCCGCCCCGTCGTCGTCCACCTCGGCTTCGCCCCCGGCGGCTACGCCGAGTACGCCGTCGCCGACGCCGACCGGCTCCACCCCGTACCGCCCGGCCTCGACCCCGCCGAGGCCGTCGCCATGATCGGCACCGGCCGCACCACCCTCGGGATCCTCCAGTTCGCCGACCTCGGCCCCGACTCCGTCGCCCTGGTCCCCGCCGCCGCGGGCGGCATCGGCACCCTGCTCGTCCAGTACGCCGTGAACGCCGGCGCCACCGTGATCGCCCTCGCCGGCGGCCCCGCCAAGACCGCCCTCGCCGCCGCCAACGGCGCCCACCTCGCCCTCGACTACACCGACCCCGCCTGGCCCGACGCCGTGCGCGCCCGGTACCCCGCCGGCGCCACCGTCCTCTTCGACTCCGTCGGCGGCGACACCGCCCGCACCGCCCTCACCCTGCTCGCCCCCGGCGCCCGGCACCTCGTCTTCGGCTGGTCCGGCGGCCCCCTCGACCTGACCGACGCCGAACGCGCCGACCTCACCGCCCGGGGCATCACCACCCGCGGCGTCCTCGGCCCCGCCATGCTCCAACAGGTCGGCGCCCCCGACCCGCTGCGCGTCCTGGAGACCCGCGCCCTCGCCGAAGCAGCGGCCGGCCGCCTCCGCCCAGCCCTGACCCGCTACCCCCTCGCCAAGGCCGCCACCGCCCACCACGCCCTCGAAACCCGCGCCACCACGGGCAAGGTCATCCTCGAACCCTGACCGACCCGACCGACCCGGGCGGGCTACGCGGAGCCCAGCGTCGCCAGGGCGGCGTCCGTCAGCCGGTAGACCGACCACTCCTCCTGCGGCCGCGCGCCCAGGGCCTCGTAGAAGGCGATGGTCGGCGCGTTCCACTTCAGCACCGACCACTCCAGCCGCTCGTAGCCCCGCTCCACGCACGTCCGTGCCAGCTCCGCCAGCAGTGCCTTGCCGTGGCCGCCGCCGCGCACGCCCGGCCGCACGTACAGGTCCTCCAGATAGATCCCGTGCACCCCGCGCCACGTCGAGAAGGAGAGGAACCACACCGAGAAACCGACGGCCTCCCCGTCCTCCGTCTCCGCGATGTGCGCGAACACCGCCGGCCGCTCCCCGAACAGCGCCTCCCGCAACTGCTCCTCGGTGGCCCGCGCTTCGTGCGGCACCTTCTCGTACACGGCGAGCTCGCGGATCATCGCGTGGATGACGGGGACATCGGTGATTTCGGCGCTACGGATCATGCGCGCAGCCTAAGGGGGGCCGCCCAAGGGGGCGGATCGTCCGCGCGTCAGCGTCCCAGCAGTGCCTCCGCCACCGTCAACTGGTCCTCGTCCAGGTGCTCTTCCCCGTCCTCCACGTCCCACAGGCAGTTCTGCAGCACCCGCCCCAGCGTCCACGCCCGCGCCCGTTCCCGGTCCAGTCCCACCGTCTCCGTCAGCAGGTCGAAGCGCCACCGCACCTCCTGCGGACGGAAGTTGTTGACGATCGCCGGCAGCAGGTCGAAGCCCGGATCCCCGGCCAGGGGCTTCGGATCGATCGCCAGCCACGGCTCCCGGTCGCCCGCCAGCACGTTGTCGTAGTGCAGGTCCCAGTGCAGCAGCCGGTCCCCCGGCTCGTCCGCGACCTCCGCCACCGCGGCCGCGCAGTCCCGCAGCAGCCGGCGTTCCCGCTCCTCCACCAGCAGCCCCGCCGCGCGCGGCACGTCCTGCAGCATCTGCGCCGCGATCTCCCCCAGTCCGCGCAGCCCGGCCGGCGCGGGCACCGCCGTCAGCCGCGCCAGCAGCTCTCCGACCACCCCCACCGCCCGCCGTGAGTCGCGCTGCGCGAGCGCCGACAAGTGCTGCCGCTCGTCGAGCCGTTCCAGCAGGAGCGTGCCCGTCTCCGCGTCGTGCTCCAGCAGCCGTACGCACCCCCGCCCGCCCCACGCGCGCAGCGCGACCGGCTCGCCCACGCTCTCCTCGTCCAGCGACACCAGCTTCAGTACGGCCGCGCTCCCGTCGGCCCGCTCCACCGGCAGCACCAACGCCGTCACCCCGTGCAGGGGCGGCCCGGCAACGCACCGCAGCTCCCACCGCTCCAGGAACCGCGCCGCCCGCTCCGGCAGTGCCGCGATGAACTCCCGCCCCGCGTCGCCGTTGAACCTGAGCTGCGCCTCGACCAGCCCTTCCGGAATCTCCCCGATGTCCATCATGATCCGAAGGTAACCCCCGGCAGGATCCGAACGGGCGGCCTAGCCGATCCCCGCGCCCTTCAGCGTCCGCGCGAAGGCCTGCGCGTCGAACATCGACCCGTCCTTCGCCCCCAGCGCCCGCCCGTCCACCAGCACCACCGGCGTCCCTCGCGCCCCGGTCGCCTCGAAGGCCTTCTCCGACTCGCCGGCCCACCCCTCGTACGTCATCCCCGCGACGGCCTCGTCGAAGGCCGCACCCCGCAGCCCCGGCACCTCGTCAGCGATCTTCAGCAGCAGCGCGTCCGTGAACCTCCCCTTCGGCTGGCTGGCGAACACCGCCGCGTGGTACTCCGCGAACCGCCCCGCGTCCACCGACGCCCGCAGTGCGTTCACCGCCTTCACCGACCCGCTCGCCCCGCCCTGGTCCAGGAAGGAGGCCAGCAGGTACTCCACCTTCACCCGGCCGTCCGCAGCCAGCTTCAGCAGCGTCTCGCCGCCCGCCGCCTCGAACTTCGCGCAGTGGCCGCACCGCGGATCCACCAGCACCTGCACCGTGCGCGGCGCGTCCGGCTTCCCCACGACGACCTTCGCCCCGTCGACCCGGGCCGGCAGCTTCGCCAGCACGTCCGCGATCGGGCTCGTCCGCACCGCGGCCGAGTCCGCGACGGCCCGCTCGCTCCCGCTCCCGCCCCCGGCGCCGTCCGCCCCGCAGCCGGCCACCGCCCCGACCGACAGCACCGCCGCCGCGACCCCCGTGACGATCCGCCCCGCGCGCCCTGCCCTGCGTATGGTGCCCGTCATCAACCGAACCTCTCACCCGAAAACACAACAAAACCCCCACCACCCTACGGTCCCCGCCGCCCCTCCCACATCGGCCATCCGGCCTGGAAACCCGCCCCAACGCACGACAACCAGCCCCTGGACGGCCCACCGGAACCGGGTGTACCAACTCCCCCATGACGATCAACGGCGGTATTTCCTTCTGGTACGCGACCGACCCGGGCGCCGCGGCCACCCCACCCCGCGCCCCCCTCACCGCCGACAGCACCGCCGACGTCGTCATCGTCGGCGGCGGCTACACCGGCCTGTGGACCGCCTACTACCTCAAGCAGGCCGCCCCCGACCTCCACATCACCGTCCTGGAACAGAAGTTCTGCGGCTACGGCGCCTCCGGGCGCAACGGCGGCTGGCTCTACAACGGCATCGCCGGCCGCGACCGCTATTCCGCACTCCACGGCCACGAGGCCGCCCGCCGGCTCCAGCACGCCATGAACGAGACGGTCACCGAGGTCATCGACGTCACCGCCAAGGAAGGCATCGACGCCGACATCCACCGCGGCGGCGTCCTCGAAGTCGCCCGCACCCCCGCCCAGCTCGGCCGCCTCAAGGCCTTCCACGCCGCCGAGCTCTCCTTCGGCGAGAGCGACCGCGAACTGTTCGACGCCACCGAGACCCACCGCCGCATCAACATCGCCGACGCCGTCGGCTCCAGCTGGAGCCCGCACGGCGCCCGCATCCACCCGCTCAAGCTGGTCAAGGGCCTCGCCGCCGCCTGCGAACGCCTCGGCGTCGTCATCCACGAGTCGACCCCCGTCACCGAGATCGCCCCCCGCCGCGCCGTCACCCCCTACGGCACGGTCCGCGCCCCGTACGTCCTGCGCTGCACCGAGGGCTTCACCGCCGCCCTCAAGGGCCAGAAGCGCTCGTGGCTCCCGATGAACTCCTCGATGATCGTCACCGCCCCGCTCCCCGCCGCGACCTGGGACCAACTGGGCTGGTCGGACTTCCCGGTCCTCGGCGACATGGCCCACGCGTACATGTACGCCCAGCGCACCGCGGACGACCGCATCGCGATCGGCGGGCGCGGAGTCCCGTACCGCTTCGGTTCCCGCACCGACAACGACGGCCGCACCCAGCCCGCCACGATCGAGTCCCTCCGCGACCTCCTCTTCTCCTTCTTCCCGCAGCTCACGGGTACGGAGATCACCCACGCGTGGTCCGGCGTCCTCGGGGTCCCCCGCGACTGGTGCGCCACCGTCACCCTGGACCGCACCACGGGCCTGGGCTGGGCCGGCGGTTACGTCGGCTCGGGCGTCGCGACCGCCAACCTCGCCGCCCGCACCCTGCGCGACCTGGTCCTCGGCGAGTCCACCGACCTCACCGCCCTCCCCTGGGTGGGCCACAAGGTCCGCCGCTGGGAGCCGGAACCCTTCCGCTGGCTCGGCGTCCAGGCCCTCTACGCCGCCTACCGCGAGGCCGACCGCCGCGAAACGGCCACCCACCGCCCCACGACAACACCCCTGGCCCGCCTGGCGGACCGCATCTCGGGCCGCCACTGACACCCGGCCGCCCCGGACATGCCGAAGGCCCCGGACCATGCAGGTCCGGGGCCTTCGGGCACGGAGCCCCCTGTCGGGTTCGAACCGACGACCCCCGCTTTACAAGAGCGGTGCTCTGGCCAGCTGAGCTAAGGAGGCAAGCCGCCATCACTCTACACAGACCGCTCTCGCGCGGGCCATCACATTGAAAGCAGCGGACGTCACCCGGCCGGCTACTTCGCGTCGCCGTTGAACTTCGCGGCCGACCAGAAGTAGCCGAGCACCGCGAGACCCAGGCACCAGGCGACCGCGAGCCACCCGTTGTGGCCGATCCCGCTGCCGAGGAGCAGGCCGCGCAGGGTCTCGATGACGGGCGTGAAGGGCTGGTACTCGGCGATCGGCTGGAACCAGCCCGGCATCGCGTCGACCGGGACGAAGGCGCTGGAGAGGAGCGGCAGCAGGATCATCGGCATCGCGTTGTTGCTGGCGGCCTCGGCGTTCGGGCTGATCAGGCCCATGCCGACCGCGATCCAGGTGAGCGCCGTGGCGAAGAGCACGAGCAGGCCGAGCGCCGCCAGCCACTCCAGGGCGGTCGCGTCCGTGGACCGGAAACCGATGGCCACGGCGACGGCGCCCACGAGGACCACGCTCATCACGCACTGCAGCACGCTGCCGACGACGTGCCCGATGAGCACGGCCCCGCGGTGGATCGCCATGGTGCGGAAGCGGGCGATGATCCCCTCGGTCATGTCGTTGGAGACGGACACCGCGGTCCCGACGACGGTCCCGCCGACGGTCATCAGCAGGATGCCCGGGACGACGTACGCGATGTACGCGGAGCGGTCCGCGCCGCCGATGCCGGCGCTCATCACGTCTCCGAAGATGTAGACGAAGAGGAGCAGCAGCATGATCGGCGTGAGCAGCAGGTTCAGGGTGAGCGACGGGTAGCGCCGGGCGTGCAGGAGGTTGCGGCGCAGCATCGTGGACGAGTCGCGGACGGCGAGGGAGAAGGAGCTCATCGGACGTTCTCCTTGGGCTGGTTGGGGATGCGGGGTGCGCCGGTGGTGCCGGCTGTGCCGGTCAGGGCGAAGAACACGTCGTCGAGGTCGGGGGTGTGGACGGTGAGCTCGTCGGCCTCGATGCCGGCGGAGTCGAGCCGGTCGAGGAGGGAGCGGAGCGCGCGCTGGCTGCCGTCGTTGGGGATCTGCAGGGCCAGCGCCTCCTCGTCCCCGGTCGCCTCGCCGACGGCGAGGGCGGCGGCCCGGTACCCGGCCGGATCGGTGAAGCGGAGGCGGACGTGTCCGCCGGGGATCTTCCGCTTCAGCTCCTCGGCGGTGCCCTGGGCGGCGATCCGGCCGTCGTTGAGCACGGCGATGCGGTCGGCGAGCTGGTCGGCCTCCTCCAGGTACTGGGTGGTGAGGAAGACGGTGACGCCGCCCGTGACCAGCTCGCGGATGATCTGCCACATGGTGTGGCGGGAGCGCGGGTCGAGGCCGGTGGTGGGTTCGTCGAGGAAGATGATCCGCGGGCTGCCGACCAGGGTCATGGCGATGTCGAGGCGGCGCTTCATGCCGCCGGAGTAGGTGGAGGCGGGCTTCTTCGCGGCTTCGACCAGGTCGAACCGCTCCAACAGCTCGGCGGTGACCCGCCGCCCCTCCCGCTTGGACAGGTGGTGCAGGTCGGCCATGAGGAGCATGTTCTCCTCGCCGGTGATCAGGCCGTCGACGGCGGAGAACTGGCCGGTGACACCGATCGCGGCCCGTACCGCCTGCGGGTCGGCGGCCAGGTCGTGGCCGGCGACGCACAGGTCGCCGGCGTCGGCACCGACGAGGGTGGAGAGGATCTTGACGGCGGTGGTCTTGCCGGCGCCGTTCGGCCCGAGCAGGGAGAAGACCGTGCCTTGGGGGACGGTCAGGTCGATGCCGTCGAGCACGACCTTCTCGCCGTAGGACTTGCGCAGCCCGTGCGCCGCGATGGCCAGGTTCGTCATGGTGGGTGCTCCTCAGATGCTGCGGGCGGTGATGTCGCCGTGGGCGGTGGTGGCGTGGATGGTCAGGGCGGCGGTGGCGCCCTCGCTGTTCTGCAGGGAGTTGTGGATCCGGCCGTAACCGGTACCGGCGTCCAGGGAGGCGGAGACCCCGCGGGCCGCGCCGACCGTCACGTCACCGGCCTGGGTCGACAGCTCGACCGCACCCTGCACGGCCTCGGCGACCTGGATGTCGCCCTTCTGCGTGCTGATCCGGGCCGGACCACCCAGCCGCCCGACCGACACATCACCCGCCATCAGCGTCAGCCGCGCACCGGCGGTCTCGTCGAGCTTGACCGTGCCCTGCGCCCCCTCGAACGTGACCTCACCGAGCCGGCCGACCCCACGAAGCTCCGCACTGGCCGCCTTCGCCTCCACAGACGAGCCCGCCGGCAGCTGGACCGTCACCTCGACCGACCCCGAAGCCCCCAGGAGCTGACTCTTCGCCTCCGGCGTCGAGATCCGCAAAACCCCGTCCGCATACGTGACGGTGGTCCCCTCCGCCGCCTTCACATCGCGCCCCTTCGACGCGTTCACCGGAAGGACCTCCACCCGGGTGTCCGCGCGATCCGCGGCGATGAACCGGACACGACCCGCCGCGATGTCCACAACGGCCGAGACCGGAGCGGGAGTGGCGAACTTCTGCATGATGCTTCTCCTTCTTCAGCGGCGGGCACCTCACCGGCCCGCCGTTTCTGATGAACGAAAAGCTACGTTGCATTCACAGATCCAGCAACAGATCCGTTGCGCACAGATCACATCACCGCAGCTCAGAGCCAGTAATTCATTGCAATGGATCTGATTTCAATGCAACAACCCACACCCGTCACGTTGCAATGGATGAAGAATGAACGCTATGCTCGACCCACTACGGACCACGAAGGAGGCCGCCATGCCGGGAGGCAGACTCACCCAGCAGGAACGCCAGCAGATCGCGGTGGGGCTGGCCGACGACCTCGCCTACGCGGAGATCGCCAGACGCCTCGACCGGCCGACCTCGACGATCACGCGCGAGGTCATGCGCAACGGCGGCCCCGCCGCCTACCGCGCCGAACTGGCCCACCGCGCCACCGAACGCCGCGCCCACCGCCGCAGGCAGCCCGCACCCCGGGGGGCGCAGGCCCCCGAGCAGGCCCACGGACGCGACGCCGAGGCCGTGCGCGAGTACGAGGAGACGTTCACGACCCTCTTCGTCCAGCAGGGCCTGCCCACGATGACGGCCCGGGTGCTGGCGTCCCTCTACACGACCGACGCGGGCAGCCTCACCGCGGCCGAACTCGTCCAGCGCCTCCAGGTCAGCCCGGCGTCCATCTCCAAGGCGGTCGCGTTCCTCGAAAGCCAGGGCCTCATCCGCCGGGAACGCGACGAGCGCCGCCGCGAGCGCTACGTCGTCGACGACGACGTCATGTACCAGTCGACGATCGCCGGCGCCCGGGCCAACGCCCTGCTCGCCGAGACCGCGCGCCAGGGCGTCACCATCCTCGGCCACGGCACCCCGGCTGCCGCCCGCCTGGAGAACATCGCCCGCTTCGTCGACTTCGTCTCCGAGAGCATCGCCCGCGCCGCGGACCAGGCCCGCGAGATCCTCCACACGAAACCCGAACCGCCCTCGGACGCCACCACCTGACGTCGTGGCCCTGCGCGGCAGGTCACACCGGACGGTCCGGTGGCCCCTGGGTGCTGACAGACGGCGTCCGGGGAGGTAGCGTCGGGCGGAGTCCGGTGTTACTGGACTAGACCCATTCTTCCTTCCACTCGGATCGTCCGGCACGTTCCTGCCGGTAGAAGGGATTCATCACCATGGCTTCTGTCACTTTCGACAAGGCGACCCGGCTGTACCCCGGCGGCGACAAGCCCGCCGTCGACCAGCTGGAGCTGGAGATCGAGGACGGCGAGTTCCTCGTCCTCGTCGGTCCTTCCGGCTGCGGCAAGTCCACCTCGCTGCGCATGCTCGCCGGCCTGGAGGACGTCAACGGCGGTGCCATCCGCATCGGTGACCGCGACGTCACGCACCTGCCGCCCAAGGACCGGGACATCGCGATGGTGTTCCAGAACTACGCGCTCTACCCACACATGTCCGTCGCCGACAACATGGGCTTCGCGCTCAAGATCGCCGGCGTGGACAAGGCCACCATCCGCAAGAAGGTGGAGGAGGCGGCCGACATCCTCGACCTGCGCCCCTACCTCGACCGCAAGCCCAAGGCGCTCTCCGGCGGTCAGCGCCAGCGCGTCGCGATGGGCCGCGCGATCGTGCGCCAGCCGCAGGTGTTCCTGATGGACGAGCCGCTGTCGAACCTGGACGCCAAGCTCCGCGTCTCGACCCGTACGCAGATCGCGGGCCTGCAGCGGCGCCTCGGCATCACCACCGTCTACGTCACCCACGACCAGGTCGAGGCGATGACGATGGGCGACCGCGTGGCCGTGCTGAAGGACGGGCTGCTGCAGCAGGTCGACACCCCGCGCAACATGTACGACCGTCCCGCGAACCTCTTCGTGGCCGGCTTCATCGGATCCCCGGCCATGAACCTGGTCGAGGTCCCGATCACCGACGGCGGCGTGAAGTTCGGCGACAGCGTCGTCCCGGTGTCGCGCGAGGCGCTGTCCGCCGCGGCCGACGCCGGCGACCGCACCGTCACGGTCGGCGTGCGCCCCGAGCACTTCGACCTCGCCGAGACCGGCGGCCTGACCATCGACGTGAACGTCGTCGAGGAACTCGGCGCCGACGGCTACGTCTACGGCTCCACCCCGGGCGAGAAGGGTTCGCAGGAGCTCGTGGTCCGCGTCAACGGCCGCCAGGTGCCCGAGAAGGGCTCCAGCCTGCACGTGGTGCCGCGGGCCGACGAGATCCACGTGTTCTCGACCTCCTCCGGCGAGCGGCTGTCCGGCTGACCCCGTACTCCGTACTCCGCAACAGCGCACGACCGGAGGGGCGTTCCGCAAGGGGCGCCCCTCCGCCGTGCGTTGCCCAACTCCGGCAGACCGGGCCATTCGGCCCTCTCCGTCAACCCGTAATTCGAAAAACCACGTCGAACCATCCCTCGACAGGGTGACTAAATGTCGCCAAATCTTCACCGAGCGCTACTCTCGCCCTCGTGACCCACACTGCCCGCCGTATCGGCCGATCCCTCGCCCTGGTCCTGCCCGTCGTCCTCGTCCTGTCCGGGACCCTCGCGGTCACCATGGTCCCCTGGGCGGACACGTCCTCCTCCCAGATCCTGACCGCTTCCGCCGAGGGCGTCTCCGCCCCGGCGAAGCCGCGCGCCTCGCACGAGGTGCTGCGCGAACAGCTCGTCGGTGATCTGCAGCAGGGCCAGGCTCCGGACGACGTCCTCACCCACCTCCAGCAGGAGGTGAACCGGCGGCCGTCGCTCGCCGAGCACTGCGTGGGGATCGCCAGGGCGCTGGGCCGGGCCGCCGTCGACGCGTACGGCCCGACGAAGGCCCAGTCCTTCGCCCGTCCCGTCTGCGACACCTCGTACGCCTCCGGCGTCGCCTCCATGGGCTGACGCACCCCGCGTCCCTACGCTGGCCGCCATGACCGACGACCACCGACCCGCCCCCGCTTCCCCTTCCGCAGCCGCGTTCCCCGCCGCCCCCACCCAGGCAGTCGTCCTGGCGGGCGGCCAGGGCTCGCGGCTGCGTCCGTACACGGACGACCGCCCCAAGCCGATGGTCGAGATCCCGGGGACGGGGGTGCCGATCATCGGGCACCAGCTGGCCTGGCTGGCGGCGGAGGGGGTCACGGACGCGGTGGTCTCCTGCGGGCACCTCGCCGGGGTGCTCCAGCAATGGCTGGCCGGCGCCCGGCTGCCGCTCCGCGTGACCACGGTGGTCGAGGAGGAGCCGCTGGGGCGCGGCGGCGGCCTCAAGTACGCGGCACGGCACCTCCCGCACCCGGACCTGGCCTGGTACGCGACCAACGGCGACATCTGGACCCGGTTCTCGCTGCGCGAGATGGCGGCCTTCCACGCCGAACGCGGTGCGGTGGCCACCCTGGCGCTGGCCCGGCCGCGGATTCCGTGGGGGGTGGTGGAGACCAACGAGTTCGGGCATGTCCTGGACTTCATCGAGGCTCCGCCGTCCCCGTATCCGGTCAATGCCGGCGTGTACGTCTTCGGCCCCGAATTCGCCTCGCTGCTCCCGGACTTCGGGGACCACGAGCGGACGACGTTCCCGCGGCTGGCGCGCGAGCGGCGGCTGGCGGGCTTCCCGCTGCCCCAGGGGGCCTACTGGCGGGCCATCGACACCGCGAAGGACCTGACCGAGGCCGCACGGGAGTTGGCGGCGCAGACGGGCCCCTGAGCCCGCTCACGGTCCGCGGCACCCCACCGCACACCCGCAACACCCATCCGCCCACCCGCGTACGGCGCTTCGCGCGTCGCCCGGCGCACGCGGAAGGGCCCGGCACGCTCGCGCGCGCCGGGCCCCGGTCGTCGTACCGCTCCCCGCCGGTGGGGCTCAGCCGATGAGACCGCCGATCAGGCCGGGCTGCTTCGTCGGAGTCCCGCCCCCGCCGTTCGAGCTGCCCGAGGAGGACGGCTGCCGGGGCGACGTGGACTGCCGGGGGGCGCTGCGCGGGGTCTGCTGCTTGCCGGTGCCGGTGGTGCCCCGCGTCGCGGAGGGCGACTGGGAGCCCGTCCCGGCGGTCTCCCGGGCGGGTGCGCCCGAGGCGCCCTTGCCGGACTTCGCGGCGGGCTCGGTGGGAGTGGCGGAGGGCGAGGGGGGCGCCGCCTTGGCCGTCGGCTGCGCGGAGGGCTGCTGCCTGGCGGGGGTCTGCGGCAGCGGCCGGCCCGGCAGGTAGTTGCTCGGGGCCTCCCCGGGCCCGGGGACCGTGACGACGGTGGTGGAGCGGACGGCGCCGCCGAGGAGCGAGCCGACGAGCAGGGTGAGCCCGCACACGACGGTGGCCATGACGGCCCCGCGCCGCAGCACGCGCCGCCGCAGCCGCCAGATCTCGGAGCGCGGCCCGAGGGTGCGCCAGGCCTCTCCGGCGAGGCGTCCGTCGAGGGAGTAGACCGGGGCGCCCGCAATGATCAGCGGGCTCCAGGCGGCGAGGTAGATGATGTCGGGCGCGTCGTAGGCGGGGACGGTCTTCCAGCTCACCGTCATCAGCAGCGCGGCGGACAGGAGCGCCCCGAAGCAGGCGGCGAACCGCTGCCACAGGCCGAACACCGTCAGCACGCCCACGATGACCTGGAGGAAGGCCACGCTCAGGCCCGCGCCCACCGGGTGCGCGAGGGCGAAGTCCCGCAGCGGCTCGGCGAGCGCCCACGGGTTGAGCGTGTGCAGCCAGGTGACCATGGAGCCGCGTTCGCCGCCGTCGAAGTAGACGGGGTCGCACAGCTTGCCCATGCCGGCGTAGATGGAGATGAAGCCGAGGAAGACGCGCAGCGGGAGGAGGACGACCCCGAGGTTCATGCGGCGGCCCGGGTAGTACGAGGCCTGTCCGCGCGAGTCGGCGGCGGACCGCCGGGAGTACGGCCCGGGCCCGGAGCCGGGCGGCTCCTGGTGGGGCAGGTCCCGTACGGCGGCCAGCGGGCGGGTCTCGGCGGGGTCCCCGTAGGTGCGCTGGCCGATGACGGTCGGCGTGGCGAGGGTGTCCTCGGCGAGGTCGTGGGCGAGGTCGATGCGCGGGATGACCTGGGTGGCTCCTCCGTCGTACTCGCCGCCGCCGTAGGCGTCGTGGCCGCGCCCGGCCTCGCGTACGGCCTGGAGCAGTCCGCCCATGGCCGCGGCGTCGCCGGCGTCGGACTTGCCGCTCCAGACCACGGGGGCGCGGCGCCGGGTGGCCCCGGCGGCCGCCACCACGGCACCGCCCAGGACGGGCGCGCGGCCGGGGGCCTTGGCGGGCTTGGAACGCGCGCTCGGGCTCGGTGCGAGCCGCACGCGGAAGCTGGCGTGGTTGACGATGACCTGTGCGGGATCGCACGGCACCTTGACCATGCTCAGCGCGGGCTGGTCGTCGAACCCTGACGTTCTGGTGTCCACACTCATCTAACCGAGTGATCAGTGTTTAGGACACTGCCTTGACGTCAGGGATGTGTCCGAGACCCGTCAAGATCAAGCCACCCCGCCCGAAACGGGCGGGGTGACACGCTCACGGGTCATATTCCGTGAGCCAAGTGGATCAAGGGAGCGGGGCTCCGGTCGATCAGGCGCGGCCGCGGACCGCGCGGCGGCGGGCCGCCTCGTAGAGCACGACGCCCGCGGCGACACCGGCATTGAGGGACTCGGCGCCGCCCGGCATCGGGATGCGCACGAGGTAGTCGCAGTTCTCGCCGACGAGGCGGCCGAGGCCCTTGCCCTCGGAGCCGACGACGATGACGACCGGGCCGGCGAGCGCGTCCAGGTCGTTGACCGTGTGCTCGCCCTCGGCGGCGAGGCCGACGATGGTGATGCCGGCCTTCTTGTAGTCCTGGAGGGCGCGGGTCAGGTTGGTGACCCGGGAGACCGGGGTGCGGGCGGCGGTGCCGGCCGAGGTCTTCCAGGCACCGGCGGTCATGCCGGCGGCGCGGCGCTCGGGGATGACCACGCCGTGGCCGCCGAAGGCGGAGACGGAGCGGACGATCGCGCCGAGGTTGCGCGGGTCGGTGACGCCGTCGAGGGCGACGATCAGCGGGTCGTCGCCGCTGTCGTACGCGGCGGCCGTGAGGTCCTCCGGGTGCGCGTACTCGTACGGCGGGACCTGGAGCACCATGCCCTGGTGGTTGAGCCCGTTGGTCATGCGGTCGAGCTCGGGGCGCGGGGCTTCCATCAGGTTGATGTTGCCGCGCTCGGCCGCGAGCTGGAGGGCCTCGCGGACGCGCTCGTCGTTGTCGATGAACTGCTGGACGTAGAGGGTGGTGGCGGGGACGCCGTCGCGCAGCGCCTCGAAGACCGGGTTGCGGCCGACGACCATCTCGCTGGTGCCCTTGGGGCCGCCGCGGCGCGGGGCGGGGCGGCGCTTGGCGGCCTGGCGGGCCATGGCGTTGCTGATGCGGTTCGCCTTGTGCTTCTTGCGGTCCTCGGCCTTGGGCGTGGGGCCCTTGCCCTCCAGGCCCTTGCGCCGCTGGCCACCGCTGCCGACCGTGGCGCCCTTCTTGTTGGACGTGCGGCGGTTCCTGCGCTGGCTGTTCCCGGCCATGACCTCTACCTGTTTTCGTTGGTGCTGCGATATGTACGTATGAAGAGTGTGCGGCCCGGGACGCCGGGCGGCACACCAGGCTCAGCTGCCCGGGCTCAGCGGGGGCCGAGCGTCCAGCGCGGGCCCGTCGGGCTGTCCTCGATGACCAGGCCGGACTGCTGGAGCTGGTCGCGGATGGCGTCGGCGGTCGCCCAGTCCTTGCGGGCCCGGGCGGACTCGCGCTGGTCGAGGACGAGGCGTACGAGGGTGTCGACGGCGCCGTGGAGGTCCTCTCCGCGGTCGGCCTCGCCGGCCCAGTGCGGGTCGAGCGGGTCCAGACCGAGGACGGCCAGCATGGCCCGCACCTCGGACAGGCGCGCGATGGCCGCGTCCTTGTCGTCGGCGGCGAGCGCGCTGTTGCCCTGGCGGACGGTCGTGTGGACGATGGCGAGCGCCTGCGGGACGCCCAGGTCGTCGTCCATGGCCTCGGCGAAGGCGGGCGGGACCTCGGCCGCGGGCTCGACGGGGCCGCCGGCCTTCTCGATGACCCGCTGGTAGAAGCCCTCGATCCGGGCGAAGGCCGACTCGGCCTCGCGCAGTGCCTCCTCGCTGTACTCGATCATCGACCGGTAGTGCGGGGTGCCGAGGTAGTAGCGCAGGACGATCGGGCGCCACTGCTTGACCATCTCGGAGACGAGGACCGAGTTCCCGAGGGACTTGGACATCTTCTCGCCGGACATGGTGACCCAGGCGTTGTGCACCCAGTAGTTCGCGAACGCGTCGCCGAAGGCCTTGGCCTGCGCGATCTCGTTCTCGTGGTGCGGGAAGATCAGGTCCAGCCCGCCGCCGTGGATGTCGAAGGCCTCGCCGAGGTACTTGTGCGCCATGGCGGAGCACTCCAGGTGCCAGCCCGGGCGGCCGCGGCCCCACGGGGTCTCCCAGGAGGGCTCGCCGGGCTTGACGGACTTCCACATGGCGAAGTCGCGGGCGTCGCGCTTGCCGGTCTCGCCGGTGCTCTCCGGCTGGCGGATGTTGTCGAGCTCCTGGCGCGAGAGCGCGAGGTAGTCGGGGTACGACTTCACGTCGAAGTAGACGTTGCCCTCGGACTCGTAGGCGTGGCCGCGCTCGATGAGGCCGCGCATCATCTCGACCATCTCGGTGACGTGGCCGGTGGCGCGGGGCTCGTAGGTGGGCGGGAGGCAGCCGAGGGCGCTGTAGCCGTCGTTGAAGGCGCGCTCGTTCTCGTAGCCGATGGACCACCACGGGCGGCGCTGCTCGGCGGACTTCGCGATGATCTTGTCGTCGATGTCCGTGACGTTGCGGATGAAGGTGACCTCGTAGCCCCGGTACTCGAACCAGCGGCGCATCATGTCGAAGTTGAGGCCCGACCGGATGTGCCCGATGTGCGGGGCCGCCTGCACCGTGGCGCCACAGAGGTAGATCGAGACACAGCCCGCGGTGAGCGGGGTGAAGTCGCGGATCTGCCGGGCGCTGGTGTCGTACAGGCGAATAGTCACGGCATCCAGGGTAGTGCGCCTGTAGCAGTGCCCCGCGCCCTTTGGGGACGCGGGGCACCTTTGTTGTGGAAGATGTGCCGCCGCTACGGGTGTTCAGGCCCGGTTCGTCCGGTACACGAGGGCCGTGGCGATCGCGGCCAGCCCTTCGGCCCGGCCGGTGAGGCCCAGGCCGTCGGTGGTGGTGCCGGACACGGAGACGGGGGCGCCCGCCGCGGCGGCGAGCGCCTTCTGTGCCTCTTCGCGCCGCTTGCCGATCTTCGGGCGCACGCCGATCACCTGGACGGCGATGTTGCCGATCTCGAAGCCCTCGGCGCGGACGATCCGGGCGGCCTCCGCCAGGAGGGTGACGCCGGCGGCGCCGGACCACTCGGGGCGGGAGGTGCCGAAGTGCGCGCCGAGGTCGCCGACGCCGGCGGCGGAGAAGAGGGCGTCGCAGGCGGCGTGCGCGGCGACGTCGCCGTCGGAGTGGCCGGCGAGGCCGTCCTCGCCCTCCCACAGCAGGCCGGCGCACCACAGCTCGCGGCCGGCCTCGAAGGCGTGCACGTCGGTGCCGATGCCGACGAGCGGGATCAGCGGGGCGGTCGGCTCAGTGAGCGGCTCAGTAGCCATCGGTGGCCCTCCTGCGGGCGAGTACGGCCTCTGCGAGGACCAGGTCGAGCGGGCGGGTGACCTTGAAGGCCTCCTCGTGGCCGGGGATGACCACGACGGTGACGCCGAGCCGTTCCACCATGCCGGCGTCGTCGGTGGCGCCCTCGCCGTCGACGGCGATCGCGGCGTGCGCCCGCAGGAGGGTGGCGAGGTCGAAGCCCTGCGGGGTCTGCACGGCGCGCAGCCGGGCCCGCTCGGGCGTGGCGAGGACCGGCTCGGCCTCGCCGGGCTTGCCGGGCTCGACCTCCTTGACGGTGTCGGCCAGGGGCAGCGCGGGCACCACGGCCGGGGCTCCGTCGCGTACGGCCTCGACGACGGCGTCCACCGTGTCCACGGGGACGAGCGGGCGGGCCGCGTCGTGGATGAGGACGGAGGTGACGTCCTGCGGCAGCGCGTCCAGGCCGGCGCGTACGGAGTCCTGGCGGGTCTCGCCGCCGGGGACGACGAGGAGCTCGGTCCGCTCGGGCAGCGCGTGCTCGCCGAGGAGGAGGCGCACCTCGGCGGTCTCGGCGGGCGGGGCGACGACCACGACGAGGGAGACCGCGCGGGAGCGGGCCATCGCGCGTACGGCGTGGACGAGCATCGGGGTGCCGCCGAGGGCCCGCAGGGCCTTGGGGGCGCCGGGGCCGAGGCGTACCCCGCGGCCGGCGGCCGGGATCACCGCGGCGGTGCGGTGGGGGCGCGTTACGTCAGACATCAGTAGCTCCGAGCCAGGTTTGTGACTTCGGCCGACATGGGTATGGCCTGAAGGGTGCCGGGTGCGACGCCCTCGCCCCTTCCGTGACGACCGGTCGAGCAGGCTGCCCGGGCCCGGCACGCCATCGAGACGGTGGCAGTGTGGGAGTGAAGCGTACGGATACGTGCGGATACAGACATGCCGCAGCGCCCGGCAACAGGCCTCTCGTGGAGGAGAGACCTTGTCATCGGGCACCGCGGCAGACTGTGCACAGAGGCTGTGCACGGGGTGCCTCGCGTCAGGACGCGAGCACCTCGTCGAGGAGGGCCTCGGCCTTGTCCTCGTTCGTGTTCTCAGCGAGCGCGAGCTCGCTCACCAGGATCTGGCGTGCCTTCGCGAGCATGCGCTTCTCACCCGCGGAGAGCCCGCGCTCGCGCTCACGACGCCACAGGTCACGCACCACTTCGGCGACCTTGATGACATCGCCAGAAGCGAGCTTCTCCAGATTTGCCTTGTAGCGCCGGGACCAGTTCGTCGGCTCTTCTGCATACGGTGCGCGGAGCACCTCGAAGACCCGGTCCAGCCCGTCCTGGCCGACTACGTCGCGAACGCCGACGAACTCCGCATTGTCCGCAGGCACACGAACCGTCAGGTCGCCCTGGGCGACCTTGAGCACCAAGTAGGTCTTGTCCACGCCTTTGATCTGACGAGTCTCAATGGCCTCGATCAGCGCGGCCCCGTGATGGGGATAGACCACGGTGTCGCCAACCTTGAACGTCATGTGACAGGTACCCCTTCCGTGGCTATCCAGGGTAACACGAGAACTGACTGTTATGAATGGCGTTTTCGCAGGTCAGGGCACATCTCGGGGCTTGACAACACCGACAGGAACGTGCTGCGGAAGGCTTGCGGAAGGGGGTATTCGCAGGTCGGGGGCGCTACGCGGACCAGGCGAAAGGGCCACGCTACACCTGCCCGGCACCCCCATCAGTGTGACGTACGTCCCGTTTTGCCGGTTTTCGCGTCGGGAAACCGAACTACTCCGTTCGACTGGCCGCCGCCCGTGCGCAGCGGGTTCCGGCCCAATCCCGAATTGATCACGAAGTGGTGTTCGGGAGAATCCCGGAAATTGATCACCGGGCATCCGGCGCACGATATGCGAGCGCCGGATGATCGGCGCGGCGGAGAGCACGGCGAAGAGCGCGCGGAACGGCAGTAGGAACGGCATGCGGAATGCAAGATCGCGGGGCACCCGCAGGGCGGCGGCTGCGCTGCGGAGGGTCGGGTGCGGGGGCGGGGCGGCGGCTCGGTAACCTAAGCGCGCTGACACACCCTTAGAGCGGCTTTACCCCGGCCGTTCCGAGCGTCCACCCGCCCCTTCCGTTCGTCCAAGGAGATGCCGCCGCCGTGAGCCGCAGCCTTCGACGCGGCGCCCTCGCCGCCACTGCCGTCGTGTTCTCGATCGCCTCGCTGGCCGCGTGCGGTGCGGGCAACGACGCGCAGACCCTCCAGATCAAGCCGGACAACGCCGCCGCCTCCAAGGGCCCGATCGAGGTCCAGAACGCACTGGTGATCACCCAGGGCCAGAAGGGCGAGAAGGGCCCCGCGGTCGTTTCGGCGACGCTCTTCAACAACGGCACCGCGGCGGAGACCCTTGACAGCATCACCCTCCCGGGTGGCAAGGGCAAGGTCACGCTGAAGCCGGCCGAAGGCTCCGGCAAGGTCACCGTGCCGGCCCTCGGCTCCGTGGTGATCGGCGGCAAGGGCAACGCCTCCGCCGTGATCGAGAACGGGGCCGCGAGCGTCCGCGACGGCGAAGTGCAGAAGGTCGCCTTCCAGCTGAGCAGCACGGGCGGCATCGAGCTGGAGGCCTTCGTGGTCCCCAACACCGGCATGTACGCGCCCTTCGGCCCGACCGTGGCCCCGGCCGCCACCCCGGCCGCCGGCTCCACCCCGTCCGGCACCCCCTCCGGCTCGCCGTCGGGCTCCCCGTCCGGCGCGGCCACCGGTGCCGCCTCGGGCAGCCCGTCCGGGTCCCCCTCGGGCAGCGCCGCCGGCACGCCGTCGGGTTCCGCCTCGCACGCCGCGGGCCACTGAGCCCGAAGGCGGCGTAGCGCCGTACACGTACGCATACGGGAAGGGCCCCCGGCCGCATCAGCGGCCGGGGGCCCTTCCCGTACTGCCGGGAGGCCTTCGGTTTACGGCTCGAGCCCCTTCCGCGGCTTACGGCTCGAACTTGTAGCCCAGGCCGCGGACCGTCACCAGGTAGCGCGGCGCGCCCGGGTCCGGCTCGATCTTGGCGCGGAGGCGCTTGACGTGGACGTCGAGGGTCTTGGTGTCACCGACGTAGTCGGCGCCCCAGACCCGGTCGATCAGCTGCATGCGGGTCAGTACCCGGCCCGCGTTGCGCAGCAGCATCTCCAGCAGGTCGAACTCCTTCAGCGGGAGGTCCACCTTGCCGCCGGCGACGGTGACCACGTGGCGGTCGACGTCCATCCGTACGGGGCCGGCCTCCAGCGCGGCCGGGGTGACCTCCTCCGGCTCGCCGCGGCGGCGCAGGACCGCGCGGATGCGGGCGACCAGCTCCCGCGAGGAGAAGGGCTTGGTGACGTAGTCGTCTGCTCCTATCTCCAGCCCGACGACCTTGTCGATCTCGCTGTCCTTGGCGGTCACCATGATCACGGGAACGTTGGAGCGGCCGCGCAGCTGCCGGCAGACCTCCGTGCCGGGCAGGCCGGGAAGCATCAGGTCGAGGAGGACGAGGTCGGCGCCGTTGCGCTCGAACTCGTCCAGCCCGTCGGGCCCGGTCGCGGCGATGGCGACCTCGAAGCCCTCCTTGCGGAGCATGTACGACAGGGCGTCGCTGAAGGATTCCTCATCCTCGACGACGAGCACTCGGGTCACGGAAGGACCTCCGGGGCAGGAATGGCTGGTGCGGTTCTGGTTCAGGCAGGGGTGGGGTGGGTGTGGGGGGCGGGCGCCGGGGCCGGCGCGGCCGCTTCGGGGAGTCGCAGGGTGAAGGTGGAACCCTGGCCCTCCGAGCTCCAGACCGACACCTCCCCGCCGTGCGAGGCCGCCACGTGCTTCACGATCGCAAGGCCGAGGCCCGTTCCTCCCGTGGCACGGGAGCGGGCCGGGTCTACGCGGTAGAAGCGCTCGAAGATGCGCTCGCGGTCCTTTTCCGGGATGCCAATGCCCTGGTCGGTCACGGCGATCTCGATCAAGTCTCCCCCAGGTGCCGCCACCCTGCGCCCGGCTATGCCGACGCGGGTGCGGGCGGGGCTGTAGTTGACGGCGTTCTCGACCAGATTTCCGAGGGCGGCCGCGAGCTGTCCGCGGTTGCCCCATACCCGCAGGTCGGCGGTGCCGCCCGCGGCCATGGTGATCTGCTTCGAGGACGCCGTGTGGCGGCAGCGGTCGATGGCCTCGGCGACGAGCGTGTCCACGCGCACGGGCTCGGCGTCCTCCAGCGGGTCGTCGTTCTGTACCCGGGAGAGGTCGATGAGCTCCTGCACGAGGTTGATCAGCCGGGTGGCCTCGATCTGCATGCGGCCCGCGAAGCGGCTGACCGCCTCGGGGTCGTCCGCGGCGTCCATGACGGCTTCGGACAGCAGGGAGATCGCCCCGACCGGGGTCTTCAGCTCGTGCGACACGTTGGCCACGAAGTCGCGGCGTACGGCCTCGATGCGGCGCGCCTCGGTGAGGTCCTCGACCAGGAGGAGCACCAGGCGCGAGCCGAGCGGGGCGACGCGCGCCGAGACCGCGAGGGCCTCGCCGCGGCCGGTGCCGCGCCGGGGCAGGTCCAGCTCCACCTGGCGTATCTCCCCGTCGCGCCGGGTGTCACGGGCCATGTGGAGCATGGGCTCGACGGCGAGCTTGCCGCCGCGGACCAGGCCGAGGGCGTACGCCGCCGAGCTGGCCTTGACCACCGCGTCGCCCTCGTCCAGTACGACGGCGGAGGAGCGGAGCACGGAGAGGACGGTGTCCACGCCGGGCGGGAGCACCGCATTGATGTCGGGGCGCATGGAGCTCCGGGTGGGGCGGGCCTGGTCGCGCTCGCTCCAGCGGAACGCCAGCATCGCGATCACGCCGGTGCAAAGACCGGCGATCGCTGCAGCTGCGGCGACCGCCGCGTTCACGTCCATGGATCCAGGTTAAGCAGGCCCGACGACACTTCCACAGCCGTTCGGGTGGCACCTCGAACAGTCGTCGCCCAGAGTTCACCCTGGCGACGGGGTTGATTCACTTGTGATGCCGGAGTCGGACGCGTTTGCGGCTCACCGTGTCAACGTGGGGCCAAAGGCCGCCCCGGCCCGCCCCGGGCAGTACAGCAGTAGTAGGTCGAGAGAGGGACACGAGACATGCGCGACGCGTACCACGAGGAACTGGACTCGATCGGAGAAGGCCTGGTCGAGATGGCCCGGCTCGTCGGTTCCGCGATCGGGCGGGCCACGACGTCCATGCTCGACGCCGACCTGAAGCTCGCCGAGAGCGTCATCGCCGCCGACCAGAAGGTCGACGACCTCCAGCACGACCTGGAGGCGCGCGCCATCGCCCTGCTGGCCCGCCAGCAGCCGGTCGCCACCGACCTGCGCATCGTCGTCACCTCGCTGCGCATGAGCGCCGACCTGGAGCGCAGCGGCGACCTGGCCCAGCACGTGGCGAAGCTCGCCCGGCTGCGCTTCCCGGACACGGCGGTCCCGCGGGACCTGCACGCCACCATCCTGGAGATGGGTCAGCTGGCGCAGCGCCTGATGGCGAAGGCCGCCGAGGTGATCATCACGAAGGACGTCGACCTCGCCCTCCAGCTGGAGCAGGACGACGACGAGATGGACCAGCTGCACCGCACGCTGTTCCAGCACCTGATGGACGACCGCTGGAAGCACGGCATCGAGACGGCGGTGGACGTGACGCTGCTGGGCCGCTACTACGAGCGCTTCGCCGACCACGCGGTGTCGGTGGCCAAGCGCGTCGTCTACCTGGTGACGGGTGAGCACGCGGACGACCTCCAGCAGCCGACCCAGGTCGACGGCGTCTGACCCCCGGGGCACGCCG
Source organism: Streptomyces sp. NPDC090045 (assembly GCF_044747975.1). NCBI lineage: Bacteria > Bacillati > Actinomycetota > Actinomycetes > Kitasatosporales > Streptomycetaceae > Streptomyces > Streptomyces sp. NPDC090045. The sequence goes on from NZ_JBIVFA010000005.1 coordinate 397,403, forward strand.
AGCCCCAATGCGCCGTTGACGCGCCGGTGGCACTGGGCATGAATGAGGCGAAGGCAGTACGACTCCCTGTACACCGCCTGCGAGGAGGAACCATGCCCGATTCCCCCGTCCCCATCACCCCGGAGCAGGAGCAGCCGCAGAGGCCTGAGCCGCTGCGCCTCCCGCTGCTCGCAGCATGCGGCTGCGGCTCGGGCTGCGGCTGCGGCTGCCAGTCCGGCGCCCCGTGCCAGTGCGGCGGCTGACCGCCGCCGTCACCGGCTCCACGCACACGAAGGGCCCCGTCCGAGTTCCCTCGGCCGGGGCCCTTCTTGCGTGCCCGGGGCGAGACCGCGATGCGCGTGGCGAACGCCGGCGGGGGCGGCGGGGGTGCGGGACTCAGGGCCGGGGGTGCAGCGGCACGGGCAGCCGGTCGAGCACGATGCCGAACCCGGTGCGGTAGGCGGCCCGTACCTCCTCGTCGGTCGCCAGCTCCTCCTCCGCGCGGTTCCCGTCCGCGGACGTGGCGATGAGGGTGTGGTCCCGCAGCGTGATCCGGCCTCCGTCCTCGGTGAGCCGGGAGCAGACCGGGCCCTTGGTGAAGCCGGACTCCGGACTGGTGCGGTGCCACCAGGCGCCGGTGCGGAAGTCGGCGAGCACGCGGGGACGGGTCTCCAGCCGGTACACCGGCACCCCGTCGTGCAGCACCTCGAGGTCGCCGCCGCCCTCCTCCTCGTCCCCGTCCCCGTCCTCCTCCTCGTCCCGGGCCGGCCGGACCTGGAACACCCCGCGCGGATCCTTCTGCTCCCCCGGCTCGTCCAGGTCGAGCGGGAGTGCGGTGTGGTCCCCGAAGCCCACGTCCGCGAGCCAGCGCCCGTCGACGCGCAGCGCGAGGTGGTCGTACGGAACGCCCAGCGCGCCGTCCTTGCCGTACACCCGGGCCTGGAGGAGCTCCACCCGGTGGCCGAGGGCGCCCAGCAACGCGGCGAATCCGCCGTTCAGTTCGTAGCAGATGCCACCGCGCCCGGCGGTCACGATCTTGTCGAAGACGGCGTCCGGGGTGAGCACGAGGTCCTCGCCCAGGTGGATCGACAGGTTCTCGAACGGCACGGTGCGCAGGTGGCACAGGTGCAGCTCGCGCAGCGAGGCGGCCGTGGGCCGGTCGGGGCGCGCCGCCCCCAGGCGGCGCAGGTAGGCGTCGGTGCGGGCGGTGCCGAGAGGTTCCATGTCCGCCACTCTTCCCACCGCGGGCCCGCCGCGCCATGCGCCATTGGACCTAGGTCGCCGCCCGGCCCGATACCCGGGTGATCGCCCGCGCGCTGCTCTGTAGGCTGTGCGCGAGCTCATGCTGAGCGCGTTCAAAAGCTAAAAATCGGGGGGTTCGGTGCGCAATCGCCGACTCGTAATGTCCGCTGCCGCCATCGTCGCGGCAAGCATCGGTCTCATACCCGGCACGGCTCAGGCCGCTGATCCGGTCAAGCCCGCCACACAGGCGGCGGGAGCACCCGCCGCCAACGGCGCGCAGCTGAACCTCTTCATGAGCGCCCGGGTGTCGTCGGCGCACGGCTTCGAGCTGACGACTTCGCTCAACAGGGCCGCCCCGCCGCTGGACACCACCATCGAGTGGGGCGACGGGACCACGGAGACGGTGACGGCCTCCGGTGCCTGGGAGACGCGGACCAAGCACGCCTACAAGGAGCTCGGCGAGTACACGATCAAGGCCACGGTCGTCGATCCGGCACTCGGAACGAGTGACACCAAGGAGGTCCGGGTCAAGACGGCGGGCTCGGAGTTCACCCCGTACGGTCCCACCCGCCTGCTGGACACCCGTAGCGGCACGGGCACCGTCAAGGGCAAGGTCAACGGGTACTCGTCGACCCGCGTGAAGATCGCGGGGAACGGCGGCATCCCCACCGGGGTCACCGCCGTCGCGCTCAACGTGACCGCGGCCAACACCACCAGTGCCGGGCACGTCAGCGTCTTCGGCTCCGGCAACACGCGGCCGACCGCATCGAACATCAACTTCGAGGCCGGTCAGACCGTCCCGAACCTGGTGATCGCGCAGGTCGGCGCGGACGGCTACGTCGAGCTGTACAACGGCGGCTGGGAGCCGGTCGATCTGATCGCGGACGTCACCGGCTACTTCGGCCAGCAGGAGGCCAGCGGGTACACCCCGCAGGCGCCGGCCCGGGTCGTCGACACCCGCAACGGGACCGGCACGCAGCCCGGTCCGGTCGCCGGCCAGGGGTCCTTCACGGTCAAGGTGGCCCAACCGGGCGCCACCGCCGTCGCGCTGAACGTGACGGTCACCAACCCGCAGGAGGCCGGTCACCTGACCGTCCACCCGGCCGGGCAGGCGGCGCCGGCCACGTCGAACGTGAACTTCACCGCCGGCCAGACCGTCGCCAACTCGGTGATCGTGCCCGTCGGCAAGAACGGCGAGATCACCGTCCGCAACGGCGCCTGGGCCCCGTCCGACGTCATCGTGGAGCTGGTCGGCACGTACGGCACCACGAGCGCCGGCGCCTACGTACCGGTCGCGCCCGTCCGGCAGATCGACACGCGCGAGAGCTGGTCCAAGGGGCCGTGGCCCGCCCGCGAGTACCTCTGGCAGGCCTTCTCGGTGGAGCAGGAGGCCTGGGTGCTGAACACCACGGTCACCAACACGCGCGGCGCGGGCTTCCTCTCGGTCGCACCGGACTACAACTCCACCGGCGACTACACCAACGGGACCGCCGGCTCCCCGGCACGTCCGCTGTCCTCCACCCTGAACTGGACGGCGGGCAAGACCGTCGCCAACCTGGTTCAGGCGCGCGCCGGTGACTTCGGCATCGTCGACTTCTGGAACCAGGGCTGGGACCGCGCCGACCTGATCGTCGACATCTTCGGCTACTACGACAACGAGTGACCGAGCAGCACGAAAGCCCCTGACCAGGAGCCGCGAGCACGCCACCGCGCGGGAGCACGGCATGCACGCCCTGCGCCACTTCTACGCATCCGTGCTGGGGGCGGGTCCGGCCGGACGGGGGGGGCGGGCGGGGCTGAACGGGGGACCGGTGGGGTGGGGAGGTAACCGGGGGGGACGGGCGGGGCGTTCCCCGCGCATGAGGCTGAATCGAACCTCGCTCGTCGGCGCTCTCGCCGGCGCCGTCCTGTCCTCGGCGGTGCGCCCGCCCAGGCCGCCGACAACCCGCTGCTCTCGCTCCTCGACAACCTCAACAACCGGCCACGGCGGCCGTCACGCCGCCGGGTCAGCACGAGGGCCCTGCCCGGAATCTCCGGGCAGGGCCCTGCTCCGCGCACGCACTTCGGTCAGCCGCCGCTCTGGCACGGCGCGGGCCCAGGGTGGACCCGGGGCATGAGAATGCCTCCCACCGGCGCCATATGCGCAGGTGGGAGGCATGATCACAAACTTACTTCTTCTTGCCCTGGTTCTTGACGGCCTCGATGGCGGCCGCGGCCGCGTCCGGGTCGAGGTAGGTGCCGCCCGGCTTGAGGGGCTTGAAGTCGGCGTCCAGCTCGTAGACGAGCGGGATGCCGGTCGGGATGTTCAGGCCCGTGATGTCGGCGTCCGAGATGCCGTCGAGGTGCTTGACCAGACCGCGCAGGGAGTTGCCGTGCGCGGCGACCAGCACCGTGCGGCCGGCCAGCAGGTCCGGGACGATGCCGTCGTACCAGTACGGCAGCATGCGCTCGACGACGTCCTTGAGGCACTCGGTGCGCGGACGCAGCTCGTTCGGGATCGACGCGTAGCGCGGGTCCTCGGACTGCGAGAACTCCGTACCGTCCTCGAGGACCGGCGGCGGGGTGTCGTACGAGCGGCGCCACAGCATGAACTGCTCCTCGCCGAACTCGGCGAGGGTCTGCGCCTTGTCCTTGCCCTGGAGCGCACCGTAGTGGCGCTCGTTCAGGCGCCAGGAGCGGTGCACCGGGATCCAGTGGCGGTCCGCCGCCTCGAGGGCGAGCTGCGCGGTGCGGATCGCGCGCTTCTGCAGGGAGGTGTGCAGGACATCGGGCAGCAGGCCGGCGTCCTTCAGCAGCTCACCGCCGCGGACCGCCTCCTTCTCGCCCTTCTCGGTGAGGTTGACGTCCACCCAGCCGGTGAACAGGTTCTTCGCGTTCCAGTCGCTCTCGCCGTGGCGGAGGAGGATCAGCTTGTACGGTGCGTCGGCCATGCGTACGAGCCTAATGGACGGGCGGGGGCGCTCGCGCGCGAGGCGGGGTCCTGCCGATTGACGTCGCGCGTCAATCCAGTGGCGCCCGGGGGCCCGTCACTCGTAATGTGCCCACTGCTCAAGTGACGCTTACACCTCCGGGGGGATTCCTTATGTCCGCTGCCAGTCTGAGACGGGCCGCCCGGGAGAGCGTCTCGGGTCTGCCCCGCGCGTTCTGGTGGCTCTGGACGAGCACGCTGGTCAACCGGCTCGGGGCCTTCGTCGCCACCTTCATGACCTTGTACCTGACCCTGGACCGGGGCTATTCGGCCTCCTTCGCGGGACTCGTGGTCGCCCTCCACGGCCTCGGCGGTGTCGTCTCCTCGCTCGTCGCGGGCGTGATGACCGACCGGCTGGGGCGGCGCCCCACGCTGCTGGCGGCCCAGGCCTCCACCGCGTTCTCGGTGGCACTGCTCGGCTTCATGGAGCACCCGGCGGCGATCGCCGCGGTGGCCATGCTCGTCGGCATGACCTCGAACGCGTCCCGGCCGGCGGTCGCGGCGATGATGGCGGACATCGTCCGCCCGGAGGACCGCGTACGGGCCTTCGCGCTCAACTACTGGGCCATCAACCTCGGCTTCGCCGTCAGCGCCACGGCGGCGGGGGTGATAGCGGAGTACAGCTACCTGGCCGGCTTCCTGGGCGAGGCGGCGCTGACGCTGACGTGCGCGGTGCTCGTGTACGTGAAGCTGCCCGAGTCCCGGCCCGAAGGCGGGCCCGGCTCGCCCGCCGGCACCGGCAAGACGGCCGGGGGCGCGACCGGGGCGGAACCGGCGATCGGGCTCGGGAGCGTGCTGCGGGACGGGCGGTTCATGAGCGTGGTCGGGCTGTCGTTCCTGATCTCGCTGATCTTCACGCAGGGCTCGGTGGGCCTGCCGGTCGCGATGGGCGCCGCCGGGTTCTCCCCCGGCGACTACGGGCTGGTCATCGCCGTGAACGGGCTGCTGATCGTGCTGCTGCAGATACCGGTCACGGCGTTCATCGAGCGCCGCGACCCGCAGAAGCTGCTGGTGGTCTCGGCGCTGCTGGCCGGGTACGGGTTCGCGCTGACGGCCTTCGCCGGGCCGGTGTGGGCGTACGCGCTGACGGTGTGCGTGTGGACGCTGGCGGAGATCGTGAACTCGCCGACCCAGATGGGCCTGGTCGTGCGGCTGTCGCCGGTGCACGGGCGCGGCCGGTACCAGGGGGTCTACAACCTGTCCTGGGCGGTGGCCTCGCTGGTGGCGCCGCTGATGGCGGGCTTCGTGATCGACCGGTACGGGGCGGATTGGCTCTGGGGGGCGACGGGTGTGCTGGGGACGGTGGCGGCGGGGGGGTACTGGCTCCTGATGCGGAACCTCTCCGAGGGTGATGCGGGGGTGGGCGCGGCCGTGGCCGGTGGTGCTCCCGCACCGAGGTCCAAGCCTCTGCCGGCCGACGCCGAGGCCTGACGCGGCTGCGCCGCTGCTGGGGCTCCGCCCCAGGCCCTCCCCCAGACTCCGTCCGGGGGGGGACCCCCACGCCTCAAACGCCGGCGGGGCTGGACTACGACGGCTGCGTCAAGTGTTTGAAGGCGTCCAGGTTGAAGGTCGGTTCGCCGCGGGAGACGCGCCATTCGTACTCGCGGCGGATCGCGCTCGCGAAGCCCAGTTCCAGCAGGGTGTTGAAGGAGCCGTCGGCCGCCTCCAGGACCGTGCCGAGGAGGCGGTCCAGTTCCTCGGCGGTGACGACCGACAGCGGGAGCCTGGCCGTCAGGTAGATGTCGCCGAGGCGGTCGACCGCGTACGCCATCCCGAACAGCTTGAGGTTGCGCTCCAGCAGCCAGCGGTGGACGCCCGCCTCGTTCTCGTCGGGGTGGCGGATCACGAAGGCGTTCACCGAGAGGGAGTGCTTTCCGATCCGGAGCGAGCAGGTGGTGCTCAGCTTGCGGGTGCCGGGGAGCTGGACGACGTACGAGCCCGGCGCGGGGCTCTCCCAGCTCAGCTCGGCGCCGTTGAGCGCGCTTTCGATGGTCGCGGCGGTGTCAGCGTCAGCCATGGTGGGAGCGTACGCGACGGCGGTGATCATGCATGGCCGCCGTGTAGACGTCGGCCGTGCCGCTCGCCGCCGTGTCCCAGCCGAAGAACTGCGCGTGGCGCGCCGCGTCGGCGCCCATCCGGTCGGCGAGCCCGGGCTCGTCCACGAAGCGCCGCAGCTCCCGCGCGTAGTCCACCGGGTCGTGCCCGGGTACGAGGATCCCCGTGACCCCGTCGTTGACGGCGACGGGCAGTCCGCCGACCTCGGCGGCGAGCACCGGCGTACCCGCCGCCTGGGCCTCTATCGCGACGAGCCCGAAGGACTCGCTGTACGAGGGCATGACCAGGACGGACGCGGCCCGGAACCAGTCCGCGAGCCCGTCCTGCGCCACCGGCGGGTGGAAGTGCACGAGGTCGGCGATGCCGAGCTTCGCGGCGAGCTTCTGCAGGCCCTCCGGCTTGGCGAGGCCGCTGCCGCTGGGGCCGCCGACGACGGGGACGAAGAGGCGGCGGCGCAGCGAAGGGTCCCGGTCGACCAGGACGGCGACGGCGCGCAGCAGGATGTCGGGGGCCTTCAGCGGCTGGATCCGCCCGGCGAAGAGCGGGATGACGGCGTCCTGCGGCAGGCCGAGGCGGGCGCGGGCGGCGGCCCGGCCGTCGCCGACCGTGAAGCGGTCGAGGTTCACGCCGGGGTGGACGACGGCCACCTTGCCGGGGTCGGCCTCGTAGTGCCGGACGAGCTCGTCGGCCTCCTCGGCGGTGTTCGCGATGAGCCGGTCGGCGGCGGCCACGATCTGGGTCTCGCCGATGACGCGGGCGGCGGGTTCGGGGGTGTCGCCCTCGGCGAGCGCCGCGTTCTTGACCTTGGCCATGGTGTGCATGGCGTGGACGAGGGGCACGCCCCAGCGTTCGGCGGCGAGCCAGCCCACGTGGCCGGAGAGCCAGTAGTGGGAGTGGACGAGGTCGTAGTAGCCGGGGCGGTGGCCGGCCCAGGCCTGCATCACGCCGTGGGTGAAGGCGCACAGCTGGGCCGGCAGCTCCTCCTTGGCGAGGCCCTCGTACGGGCCCGCGTCCACGTGCCGTACGAGGACTCCGGGGGCCAGCTCGACCACGGGCGGCAGCCCGCCGGTGGTGGCCCGGGTGAAGATCTCGACCTCGATGTTGATCGCGGCGAGCCGCTTGGCCAGCTCGACGATGTAGACGTTCATCCCGCCGGCGTCGCCGGTGCCGGGCTGGTGCAGCGGCGAGGTGTGCACGCTGAGCATGGCCACGCGGCGCGGCTTGCGGTGGTGGCCGACGGCCGGCAGGCGCAGGCGCGGCGGCTCGTGACGGGTGGCGCGGGCGGCGGCGAGACGGCCACTGAGGCTGCCGCCGAGGCGGGACACGTACTGGCTCAAGGGAGCAGTTCCTCTCGGCTCGGACGGTGCGCGCACGAAACGCTCGGACGGCGGGCGGGCGGACTGACGGACGGCAGGGCCGACGGCGTGACTGGATGGCATGCCGACGAGGGCGCGGGAGGCGCCCTGCAAGGAGTGCAACCCGGATGGCGGTCCCCCGCATTCCGGGGTCTCCGGTTTTCCTTGCGCTTTCCCCGTTTTTCTCGGGGCACCGCCGGGTTTTCATCCGGCGCGGACACTCCCCTTACCCTCGGCTCATGGCCTCCCGCACCACCCCTCCCACCAGCCGCGCGCCCGGTCGCGCCGCCGGCCGCCCCGTGGGCTCGGTGACGCGCGGGACGACGAATCCGAACCGGTTGCGCCGGATGGACCGCTGGATCGCGGCCGCGCACGGGGCCGCGCTGCGGCGCGCGGAGGCGCCGGTCGCGGTCGACCTCGGCTACGGGGCCGCGCCGTGGACCGCGGTCGAGCTGCTGGCGCGGCTGCGGGAGGCGGCGCCGCGGGTGCGGGTGGTCGGCATCGAGATCGAGCCGGCGCGGGTGGCGGCGGCGAAGCCGTACGAGCAGGAGGGGCTGAGCTTCCGGCACGGCGGCTTCGAGGTTCCGCTGGACGGCGGGGCGCGCCCGGCGCTGATCCGCGCGGCGAACGTCTTGCGCCAGTACGACGAGGAGCAGGTCGCGGAGGTGTGGGCGCGGCTGTGCGCGCGGCTGGCCCCGGACGGGCTGCTGGTGGAGGGGACCTGCGACGAGATCGGGCGGCGGCACGTGTGGGTGGCACTGGGCCCGGAGGGGCCGCGCACGGTGACGTTCGCGACCCGGCTCGGCTCCCTGGAGCGCCCCTCGGACCTGGCGGAGCGGCTGCCGAAGGCGCTGATCCACCGGAACGTGCCGGGCGAGCCGGTGCACGCGTTCCTGCGCGACTTCGACCGGGCGTGGGCGGCGGCGGCCCCGTACGCCTCCTACGGGGCGCGGCAGCGCTGGATCCGCACGGCGCGGGCGCTGGCCGTCGACTGGCCGCTGGCGGACGGGCCGGGGCGGTGGCGGCAGGGGGAACTGACGTTGCACTGGGAGGCGTTGCGTCCGGTGGGGTGAATGCGGTGCGGTGGGGAACCGGGGGTGCGGGCGGGCCGTTGGTCCGTGAGGGGCGGGACACGGCGTCCGTTGGGGCGGACAAGATCGGAAAGACATCCACAAGGGTGTCGGAATTCACCGACTCGTGGCACCATCCCGATGGCAGTGGGAAGTTACTGATGAATAGTCAGATCTGATACGAGGTCTGACCCGGGTGCCTGGGGGGACCATGGGGGCCGTAAGGCGACGACGTGGCGCAAGCTCGCTCGTGCTGCTGTGCGCGATGGCGATACTGACCGCGCCGGGTCTCGCGACGGGCATGGCGTACGCGGCACCGGCCGCGCCGGCTGCGCCTGCCACGCCGGGCGCGCCCACTCCGCCCGCCACACCTCCCTCTCCCGGGAATCCCGCCGCTCCGCCGACCGGGCCGGGCGGGAAGTCCCTCGAACAGGTCCGCAAGGACATCGAGGAGCTCTACCGGCAGGCGGGCACCGCCACGGACGCCTACAACCTCGCCGAGGCCGAGACCAAGACCCAGTCGGAGAAGATCGTCGAGATCGCGAACCTGGTCGTCGCCGGCCAGGAGCGGATCACCACCCTCAAGAGCCGTGCGGGCGCGGCCGCCCGCGCCCAGTACCGCTCGGGCGGGCTGCCGCCGGGCGCGCAGCTGGCGCTGAGCGACAGCCCGAGCCAGTTCCTCGACGGGGCGGGCCGGCTGCGGCAGGGCGAGAAGGCCACCTCGGACCTCCTCTCCGAACTGGGCCGGACCCAGAGCGACTTGCAGCGCTACGCCCAGGAGGCGAGTGACCGCTGGAAGGTGCTGGAGGCCAACCGGGTCAAGCAGGAGGACTCGAAGAAGCAGATCGAGGAGAAGATCAAGGCGGCGGAGGAGCTGGAGAGCAAGCTGGAGGCCGAGGAGAAGGCCCGGCTGATCCAGCTGGAGCAGGAAGCCCAGTACAAGGCGCAGACGGCGTGGCTGTCGACGGGCGCGATGAAGGACGTCAACGGCAAGGCGACGGACGCCGGCAAGCGGGCCGTGCAGTTCGCCACGGCGCAGATAGGCAAGCCGTACCGCTGGGGCGCCGTGGGCCCGGCCTCGTTCGACTGCTCCGGGCTGACCTCGCAGGCCTGGCTGGCGGCGGGCCGCGGCATCCCGCGCACCTCGCAGGAGCAGCTGCGGCTGCTCCCGAAGGTCGCGCTCAAGGACATGCGCCCCGGCGACCTGATCATCTACTTCGACGACGCGAGCCACGTCGGCATGTACGTCGGCGACGGCGCGATGGTCCACGCCCCGCGCCCCGGCCGCAACGTGACGATGGCGGGCGCGGGCTCGATGCCGATCAAGGCCGTGGTCCGCCCCGACGCGTAGCCCCTCACGGGGAGCCGAACTGTTCCCCCGGGCCTAAGCCCCGGCCCCCGGGCCGGCCCGCGCCCGAGAGAACGGGGCTCCGCCCCGGACCCTGGTCCTCAAACGCCGGACGGGCTGAGAATCCAGCCTCGCCTGGGGGCACCTCCCAGCGGTAGCTGGGGGAGTTTGAGGCGTGGGGCCCGGGCGGGGATCCGAGGGAGCGTCCGGTGCGGAGCCCCTGGTGAAACAGAGGGGTTCCGGCGGCCGTCGGGCGCGGGGAGGCAACCAAGAGGGTGTGTCGCACGTCTCGTTAGGCGGGACGGATCGCGACCCCGGCCGTGACCTTTGTCATCCAGTGAGGACGTTTTTCCCCCGCGATAACGGCATATGCCGGAGGCCTCGGCGAAGAACGGCATTCCGCTCGCCGGGCCGGGACCGCTAGGGTCTGCCGGACGAGCGCACCCTCGGGGGGAGGGAAGGAACCGGAGACGATGTCCGTACCCGTACCGCGGCAGAGGGACACCCCGGCCACGGAGGGCGGTCAGGGCGTTCTGCACACCGCCGCACCGCCCGCCGCCACCGCAACCGCCACCGCCACCGCCGTCGCGCAAGCGACTCCGCAGGCGGCTCCGCAAGCGACCCCTCACACGATCCCGCTGACCCTCCTGGTTATCGAGGACGACCCGGCCGGCGGCCTCACCGTCCCCGAGATCCTCGACGCCGACGGCCACCGCATCCGGCTCCGCACCGCCCGCAACCTCACCGAGGCCGAGCGGCTGCTCACCCCCGACGTGCACTGCATCCTCCTCGACCTGTCCCTCCCGGACGCCAGCGCCCGCATGCCGGGAGTACCGGCGGCGGGAGCCGCCGGCGCCGCCACGGCCACCGCCGTGGACCAGCTGGCCGCCCTCCGCCAGGTGCTGCGCATCGCGCCCCGGCACGCCGTCCTCGTCCTCACCGGCGAGGACGACGCCGAGCGCGCCGCCGAGGCCGTCCGCGTCGGCGCCCAGGACTTCCTCTTCCGGGACGAGCTGGACGGCCGGCTGCTGAGCCGCGCCATCCGCTACGCCGTGGAGAGAAAACGGGCCGACATCGCCCAGTACAAGCTTGCAGAATCGAAACTGCGCGCCCAGGAGAACGCCCGCCTCGAACGCGGTCTGCTCCCCACACCGCTCCTGGAGGGCTCCGACCTCCGTTTCGCCGCCCGTTACCGCCCAGGCCGCAGCCGGGCCCTCCTCGGCGGCGACTTCTACGACACCGTTCGCACCCCCGACGGCACCGTCCACGCCATGATCGGCGACGTCTGCGGCCACGGGCCCGACGAAGCGGCCCTCGGCGTCGAGCTCCGCATCGCGTGGCGTGCCCTGACGCTGGCCGGCCTCTGCGGTGACGACCTGCTGTCCACCCTCCAGGAGGTGCTGGAGGTGGAGCGGCCGCACGAGGAGATCTTCGCGACGCTCTGCACGGTCGACATCGCCCCGGACGGCCGCCGCGCGGGCCTGTGCCTGGCCGGCCACCCGGCCCCGCTGATCTCCCGGCCGGGCCGCCGCGCGCGACTGCTCCCGTACGAGAACAGCGGCCCGGCCCTCGGTCTGCTGCCCCGGGCCCGCTGGCCGCGCCGCCAGGTCGAGCTCGGCGGCACCTGGAGCCTGATGCTCTACACCGACGGCCTGATCGAGGGCAGGATCGGTGAGGGCAAGGAGCGGCTGGGCCAGGACGGCATGGTCGAGATGATCAACCGCCACCTGGACCGCGGGCTGAGCGGCGAAGCCCTGCTGGAGGCCTCCGTCACCGAGGCCCGCCGTCTCAACGGCGGCGAGCTCACCGACGACGTGGCCGTGGTCCTGCTCTCCCGCGCCGAGGGCTGATCGCCGGGCTCGGACCGCAGGGCTGACCACCGGGCTCGTACCGCCGGGCGGGGAGCCCGGCGAGCCCGGGAGCGGGGTCGGCGCCCGCCGGGGCTACCGCCCGCCGTTGTAGGGCCCGTACGGGCCGTCGCTGCTGCTTCCGCCGCGCCGGCCGCCGCGACCGCCGCCCGAGACCTGCTTGAGGGCGGGGCGCACGTCGACGAAGAACACGATGCTCGCGACGAGACCGGCGATCTGCAGGAAGAGCATCCCCAGGAACACGTCCACCACGACGGTGATGCCGAGGATGACCAGCCAGAAGGTCTTGGTCTGCTTGTCGGCCGCCCGGTACGCGTCCTCGCGCGCCAGCAGCGCGAACACGAAGGCCGCGACGGCGAGCAACAGCATGGCGTACCCGAACAGCGGGAGCACGCCCCGATCGAACCCGTCCATCAACATCGCTTCGACCGCCTTCTCATGCCTCTGCTTCGCACTTCCGATGCCGCCCGACTCCACGCTACCGGCACGGGCGCCCTCACGAACTTCAACGGGCCGGGCCCCTGAAGGGTGCCCGGCCCGTCGTCGCTCATGCCGTTCCGGTTCAGCTCGCGCCGTCCGCCGTGACGGCGGCCTTCTTGGCCGAGGTCCTGCGCGCGGTGGGCTTCTTCGCGGCGGGCTTCTCCTCGGCGGCGGCCTCGGCCACGGGCTCGGACCCGGCGGCCGGCTCGGCCGCGGCCTCCGGCTGGGGCTCGACGGCCACGGCGATGTCGACGATCTCCTCGGAGAACTCGCCCCGCCAGGTCCGCACGGCCTGCTCGCCGTGCTCGGCGACCTTGTCGTACGTCTCCTTGGCGCGCACCGCGTACTCCGCGGCCACGCCCACGCCGCGCAGCGCCAGGTCCTGGGCGGTCTCCCCGAGCTTCTTCGGGTCGATGGCGCCGAACACCTCGGCGACCTTGGCGGTGAGCGCCTCCTGCACGGCCTTCGGGTCCGTGTTCTTCACGGCCTCGATGCGCGCGGGGGCCTCGGCGCGCAGCTGCTCGATCAGCTCGGGGACCTTCTTGGCCTGCTGCACGGCGAGGTCGGCCGTGCCGGCGGCGAAGTAGAGGGGGGTGGGGTCGGTGAGGGTCTTCTTCAGGTCATCGGCGATGGCCATGTGCTGGTCCTCCCGGATCAACTTCGGTTCGTCTTCGACGGCATCTCGTCGGCGGGCGCGTCGGGTTCGGCAGGCACATCGAGCGCGTTCTCCTTGCGGAACGACTCGTAGATCTGGAGCAGCACCTGCTTCTGCCGCTCGTTGATGCTCGGGTCGGCGAGGATGACGGCTCGCGTCTCCACCTCGTCCGGGTCCCGCTCATCCAGGATCCCGGCCTGCACGTACAGCGTCTCCGCGGAGATCCGCAGCGCCTTGGCCAGCTGCTGGAGGATGTCCGCGCTCGGCTTGCGCAGCCCGCGCTCGATCTGGCTCAGGTACGGATTCGACACCCCCGCCGCCTCGGCGAGCTGCCGCAGCGAAAGCTGGGCCTGCCGACGCTGCTCACGGAGGTACTCGCCGAGGTTTCCGACGTTGAGCGATGCCATGCTGTGATCCTGCCGCACCTTGCTAACTTTTGCAAGCAGGCTGCTTGCAACAGCTCCCACCCGTGGCGGCACCCGCCCGGCGGCTGCCGGTCAGGCCGTGCCGATCGCCACCGTCGCGTACAGCTCCTCCGAGGCGACAGCCCGGACCGCGAGCCCCGCCGATGCCAGGGCCGAGGCCGTCGACGGGGACTGGCGGGCGCTCGTCTCGATCAGCAGGTGGCCCCCCGGGGCCAGCCACGGCACGGCGCCCGCCGCGACCCGGCGGTGGACGTCGAGGCCGTCGGCTCCGCCGTCCAGCGAGACCAGCGGCTCGTGGTCCCGCGCCTCCGACGGCATCAGGCCGATCTCCTCCGTCGGCACGTACGGGGCGTTGACCACCAGCACGTCCACCCGGCCCTTCAGCGACTCCGGGAGCGCGGCGTACAGATCGCCCTCCCACACCCGGCCGCCGTACGGGGCCACGTTGCGCCGCGCGTACGCCAGCGCCGCCGGGTCGATGTCCGCCGCGTGCAGCTCCACACCGCCCGGCACCTGCGCCGCCACCGCCGCGCCCAGGGCGCCGACCCCGCAGCACAGGTCCAGCACCACCGCCCCGGGCCGGGCCAGCACCACCGCCTCCTGCACCAGGAACTCGGTGCGCCGGCGCGGTACGAAGGCACCCGCGCCCACCTCCATGCGCAGACCGCAGAACTCCGCCCAGCCCACCACGTGTTCCAGCGGCTCGCCGCCCACCCGGCGGGCCAGCAGCTGCGCCAGGTGGCCGTCGTCCCGGGCGGCGCCGGTCAGCAGCTCCGCCTCCTCCTCCGCGAAGACACAGCCGGCCGCACGCAGGGACTCCACAAGTGACGTCAAAAACCTCAGTCCTCAGTTTTCCGAACGAGAAGAACGCTACGGGTCAGAAGATGTCCGGGCACCACGGCCGGCGGGCCGTACGGAACACCGCGTCCGCCAGCGCGGCCGCCCCCGGCCGCTCCTCCGTCAGCCGGCCGAGCGCGGCCAGCCGCAGCGCGGACTCGTCGCCGAGGTACAGGGAGCCCAGCGCGGACACGTCCAGCCGCAGGTCCGCCGCCTCCTCGGTCCGCTCGCACGCGCCGGTGCCCGCGTCCAGCCGGTAGCGGCCGGCCGCCGGTCCCGTCCCGTCGGTGACCTCCAGAACGAGCACCCCGGGCGCCTCGTACGTCCGCGCGCGCAGCGCCCGTACGACGTCCAGCACCCGCACCCACAGGGAGTCCGCGGAGGTGACGATCCGGGCGGACCGCGGGTCGGGCAGCAGCTGCGGGACCAGGTCGTCGGGGGCCCGGTAGCCGGTGCGGACCTTCAGCACCCAGTCGATCGAGCACAGGAAATGCCACAGCGCCCGCTCCGCCTGCGGGGTGGCGGCCAGCAGGTCGTGGACCTGCACGGTGTTCTGCGGGACCTTCGCGTCCGTCCAGTGGTCGTCGGCCCGGTACGCGACCAGCCCGGCCACCTCGCCCGCCGCCGTGCGGTACACCGCGAAGAACTGCTCCTTGTACGGCCGGTACGAGATCTGCTCCAGGCCGGTCCCCATGCGCCACCAGAGCTCGCGGCGGTTGGTCATGCCGTGGGTGCGCGCCCGCAGCCGCTCGTGCAGCTCCGGGCCGACCTGCCGGACCTCGGCCTCGTCCACCAGCTCGATCCTCCCGCCGTCCGCGGGCCCCGACTGCCGCCGGTCCAGCCCGGTGCGCGGGACGTCGATCTCCCATTCCGCGAGGGAGGTCGCGGGCCCGAACCCGTACCGCCCGTAGATCGGGTACTCGGCGGCTATCAGCGTCGCCAGCACGTCGCCGCGCGCCCCGGCCGCGGCGAACTCGGCCGCCATCATCCGGGTCAGCAGGCCCTGGCGGCGGTGGGTGGGCAGCACGGCCACATTGGAGATCGCGGTGGAGGAGACGGCCGCCCCGCCGGGCACGGTCAGCTCCTGCGCGAAGGAGCGGAAGGCCGCCACGCAACGGCCGGTGCCGGTGTCGAACGCGCCCTGGGTGCGGTCGGGATCGTTGTACTTGGCCCGCATGGCCACGTCCGCGTCGGTCACGCGGGCCGTGTTCAGGAACCCGGCGTTCACGGTTCGCAGCCAGTCGGGGAGTTCGGATGCGGCGATCGGCCGGACGTCAGCACTCATAGCGGGCCACGCTAACCGCCCGACCGGCGCCAGTCGCCCGAATTTCCTACGCCAGCAGGTCGTCCACCTGCGCCTCTCCCTCCCGGTACCGCCGGGTGATCTCCGCACTGCAGTCGTCCACCGTCCGCTGCAGCTGCTGCCGGCGCCGCGAGACCTGCTGCTCGTACCTCACCAGCCGCCCCATCCCGTCGTGCAGTTCGCCGTCCGTGCGGGCCCCCAGGTCCGAGAGCTCCACGTCGGCCAGCATCTCCGCCGCCAGCAGCCGGTACTCCTCGCTGTGCGGGGTGCCGAGCGTGACGTGCCGGGCGGAGGCGCTGCGGCTGGAGGGGGCGTCGGCGAGGATCACCGAGAGCCGGTCCACCACCGGCGCCTCGGGGTCGGTCCGGCGGGCGAGCTCGGGATCGCTGCGCCGGGCGAGCTCGGCGCGCAGGATGTCGATGCGGCCCTGGAGCAGTCTGCGGACATAGCTCAGATCGGCCTCGTCGCGCTGCGCGTCGCGGCGCAGCGCGCGCAGTTCCGGCAGCCCGAGCGCGGTGGTCGGGGTCGGCGTCCCCTGCGTCTCGGCCGTGCGCTGCGCGGGCGGTCGTACCGCGGCAGCTGCGATGGAAGCGGGTGATGCAGGTACGGAGGTACCAGAAGTATTCATACGAACGAGTCCGTCCCCTCGACCGGTGCGGCGCACCCGCACCGCCTGCGTGCATCGTGCCACTCTCCGTGGCCCCGATGCAGTCCCAGTCCACCCGATCGGCCCCGGACGGGTGCACGGCTGGTACACAGGTGGTATGCGAGCTGTGGTGCAGAGGGTGGACGGCGCGAGCGTCGTCGTGGGCGGCGAGACCGTGGGCGAGATCGTCGGCGAGGGACTGTGCGTGCTGGTGGGGGTGACGCACGACGACACGCCGGAGAAGGCGGCGGTGCTGGCCCGCAAGCTGTGGTCGGTGCGGATCCTGGAGGCGGAGAAGTCCTGCAGCGACGTGAACGCGCCGCTGCTGGTCATCTCCCAGTTCACGCTCTACGGCGACGCCCGCAAGGGCCGCCGTCCCACGTGGAACGCGGCGGCGCCGGGTCCGGTGGCCGAGCCGCTGGTCGACGAGGTCGTGGCGCAGCTGCGCGCGCTGGGCGCGACGGTGGCGACGGGCCGGTTCGGCGCGGACATGCGCGTCTCGCTGACCAACCACGGCCCGTTCACCATCGTCATCGACGTCTGATCCCCGGGCTCCCCGGGCCCCTCAGGGGGCTACGACGACCTCCTGTGCGGCGGCCGTCTTCCCGGCCAGCAGCGGGGCGTCGACCGGTACGTTCCGCTTGACCAGCGCGAGGGCGATCGGGCCCAGCTCGTGGTGGCGGACGGCGGTGGTCACGAAGCCCAGCTGGCGGCCCTCCTCCCCGTCCGAGGCGAGCCGGACCGGGGTGCCGTGCGCCGGGAGCAGCACCTCCGAGCCGTCCAGGTGCAGGAAGACCAGGCGGCGCGGGGGCTTGCCCAGGTTGTGGACGCGGGCCACCGTCTCCTGCCCGCGGTAGCAGCCCTTCTGCAGGTGCACGGCGGTGCCGATCCAGCCCAGCTCGTGCGGGATGGTCCGGTGGTCGGTCTCCAGACCGAGGCGCGGCCGGTGCGCCTCGACGCGCAGGGCCTCGTAGGCGAGGAGGCCCGCGGCCGGGCCGTGCGAGGCGGCGAAGGACTCCAGCTCGGCGCGGGGCAGGAAGACGTCGCGGCCGTGCGCGGTCTCCCGTACGACGAGCTCCTTGGCGACCTCGGCGATGGAGCCGGCCGGCAGGTGCACGACCGCGAACTCCTCGGTGCGGTCGGCGACTTCGACGCGGTAGAAGAACTTCATGGACTCCAGGTAGGCGATCAGCTCGCCCTGGGTGCCCGGCTCCACGTGCGCCCACGTGGTCTCGCCGTCGTCGACGAGGTAGAGCGCGTGCTCGATGTGGCCGTTCGCGGAGAGGATCAGCGCTTCGGTGGCCTGCCCGGCCTGCAGCCCGGTCACGTGCTGGGTGATGAGCAGGTGCAGCCAGCTCAGCCGCTCCGGCCCGGTGACGGTGACGACCCCGCGGTGCGAGAGGTCGACGAAGCCGCGCCCGTCCGCGAGGGCGCGCTGTTCGCCGTACAGCTCGCCGTAGTGGGCGGCGACGCCCTCGTCGCGGCCTTCGGCCTGCACGGCGCCGGGGAGATGGAGCAAGGGGCTGCTGGTCATGGGACCAAGCGTACGACCCTGCTACGCCTGGGCAGCACGCTGTCGGGCCGCGCACTTCTTGCACAGGCCGAAGATCGCGAAGTGCTTCATGTCGGTGTCGAAACCGAAGGTGGTACGGAGCTTCGCGGTGAACTCGGCGGCGATGTCCACGTCCGCTTCGATGACGTCGCCGCAGTCGCGGCAGACCAGGTGGATGTGGTGGTGCCGGTCGGCGAGGTGGTAGGTGGGGGCCCCGTGCCCGAGGTGGGCGTGGGAGACCAGCTTGAGCTCCTCCAGGAGCTCCAGGGTCCGGTAGACCGTGGAGATGTTGACCCCGGAGGCGGTCTTGCGCACCTCCACGAGGATCTCGTCCGGAGTCGCGTGCTCCAGGGCGTCGACCGCTTCCAGCACGAGCTGGCGCTGCGGTGTCAGCCGGTATCCGCGCTGCCGCAGGTCGCTCTTCCAGTCAAGGCCTGGGGTTCCATCGGTGCTCTCGGTGCTCACCACCCCGCCAGTGTATGTGTGCGAAGGGGACCGCGGGCGAGCCCGCGGTCCCCTTTCGTGCACAGCCTGTGGACGCCGCGCTCAGCGCGCGCTCAGCGCGCGCTCAGCGGAAGAAGGCGATGCCGTCGTCGGGCATGTCGGGGAGGTTGCGCGCCATCTCGGCGACCTCCTCGGGCGTGACGACCTTCTTCAGCTGGGCCGACATGTACGGACGCAGCTCGACGTCGGGGGTGGCCTTCTCGCCGACCCACATGAGGTCGCTCTTCACGTAGCCGTAGAGCCGCTTGCCGCCGCTGTACGGGCCGGAGGCCGCGGTGCGGGCGACGGCGTCGGTGGCCAGGTCGATCTGCGGCTTCTGGTCGGCGAGCTCGCCGTACCAGACCTCGACGACGCCCTGGTCGCGGACCATGACGATCTCGACCTTGCGGTCCTTGTCGATGCGCCAGTAACCGGACTCGGACTCCAGCGGCCGCACCTTGTTGCCCTCGGCGTCGAGGACCCAGGTGTGGGAGGTGTACTCCAGGAAGTCCCGGCCGTCGTGGCTGAAGACGACCTCCTGGCCGAAGTTGCACTTCTCCTCACCGGGGAAGTCGAAGACTCCCGCACCCTCCCAGTTGCCGAGGAGGAAGGCGAGGGGGACGAGGCCCGGGTTCAGGTCGGACGGGATCTGGATCATGAATGGCTGCTCAGGCGATCTGTGGGAGGGGTTCCGGGGCGGTCTGCCGAGCCGACGCTCAGCGCTGACCCTGGTACAGCTTCTTGACGGCCAGGCCGGTGAAGGCCATGACGCCGACGCAGACCAGGACCAGCAGGGAGGTGAAGACTGCCTCAAGCACGGGGTGCTCCTCGGAATCGTTTCGGGGCTGTACGGGGCCGGTCCCCAAGCCTACTGGCCCGGGGACCGGCACACGGTGTGAGGTGGGCCGTACCGGTCGCCCCGGCGGTCGGCCGGGGCCGGGCCGCGGGGTCCGGCGGCCCCGGTGGTCAGCTCAGGAGCTGGCCCTGCAGCAGCACGGTCTGGTGGAAGGGGACGGGGGCCACCTCGCCCTTGCGGGTCTGGACGACCATGCCCAGGACGTCACCCGCCTGGAGGCAGCCGAGCTTGGTCTGCTCGTCGCCGAGGACGGGCGGGACCTCCTGGTACACGGTGACCTCGCGCTCGCCGATCACGCCCGACCCCGGGAATCCCAGCGGGAGGGTGCTGGCCTGCGTGTTCTTGGCCTTGTTCCAGACGTCGTCCAGATCCAGGGCCGAGACGCCGTCCAGCGGCGCGTTGAACGTGCAGCCCTTGAAGGCGTCCACGAAGCCCGACGCGTGGAAGCGCAGCAGGTACACGTGGGTGCGCGTGCCGTCCGCCATGGTCCAGCCGCGGCCGGTGATCTGGCGCAGCCCGTCCCATTCGAGCTGCTGCTTCAGCTTCTCGCGGGCCTCGGGGGTGTACTCCTCCAGGAAGGCGTCGACCGACACCGCCCCGCTCTTGTCCACCTTGAACGCGTCGTCGGTCTTCGCGCCCTCGGGGGCGGGCAGGAGCAGGCCGGAGAGCACCGCGTAGTGCGTCTCGTCCTTGTTGTCCGGGCCCTGGGGCACGGGGGCGCCCGCGGGCAGCGCGGGCCTGGAGAGCGCCGGGAACGTCCAGCGGCCGTCGCTCTCGGTGGACAGGCCGGGGATGTCGGTGCGCTCGGACCGGGTGATCCCGTACGCGACGCCCGCGCCGACGACGGCGAAGACGGCGACGGCGGCGGTCCACCGCAGGGCGGCGAACAGCCGGCGCCGGTCCTTGGGCGGGGCCTCCGGGGCCGCCCAGGGGCCGGGCGCCGGCGCGTCCTCGACCGCCGGGGCCGAGGCCTCGTCCCCGGCGGTCGCGTCGATGGTGTTCTGCTCGCTCACGCGGACTCTCCGGGGGACTTGAGGTGGTTCAGCTGTTCCTTGAACAGGGCCGCTGCGTCATTGGGCAGGAAGTCCCCGGACCCGTACACCCGGAAGCTCACCATCACGTCGCCCTGGACGGCCAGGCAGTCGAGGGCGTCGATCTTCTCGTCCTTCTCCCGGACGAGGGGGCTCAGCATGCACTTGGCGTCCGGGAAGCCGTCCACCTTGGGCGCCTTCCCGTCGGCGTCGACGAGCGAGACGATCTTCTTGGCGAACTCGCCGAACTGGGCGAGCTGCTGGGGATCCGCCTGCGTGAGCTGGATCTCGACCACCGACGCACCGGCGCCGTGGCGCGTGGCGTAGCTGCGTCCGGCCACCCCCTTGAGCTTCAGGCCGTCGAGGGCCTTGTCGCGCTCGGCACGCTCGGCGCCGGAGAGACCCGTGTGGTCCTCCTTGGCGATCTGCAGCGCCCGCTCGCCCGAGATGAAGTAGTTGTTGCCCTCGGCGTCGATGTCGGGGCCGGGCCAGTACTTCTTGGGGACCGGCAGCAGCTTGTCCTGGAGTTCGTTGCCCGGTACGGACGGCGCCTCGGCCGGGCCGGCGACGGGCGCGTCCGCGGCCAGCCAGTAGCGCGTGGGCGCGGTCCGGTCGGCATCGCCGAGTGCGGCCACGGCCCACAGGCCGCCGCCCGCGAGGACGACGGCGCCCACTGCGGCCGCCACCAGCCGGACGGCCTTGCGGTTCGCCGTGCGCGCGGGCGCGGCCTCCTGGAGGGGCGCGGCCACGACGGGCTCGGGCACCACGGCCTCGGCCACGACGGCCGGGGCTACGACGGGCTCGGCCACGACGGCCTCGGGTGCGACCGGCTCCGCCGCCACGGGCTCCGGCGCGACGGCCTCCGGCGCCGCTGCCTCGGGCGCCACGGGCTCCGGTGCGGACTGCTCTGCGGGCACGGCCGGCTCGGGCGCGCCGCCCTCGGCGTCGGTCGGGTTCTGCCGCTCGCTCACAGCCGCTCCATCTGTCGCTTGGCCAGCTCGGCGACGGCGTTCTCGTCGACCTTGCCGCGGTTGTTCATGTACCTGAGGTGCATGACGATGTCGCCGCGGCGAACGATCGCGGTGCCCGCGCGGAGCGGGTGGTAGCCGGGCTTCTCGTCGGCTTCGGAGTCGATCCACAACTGGCCGAAGTCCTCGGGAACGCCCGGAACCTCCCGGCCGTTGTTGCCCGCGTACTTTTTCGTCGGCATGTAGCGGTTCGCACCCGACTGGAAGGCTTCGGCCCCCTTGCGGTTCTGGAACTGGAGCAGGGTGATCTCGACGAAGTCCCGGTCGCCCACGGACCAGTGGACGGCGGCGATCCGCCTGACGCCGTCGGCGATGATGCCGCCGACCCCACCGGACGGGTCCTCGAAGTGATCGATGGAGAACTCGTCCGGGGACTGCGGGCCCGAGAAGACGTCCTGGGCGCCGCCGGGGACCTCCACCAGCTTCTTGACGAGGTCCTCGTCCGCCTTGTGCCAGCGGTTCGCGTTGATCGAGCGCAGGGTCGTCGTCTCGTTGATCGCCAGCGGCTTCGGGCCCTTCACGTCCTGCTGGGCCAGCGGCACCAGGGGCGTGGGCTCGCGGTGGTACTGGACGGCGTAGCCGGTGACCGTCCCGGCGAGCACGCCGAGCACGGCCGCGCCCGCGATCAGGATCGCCGTACGGCCCCGGCCCCGGCGGGGCCGCGGGGCCGGAGCGACCGGTGCACCCGGGGCGTCCGAGGATTCCGGAGCATCCGGAACGTGCGGATCTGCCCCGACCTCCCCCGCATTCCGCTGCTCAGGGGTGGTCTGTTCGTGTTCCAAGAGGGTCCCCCACAGGACTGGAGGCACAGATCGAATACCCGTGCGTAACCCATGACCAGACCGGGAGGGG
The DNA here is from genome assembly GCF_044747975.1 of Streptomyces sp. NPDC090045. Classification (NCBI taxonomy): domain Bacteria; kingdom Bacillati; phylum Actinomycetota; class Actinomycetes; order Kitasatosporales; family Streptomycetaceae; genus Streptomyces; species Streptomyces sp. NPDC090045. Next base: position 419,436 of record NZ_JBIVFA010000005.1, read on the forward strand.
CGCAGTTGTATGACGGCTTATTACATTCTTGTATCTGACGGCCGCGTCAGTCCTCGTGGCGGCGTTTGCCGTCCAGTTCGTCCCACCACTCGTCGGACTTCGGATCACCCGAGGGGTCGTCCCACCAGCGGTCGTCCGGGCCGCGCCGGTTCGCGATCATCGCGGCCACCGGCGGGATGACCATGGCGACCACGCACAGCGCCACCGCGGCCTCGACCGACAGCAGGCGCACGAAGGTCCAGGCGGAGACGAAGAGGACCAGGCATCCGCCCATGAGCAGGAAATAGGTGCGCCGGCGCCGGGCGTACATGACTCCAGCGTAGAGCGGCCGCCCGCGAACACAAGGCGGACGGCACGAAGGGCCGCACCCCGTCCAGTGGCGTCCAACCCCCTGGGGTGCGGCCCTCCGGCCGATCTATCGAGCGATCACACGTGCGGTGCTCAGACCGCGATCGCCACGTCCGTCACGCCACCGGCCTCGGCGACCACGACGGCGCGGTCCGCCTGGGCACCCGGGACGAGCGCCCGCAGCGTCCAGGTGCCGGGAGCCGCGTAGAAGCGGAACTGTCCGGTCGCCGAGGTCGGGACCTCGGCGGTGAACTCGCCGCCGCCGTCCAGCAGCCGCACGTAACCGCTGACGGGCTCGCCACCCTTGGTCACCTGGCCCTGGATCGCGGTCTCACCGGGCTTGAGGGTCGCGAGGTCGGGCCCGCCGATCTGTGCTCCACACATGTTCTCTGTCCTGTCCTAGAGAGGTCGTACGTCGTACTACGGGGCGTCGCGTGCCCGGGATTTACTTGTTGGGGCCGAGCTCGATCGGCACGCCGACGAGCGAGCCGTACTCGGTCCAGGAGCCGTCGTAGTTCTTGACGTTCGTCTGGCCCAGGATCTGGTGGAGCACGAGCCACGTGAGCGCGGAGCGCTCACCGATGCGGCAGTAGGCGATGGTGTCCTTCGACAGGTCGACGCCCTCGGCCTCGTAGAGGGCCTTGAGCTCCTCGTCGGACTTGAAGGTGCCGTCGTCGTTGGCGTTCTTCGACCACGGGATGTTGCGGGCGCTCGGCACGTGGCCGGGGCGCTGCGACTGCTCCTGCGGGAGGTGCGCGGGGGCGAGCAGCTTGCCCGAGAACTCGTCGGGCGAGCGGACGTCGACCAGGTTCAGGTTGCCGATCGCGGCCACGACGTCGTCGCGGAAGGCGCGGATGGAGGTGTCCTGGGCCTTGGCCTTGTACTCGGTGGCCGGGCGGCTCGGGACGTCCTTGCCGTCGACCAGGTCGCGGGAGTCGAGCTCCCACTTCTTGCGGCCGCCGTCGAGGAGCTTCACGTCCTGGTGGCCGTAGAGCTTGAAGTACCAGAAGGCGTAGGACGCGAACCAGTTGTTGTTGCCGCCGTAGAGGACGACGGTGTCGTCGTTGGAGATGCCCTTGGCGGAGAGGAGCTTCTCGAAGCCCTCCTGGTCCACGAAGTCACGGCGGACCGGGTCCTGGAGGTCCTGCTTCCAGTCGATCCGGACGGCGTTCTTGATGTGGTTCTTGTCGTAGGCGGACGTGTCCTCGTCCACCTCGACGACGACGACGTTCGCGTCGTTCAGGTGGGCCTCGACCCAGTCGGCGTCTACGAGGACGTCGCTGCGGCTCATGATGTTCTCCTCCGGGGCAGTGTGCGGCGGGGCGGTGCGGGGTGACGCGTACTGCGTGCCTGCGGGTGCGCTCCGGAGCCTGAGCGGGGAGGCGTCAGGTGATCAGGAGGCGGGTGCGGTCACGCGGGAAGGGCCGTGGGGCCGTCGTCCGGCTGATGGAGCGGATGCGCTCACAGGTCACATGGATCGACAGAGCATGGCGGCGACGCGACACAGGTCTACTGCCCGTCGCTTCGTGAGGTCCGCCTGCTGATGCTTCATAGCCATGGATCGTAGGGACGAATCAGCCGCCCTGTCACCGGTGTGTCATATTCCGAGACAGGATCGTCCGGATTCTGGGATGCGGGACCCCCGGGCGGCCGCCGCGCCGCCCCCGGGAGCCGCCCTGCGGCCCGTCCTTCTGCGGATCGGACCGCGCTGTCTCACGATCCGGCCACCACCACGTTCGAGCCGCCCAGCGTGAGGTGCACACCGGCCTCGTCCGAGGTCAGGGCCGAGAGGTGGAGTCCGGCCGGCATGCCGACCTCCAGATTGCGCTCGAAGTCGGTCTTCTTGCGGATCAGCTTCTCGACCCCGGGTATGCCCGAGCCGGGCACCTCGTCGGCGCGCACCCGGACGAGCTTGCCGCCCTTTCCGTCCGGCGCGTCCACGAGGGAGATCGTCGACACCACGCTGTGCTCCACGGTCTTGCCGAGCACGTCGACGGCGGCACTGACCTTCACCTTGCCGGGCGCCCCGCCGTAGGTGAGGGTCGCGCCGGTCTGCGAGGCCGCGGTCAGGTCCGCGTACGTGATGCGCCCGGAGCCCTCGGCCCGCTCGGCGGTGCCGCCGCTGTAGTCGCTGTTCAGCTTCACGCTGCGGAAGCTCGCGTCGAGCTCCGAGAGCCGCGTCTTGCGGCCCTCGGCGACGACCTCGACGCCTCTGAGCTTCAGGTCGACCCGGTCCAGCTCGTGGCTGAACGCCTGGGTCAGGAAGGGGAATCCGCGGATCTCCACTTCCGAACTGCCGGCCAGGCCCTGGCGGGCCTGGATCTTGTCGGCCAGCTGGTTCTCGACGTAACCGGCGGCCCATCGGTCCAGGCCCGCGAAGATCGCCCCCAGCACCACTCCGATGATCACAACGATCCGCAGAGCACGCACGTGCCCTCCCCCTACTAGTCGGTACGAGCGATCTAGTGGACCATGTGCGCCCGTCAGCGGAACGTCAGCCCACCACCCGCCCGATCAGGTAGACGGCGGGAGCGGCGGCCGCGAGCGGCATCGCGACACCGGCCGTCATGTGCACGAACTTCGACGGGTAGTCGTACGCCGCCACCCGCAGCCCGATCAGCGCGCACACGCCGCAGACCAGGCCGAGCAGCGCCCCGCCCACCCCGACGGAGGTCATCCCGCCGACCGCGATGCCCGCACCGGCGGCCGCGGCCAGCGAGACGCCGACCGAGGGGGCCGTGGGCAGCGGCAGCGCACGGGCGAACACGGCGACCGCCACGGCGGCCGCACCGACCGTGACCGCGGCGGAACCGGCGGCCAGGTAGCCGGCGCAGACGATGGCGAGGGCGGCCGAGGCCACCGAGGCCATCAGCCCGTACATCCGCTCGTCGGGCTCGGCGCGGCTGCGCAGCTGGAGGAAGAGGGTGATCAGCACCCAGGCGCCGAGGGTGCCGACGATCGCGCCGGGGCCGTACGTACGGTCCACCGCGAGCACGGCCACGTCGGCGACCAGGGCCCCGGCGAAGGCGAGGGCGATGCCCTGGCGGGCCGGCCACATGCCGTTGAGGCGGAACCAGCCGGCCGCGGTGAGCCCCTGCAGGGCGATCAGCGGCACGAGCAGGGCGTACTGCCCGAGGGCGGCGGCCACGGCGAGCAGCAGGCCGAGGGCGGCGGTCAGTATGGCCGACTGCGGGCCGGGGTCGATGATCGGCGACCGGCCTTCGGCGCGGGCCTGGGCCGGGTCGACGGCGCGCACGGTGTTCCCGGCGAGGGTGGGCGGGGACCAGGCGGTGACCTCCACCGCTTCGGCGCCGTCCTCGGCCGGGGCGGCAGCCGCCTGGGGCGGCAGATAGGCGGTCTGCTCGGCGGCGGCCCCGTCCTGAGCGGGGGCGGGCACCGGCGGGAGGTAGGCCGTCTCGTCGGCCGGGGCCGACGACTGCGCGGCGCCGGGCACCGGCGGAAGGTAGGCCGTCTCGTCGGCCGGGGCCTGGGACTGCTCGGGACCGGGGTACGGCGGCATGTAGGCCGTCTGCTCGGCGGCGGAGGCGGGCATCTCCACGCCTTGGCCGCCCTGCGACCAGTCCTGGGCGGGAGCCGGCGCCTGGGCCGGGACCTCGTCCCGGAACCAGCCATCCGGCGCCACGGGCTGCTGCGCCTGGGCGGGGTACGGCGGCAGGTAGGCGCTCTGCTCGGCCGGGGCCTGGAACTGCTCGGGACCGGGGTACGGCGGCATGTAGGCCGTCTGCTCGGCCGCGGAGGCGGGCATCCCCGCGCCCTGGCCGCCCTGCGACCAGTCCTGGACGGGAGCCGGAGCCGGCGCCTGGGCCGGGACCTCGTCCCGGAACCAGCCCTCCGGAGCCACGGGCTGCTGGGCGGGCCCGCCGGCCGCCGGGTACTCGTACGACGCCGCGTAGGAATCGGCGGACCCGGCCACGGAACCGTCCGGCCAGGACGCACCGGCACCGCCGGCCGGAGCCTGGGGCTGCGCCGGAGGCTGGGCGGCCGGGGCCTCGTCGCGGAACCAGCCCTCGGGCGCCGCCGGCTGCCCCGGCACCGCGCCCAGCGCCGGGTACACCGGCTGGTGGCTGGTGTCCCAGGTGTCGGACTGCCAGGTCTGGGTGCCGTACGGGTCCTGGTGCTGCGCGTACTGCTGCCGCCGCAGCTCGTGCTGCTCGTGCTGCTCCTGCTGTTCGCGCTGTTCGCGCTGCTGCTGGTGCTGGTGTTCTTCAGGCGTGCTCATCGGCTCCCGCTCACCCGCCCGCGAACGGGGGAAGCACCTCGACGGTGCCCCCCTCGGTCAGCAGGACGGAATCATGCGGGCGCTTGCCCACAGGCTCGTCGTTCACGAGGAAGGAGCAGCGCAGCAGGACCCGGGTCAGCTCCCCGGGGTGGCGCTCCCGCACGGCGTCGAGCGCCTCGGCCAGTGTGCCCGCCGAGTACGGCTCCTCCGCCGTCTTGGCCGCGGCCTTGGCCGCCGCCCAGTAGCGGATGGTTCCGGTTGCCACTGCAGCTCCTATCGTCGGCTCTCTACCGTCGGCCTCCATGATGGCCCCTCCGGCCGTCCGCCCCGGTGTGCACCAACGCGTCGCGTGTGTGCCCGGGCGACCCCGCGTCACCGGCCGGCGGGCCGCCGATCCGGTGAAACCGGGGCATACGCAGGGCGCGGGCGTGGCAGAACCCACAGGAGGGGATCTCGAAGATGCCTCGGCCACGCACGGACGGGTGGGCTATTCTGCTTGGCGAGAGGATCCGGGCAACGTTGCCCCCGGGTCCTTTTGTGCTTTCAGCGCGTTGAACGAACCGAGAACAGTGGTATCCATGCGGACCCCAGGGCGCGGGGACCGCAGGGGTGCCGGGCAAGACGTACGAAGCAGTACCGCGCATGTCCTCGACGGGACCGAGGAGGAACCGACGTGATGGACCAGCGAACCGTGCACCGTCCGACCCGGGCAGGTGGTCGGTCATGAGCTCACTCCTGCTGCTCACCAACGCGCTGCAGCCCTCCACCGAGGTGCTGCCCGCGCTCGGCCTGCTGCTGCACAACGTCCGGGTGGCGCCGGCCGAGGGCCCGGCCCTCGTGGACACCCCGGGTGCCGACGTCATCCTCGTGGACGGCCGCCGCGACCTGCCGCAGGTGCGGTCGCTGTGCCAGCTGCTGCGCTCCACCGGGCCCGGCTGCCCGCTGATCCTCGTCGTCACCGAGGGCGGCCTCGCGGCCGTCACCGCCGACTGGGGCATCGACGACGTCCTCCTGGACACCGCCGGCCCGGCCGAGGTCGAGGCGCGGCTGCGGCTGGCCACCGGCCGTCAGCAGCTGGGCTCGGACGACTCCCCGATGGAGATCCGCAACGGCGACCTGTCGGTGGACGAGGCGACGTACTCGGCCAAGCTCAAGGGCCGGGTGCTGGACCTCACCTTCAAGGAGTTCGAGCTGCTCAAGTACCTCGCGCAGCACCCGGGCCGGGTCTTCACCCGCGCCCAGCTGCTGCAGGAGGTCTGGGGCTACGACTACTTCGGCGGCACCCGGACCGTGGACGTCCACGTACGGCGGCTGCGCGCCAAGCTCGGCCCCGAGCACGAGTCGCTGATCGGCACGGTCCGCAACGTCGGCTACCGCTTCGTCACGCCGGAGAAGGTCGAGCGGGCGGCGGCGGAGGCCGCGGCCCAGGCGAAGGCCAAGGCCGCCGCACAGGCGTCCGCGCCGGCGACCGCGCAGCCGGCCGCGGCGACGTCCGCGGCCGTCACCCGATCGGCGGAGGAGACCGCGATCGTCCACTCGGCAGGACGGCCTGCCCAGAGGTAGGTCACCCCGCGTAGACTGCCGCGCGTGGCCAAGGTGACGCGGGATGACGTGGCACGACTTGCGGGTACGTCTACCGCCGTCGTGAGCTACGTCATCAACAACGGACCCCGGCCGGTTGCCCCGGCCACGCGCGAGCGTGTCCTCGCCGCGATCAAGGACCTGGGCTACCGCCCGGACCGGGTCGCCCAGGCGATGGCGTCGCGGCGCACCGACCTCATAGGCATGATCGTCCCGGACGCCCGTCAGCCGTTCTTCGCGGAGATGGCGCACGCGGTCGAACAGGCCGCCGCCGAGCGCGGGAAGATGGTGCTGGTCGGCAACTCCGACTACCGCACCGAGCGCGAGGTCCACTACCTGCGGGCCTTCCTCGGCATGCGGGTGTCGGGCCTGATCCTGGTCAGCCAGGGCATGAGCGAGCAGGCCGCCAGCGAGATCGAGGCCTGGGACGCGCGGGTGGTCCTCCTCCACGAGCGCCCCGAGGCGATCGACGACGTCGCCGTCGTCACCGACGACATCGGCGGCGCCCAGCTCGCCACCCGCCACCTGCTGGAGCACGGACACGAGTACGTCGCCTGCATCGGCGGCGTCGAGAACACCCCGTCCGTCGGCGACCCGGTCGCCGACCACGTCGAGGGCTGGCGGCGGGCCATGCAGGAGTCCGGCCGCTCCGTCGAGGGCCGGCTCATCGAGGCCCCGTACAACCGCTACGACGCGTACAAGGTCGCCCTGGAGGTCCTGGCCCGGCCCGACCGGCCGACGGCCATCTTCTGCGCCACGGACGACCAGGCGATCGGTGTGCTGCGCGCCGCGCGGGAGCTGCGCATCGACGTGCCCGGGGAACTGGCCGTGGCCGGCTTCGACGACGTGAAGGAGGCGGCCCTCACGGACCCGCCGCTGACCACGATCGCCTCGGACCGCCCGGCGATGGCCCGCGCCGCGGTGGACCTCGTCCTGGACGACGGCCTCCGCGTGGCCGGCTCGCGCCGCGAACGCCTGAAGCAGTTCCCGTCGGCCCTGGTGATCCGCCGCTCCTGCGGCTGCCGCTGAGCAGTGCATTTCAGCCCCTCCGGCGTTTGAGGAGCGGGGGCCGGGGGCTGGCCCCCGCAGCGGCGGTGCCGCCAACAGCGGTCCTTATAACGGGCATACAAGGTTCTGTCGGGCTTCTCAGGTCAGGCTCAGGAAGCTCTCATCATCGGCGAGCAGAGTCGGAGCCATGACCGACAGCTTCCGCCGCGAAGGCGAGTACCCCCAGGACCGCCCCACTCCGCACGCGCCCTTCGGCGAGGACTGGCAGCGCGGGCGTGACCGGCTGGCGCAGGACGCCGCGGCGGGGGCGTACCCGCCGCCGCCCGCGTACCCGCCCGCCGCACCCGGCTGGCACGAAGCGCACCAGCCGCCGGTCATCCGCGGCGAGACCGTCCCCGCCGCCCGCCACGACGGCCCCGCGCACGCCGCCGCCCCCGCGCCCCGCGCGAAGCGGCCCGTGGCCCTGCTGGCGGCCGTCGCGCTCGCCGCGGCCCTGGTCGGCGGCGGCACCGCGGCCGCCGTCCAGCAGCTGATGGTCCACCAGAACGGCGGCTCCGGCGGAGTCAACGGCACCAACGTCTCGCAGAGCACCGGCGCGGGCACCGGCACCGTCTCCGGCGTCGCCGAACAGGTCAGCCCCTCGGTCGTCCGCATCGACACCCGCACCGCGTCCGGCCAGGGCACCGGCTCCGGCATCGTCGTCACCGCCGACGGCGAGATCGTCACCAACAACCACGTCGTGAGCGGCGCCTCCGAGGTCCAGGTGACGATGAGCGACGGCAAGAAGTACAGGGCCACGATCGTCGGCACCGATCCCGACAAGGACCTGGCCCTGATCAAGCTGCAGGGCGCCACCGGCCTCAAGCCCGCCAAGCTCGGCGACTCCGGCAGCGTCAAGGTCGGCGACCAGGTCGTCGCCATCGGCTCCCCCGACGGCCTCACCGGCACCGTCACCAGCGGCATCGTCTCGGCGCTGAACCGCGAGGTGAAGGTGGCGAAGTCCGAGCAGCGGTCCCCGCAGGGCCGGCAGCAGGACGGCGACGGCTGGCCCTTCTCCTTCGGCGGCCGCGAGTTCAACGGCGACACCGGCTCGAACACCACCTCGTACAAGGCCCTGCAGACCGACGCCTCCCTCAACCCCGGCAACTCCGGCGGCGCCCTGGTCAACATGAACGGCGAGATCGTGGGCATGCCCTCCGCGATCTACTCCCCGTCCTCCGACAGCTCCGCCGCGGGCAGCGTCGGCCTCGGCTTCGCCATCCCGGTCAACACCGTCAAGGCCGACCTGGACTCCCTCCGCAAGGGCGGCCCCGGCGGTTCGGGCTCCTCCGGCTCCGGCTCCTCCGGCAGCGGCTCCGCCGCCAACGGCTTCGGCACCTCGTTCTAGCCCGTCCGTGCGAGGCTGGAAGCGCCGTCACCCGTCGGACGCCACGGCCGACCACCACCCCTGGGAGACCCATCCATGATTCCCGCCGAAGGCGAAGCGCGGATCCTCGTCGTCGACGACGAACCGGCCGTACGCGAGGCCCTGCGCCGCAGCCTCGCCTTCGAGGGGTACGCCGTGCAGACCGCCGTCGACGGGCTCGACGCCCTCGACCGGGCGGCCTCGTACTCCCCCGACCTGATCGTCCTGGACATCCAGATGCCCCGGATGGACGGGCTGACCGCGGCCCGCCGGCTGCGCGCCTCCGGCAGCGTCACGCCGGTCCTGATGCTGACCGCCCGCGACACCGTCGGCGACCGCGTCACCGGCCTCGACGCGGGCGCCGACGACTACCTCGTCAAGCCCTTCGAGCTCGACGAGCTGTTCGCCCGCGTCCGCGCCCTGCTGCGCCGCAGCTCCTACGCGGCCCCGCGGGCCGGCGGCGAGAGCCACGAGGACGCCCTCACCTTCGGCGACCTGCGCATGGACCTCGCGACCCGCGAGGTGACCCGGAGCGGGCGGCCGGTGGAGCTGACCCGTACCGAGTTCACGCTGCTGGAGATGTTCCTCGCGCACCCGCGCCAGGTCCTGACCCGCGAGCAGATCCTCAAGACCGTCTGGGGCTTCGACTTCGAGCCCAGCTCCAACTCCCTGGACGTGTACGTGATGTACCTGCGCCGCAAGACCGAGGCGGGCGGCGAGCCCCGCCTCGTCCACACCGTGCGCGGGGTGGGGTACGTCCTGCGCGCCGGCGAGAGCGGGCCCGAGTGAGCCCGACCGCCCGCTTCCGCGCGCTCCCGCTGCGCTCCCGGCTGGCCCTGCTGGTCACGGTCGCGGTGGCGCTGGCCGTGGCGGCCGTCGCCGCCGTCTCCTGGGTGATGGTGCGCACCCAGCTCCGCGACCAGCTGGACAGCTCGCTGCGCGCCACCAACGCGGGCGCCCAGGCCAACCAGGTGTTCGACGCCTTCGGTGGCTGCGTGTCCGGCGAGGCCCTGCCGGAACGGCCCGCGAACAACCTCAGCGCGCAGGTGCAGCTCGTCCTGCCGGACGGCAAGACCTGCTGGGTCGACGGCAAGAACACCCTGAAGGCCACCGCCATCGACCGGGAGGTCGCCCAGCGGCTGCGCGGCCCGGTCCTGTACGACTCGACCACCTCCGACGGCGTCCCGGTCCGCGTCTACACCCAGCCCGCCCTGGTGAACCGGCAGTTCGCCGCGCTGTCCGTGGCCAAGCCGCTGGCCGACGTCGACAAGCCGCTGTCCACGCTGGCCTGGGTGCTGCTGCTGGTCTCCGGCATCGGCGTGGTCGGCGCGGGCGCGGCCGGGCTGTGGGTGGCCCGGACCGGGCTGCGGCCCGTCGACGAACTGACCGGCGCCGTCGAGCACATCGCCCGCACCGAGGACCTGACCGTCCGCATCCCCGACGAGGGCGACGACGAGATCGCCCGGCTGTCGCGGTCCTTCAACTCCATGACCGCGGCCCTCGCCTCCTCCCAGGACCGGCAGGCCCAGCTGATCGCCGACGCCGGGCACGAGCTGCGCACCCCGCTGACCTCGCTGCGCACCAACATCGAGCTGCTGGCGCGCAGTGAGGACACCGGCCGGGCCATCCCGCCCGACGACCGGCGGGAGCTGCTGGCCTCGGTCAAGGCGCAGATGACGGAACTGGCCTCGCTGATCGGCGACCTCCAGGAGCTGTCCCGGCCGGACGCGGCCTCGCCCGGCCCGCTCGGGGTGGTCGCCCTGCACGAGATCACCGGGGCCGCGCTGTCCCGGGCCCGGCTGCGCGGTCCGGAGCTGAGCTTCGACTCGGACCTGGCGCCCTGGTACGTACGGGGCGAGGCGGCCGCGCTGGAGCGGGCGGTGGTCAACGTGCTGGACAACGCGGTGAAGTTCAGCCCGCCGGGCGGCGCGGTCGAGGTGACGCTGCGGGCCGGCGAGCTGACCGTACGGGACCACGGGCCGGGCATCCCGGCCGAGGACCTGCCGCACGTCTTCGAGCGGTTCTGGCGGTCCCCGTCGGCCCGCGCCCTGCCCGGCAGCGGCCTGGGCCTGTCGATCGTGGCCCGTACGGCGGCCCGCGCGGGCGGCAGCGCCGAGCTGCGGGCGGCGGCCGACGGCGGCCCGGGCACAGAGGCGGTGCTCCGCATCCCGGGGGCGCCCACCCCGCCGCCCGCCGATCCGTCAGTTGTGCCGGATCAGTGAGGCGACCAGGCCGGAGCGGGTGTTCGGGAAGTCCAGCGGGACGATGCCGAGCCCGGTCCGGCCGGTCATCTCCCCGCCGTCGACGAAGCCGTGCACCTGCGGGTTGAGGCGGTCGGAGTTCCAGCGCGGCGGCATGTAGGCCGAGGTGCTGACGTAGTTGACGAAGAGCTTGCCGGGCTGCTGGACGGCCTTGCGGAAGTGGTTCTCGATCTTGCCGCGCTTGGCGAAGGGCTCGGCGTTCCAGTCGTCCTGGATGTCGAAGACGTTGCCGTCGCCGTAGCGCAGGCCGGGCAGGCCGCCGTTGTCGGCGAGCAGGAGCACCTTGCCGCGGGCCTGGCCGAGCGGGGGCAGGGTGTCGGCGATCCGGAACAGCGGGCGCCAGCCGCGGCGGTCGAGGTAGTCGTCGAAGACAGCGCGGAAGGTGGCGTCGCTGTCGGTGGAGTATTCCTGCTTGAGGCGCATCAGGACGGTCTCGGAGGGGTGCGCGGTGAGGAAGTTCTGGCAGGCCACGAGCACGTCCCCGAACATCAGGTCCTGGAAGAACGCCGCGTGGTGGATGGCGAAGGAGCCGCCCGTGACCCGGCAGCGGACGTCGAGGAAGCGGATGCCGGAGTCGAGCTGCTGGGCGATCGAGGTGTTCTGGCAGGCGACGTAGAGGCCGCCCTTGGTGGCGCCGGAGTCGTGCGTGCCGGGGATGGTCATCCGCTGGAGGGCGGTGGAGTCCCCGAGTCCGGCCATCCAGTCCTGGGTGCCGAGGGCCGCCGCCGAGGCGGTTCCCGCGATGCCCAGTCCCAGGGCCGTGCCCGCGGCCAGCGCCCCGGCCAGGAAGGCCCGTCTGCCCATGCCCTCGCCGCCGTACACGCCGCTGCCTGTGCCCATGCCCGTGCCCACGCCCATGCCCGCCCCTTTGCCGACCCGGTGATGGGACCGGATTATGGCGTGGACACCTCAAGATGGGTACCCGTCGACAGGGGCCGGTACCGGCGGCGCCCCCGCAGGCTCGACCTCGGCCTCAGCCTTCGAGCAGCTCCACCATCGCGCGCAGCCCCTGGACGATCTCCCGGCCGTTCGGCGCACCCTCCGGATCGGTCAGGCACTGGACCATCACCCCGCTCAGCAGCGCGAGGTGCACCGACCCGAGGCCCCGTACGTCCTCCTCGGCGACCGCGTCCCCGGGGACCCCGCGCAGCTGGGCCGCCACCATGGGCCGGGCCTTGCGCTGCTCCTCGGCCAGGATCGCGAGCAGCTCGGGCGAGGACTGCGCGTGCACGAAGGCCTCGACGTTGGCGGTCCAGAGCCAGCGCATGTCGGCGAAGTCCTGGATCTTGCGGTCCCAGGTGTCCGCGTACCGCTGCGCGGCGGTGTCACCCTGCCCGGCGAGCCGGCCGGACCCGGCGGCCCACTCGTCCATGGCGGCGAAGAGCGCCTGGTTGAGCAGCGCCTCCCGCGATCCGAAGTGGTAGCCGATCGCGGCCATGCTCACCTGCGCCGCCGAGGCGATGTCGCGCACGGTCGTGCGCAGGTACCCCTTCTCCTCCAGGCAGCGGCGCGCTCCGGCCAGCAGGTCCTCGCGATTTCCCATGCCGGGATCGTATCCGCGCGAGGTTTTGGGCAAGCGCGCTACACAATCGTATTGCGCGCTTGCCCAAGTCCTGGCAAGGTGGAGCCATCGGAAGATCCACGGGCCCACGGGAGGCACGAGACATGCGCCACGAGCTGAAGATCGACGACCGGACCCTCTCCTACCTGGACTTCGGCGGACCCGGCCGCCCGCTCCTCGCCCTGCACGGCGGCATGTCCGAAGCCCTCGCCTTCACGGGCCTCGCCGCCGCCCTCGGCGACGGATGGCGGGTCATCGCCCCCGACCAGCGCGGCCACGGCGAGTCCGGCCGGGCGCCCGACTACCGCCGCGAGGGCTACGTCCGCGACGCCGTCGCCCTCCTCGACCACCTGGGCCTCGACGCCCCCGTGGCGCTCCTCGGCTACTCCCTCGGCGGGCTCAACGCCTACCACCTGGCCGCCGCCCACCCCGAGCGGATCTCCGCGCTCATCGGCGTGGACGCCACCGTCGACATCCGCATCCCCACGGGGCCGAACTGGTTCGACTTCCTCGACGGCCTCCCCTACAGCGCCCCCACCCGCGAGGAACTCCTCGCCGCCGCCGGACCGGCCGCCGCACCCTTCATCGCCGACGGGATCCGCCCCCTCCCGGACGGCAGCGGCTGGCGCCTGGCCTACCACCCCCAGGACATGCTCGACTCCATCCGGGCGTGCGACGGCGACCACTGGGACACCTGGCTCGCGAGCACCTGCCCGGCCCTGCTGGTCCACGGCACCCGCAGCCAGGCGCTCACGCAGACCGTGGCCGACACGATGGTCGCCCGGCGGCCGAAGACCTCGTACGCACCCCTCGACGGCGACCACTTCGTCCCGTTCACGGACCCGGAGGGATTCCACGCGGCCGTCGGGACGTTCCTGGCAAGCCTCTGACCCCTGCGGAACGGGGGAAAGCCGAAGGGGCGGCGGGCCGATGGCCCACCGCCCCTTCGGGGGTACCGCACGCGGTGTTACTTGACGACGGTGATCCGGTTCGCCGCCGGCACGGCGATCGGGTTGGCCGCCGAGGAGTTCTTCATCAGGTAGGCGTTGAAGCAGTCCAGGTCGGACGCGCCCACCAGCTTGTTCTTGTGCTCCTTCAGGACGGTGAAGCCGTCACCGCCGCCCGCGAGGAACTCGTTCATCGCGACCCGGTAGGTCTTGGCGGGGTCGATCGCCGCGCCGTTCAGCTTCACCGAGTCCACGACGATGCGGTCCACGCCCGTCTTCGTCAGGTCCAGGGTGTACGTGAAGCCCTTCGACACCTGCAGGATCTTCGGGTTGGCACCGTTGACCGGGCCGCTGACCTGCTGCTGCAGCGCGGTGATCAGCTGCGCGCCGGTCAGGTCCACGATGTTCATCATGTTGGTGAACGGCTGGACCGTGAAGGACTCGCCGTACGTCACCACGCCGTCGCCCTCGTCACCCGAGGCCTTGTAGGCGAGGTCCGAGCGGATACCGCCCGGGTTCATGATGGCCAGCTGCGCGCCGCCCTTGTCCGCCGGGGCCAGCGCCTCGAGCTGCGCGTCGGCGATCAGGTCGCCGAGCGGCTTCTCGGGCGCCTCGGAACCGCGGCCCGGGATGTCGGCCGCGATGAAGCCCTGCGGGCGGTTGGCGATCGGGGCCGCGAGGGTCTTCCAGCGGTCGATCAGCTCGGTCATGTCGGGGGCCTTGGGCTGGTCCCGGGTGACGACCTTGTTGACCGGCTTCGGCGAGGCGACCGGCGTACGGACGATGTCCTTGGTCTGCCGGTCGTAGGTGAGGGTGGTGTCCGTGAACAGACGGCCGATGGAGGCGGCCGAGGTCACCGTGCGCGGGTTGCCCGCCGGGTCCGGGATGTTGCAGGCGTAGGCCTGGTGCGTGTGACCGGTGACCAGCGCGTCGACCTTGGAGTCCACGTTCTTGGCGATGTCCACGATCGCGCCCGAGATGCCGGCGCCGGCGCCCGGGACGTTGCAGTCGTAGTTGTAGGCGCCGCTCGCGGGCAGCCCGCCCTCGTGGATCAGCGCGACGATCGACTTCACGCCCTGCTTGTTCAGCTCGGCGGCGTACTTGTTGATCGTCTCGATCTCGTCGCCGAACTTCAGGCCCTTGACGCCCTCGGCGGTCACGACGTCCGGAGTGCCCTCCAGGGTGACGCCGATGAAGCCGATCTTCACGTCGCCCTTCTTCCACACGTAGGTGGGAGACATCAGGGGGCGCTTGGTCTTCTCGTCCGTGACGTTCGCGGCGAGGTACTGGAAGGTGGAGCCCGTGAACTCCTTGCCGAACTCGTAGCAGCCCTCGACCGGGTGGCAGCCGCCGTACGCCATGCGGCGCAGCTCGGTCTTGCCCTCGTCGAACTCGTGGTTGCCGACGCTGCTGACGTCCAGGTCGAGCTTGTTCAGCGCCTCGATGGACGGCTCGTCGTGGAAGAGACCGGACAGCATCGGGCTGCCGCCGATCATGTCACCGGCCGCGGCGGTCACGGAGTACTCGTGGCCCTTGCGGGCCTCGCGCAGGCTGGTCGCGAGGTACTCGACCCCGCCCGCGGGTATGGCCTTGGTGGTGCCGTCGGCCTGACGCTCGGTCACGTTGCCGGAGGAACCCTGCGGGGGCTCCAGCGTGCCGTGGAAGTCGTTGAACGACAGCATCTGCACGTCGACGGTCCGGCTCTTGGCCGCACCGCCACCACCCGCGGCACCGGCCGGCAGAGCGGCGGCGACCATGGCCCCGGCCCCGGCCGTGACGGCGAGAGCGGCGAAGGTCAACCGGCGGTTTCGGCGGTGCCGTTGTGGCGTCGCTGACATTTAGTCCCCTTTGTGGACAGCGATACTGCTTGGGAGGTCCGGGGAAGCCTATGGTCAACGCGCGTAGCTCTACCAGGGGGTAACGGGTATCGCGTTGGTTACGCGCAGAAGACGGACAGACCCCGCGCCCGCACTCCGCCCACCACCCGCCGCGGTCGTAGGCTCGTGCCATGACTGACGCAGCAGCGGCCCTGGAGCCGGGACGGCAGATTCAGACCCTCGACGAGCTGACGGAGGAACAGGCCGGCGCCGTACTCGACCTGATCGAGGACGCGGCGCGTACCGACGGCACCACCGCCGTGTCCGAGCAGGGACGGCTCCAGCTGCGCGGCGGGCCGCGCGAGGGGATCCGGCACTTCCTGCTCACCGAGGGCGGACGGCTCGCCGCATACGGACAACTGGAGGACACCGACCCGGTGGAGGCCCCCGCCGCCGAGCTCGTCGTGCACCCGGCCCTGCGCGGGCGCGGACACGGCCGGGCCATGGGCATGGCCCTGCTGGCCGCCTCCGGGAAGCGGCTGCGGGTATGGGCCCACGGCGGCAAGTCGGCCGCCCGGCACCTCGCGCAGGTGCTCGGCCTGACCCTCTTCCGCGAGCTGCGCCAGCTGCGCCGGCCCCTGGCCGACGCCGACCCGCTGCCGGAGCCCGTGCTCCCGCCCGGCGTGACCGTACGGACCTTCGTGCCCGGCACCGACGACGAGGCCTGGCTCGCGGTGAACGCGGCCGCCTTCGCCCACCACCCCGAACAGGGCTCGCTGACCCGGCGGGACCTCAACGACCGGATCGCGCAGCCGTGGTTCGACGCCAAGGGCTTCTTCCTCGCGGAGCGCGACGGGGAGCTCGTCGGCTTCCACTGGACGAAGGTCCACGCGGCGGAGCAGCTGGGCGAGGTCTACGTGCTCGGCGTCCGCCCGGGCGCCCAGGGCGGCGGCCTCGGCAAGGCCCTCACCGCGGTCGGCCTGCGCCACCTGGCGGCCCAGGGCCTGCCGACGGCCATGCTCTACGTCGACGCCGACAACCCGGCCGCCCTCGCCGTCTACGAGGGCCTCGGCTTCAGCACCCACGAGGTAGACCTGATGTACCGCACAGAAAGCTGACCCCCGGACTCCGCCCTATCCAGCCCGGCCGCACCAATCCAGCCCCTCCGGCGTTTGAGGAGCGGGGTCCGGGGCGGAGCCCCGATCTTTGAGCCCAGCCGGCGCTTGAGGCGCGGGGGTCCGGGCGCGGAGCCCGGCGGGGGCCCGGGGCGGGGCCCGGCGCGCCGGGAGCGCACGCCCCACCCCCGCCACCCCCGCCGGGAGGCGACTCGTGCGCCAGCCGGACCCGGGAAGCCACACGCCATTCACCGGGCATTAAGACGCGCTTGCGACTCTCCCCCAATGCAGCCCCGACTCCGACTGACGGCCGACACTTCCGACGCGCCTGTCCTGCCGCGTGCGCGGAAGAATGGAGTCATGAGCCACAAGCCCAGCGCAGGCCCCACCGAGGTCCCCGCCCAGCACCCGTCTCACACGTCCGCCGCAGGCCCGGCGTCCGGTACCGCCGCCGCCAAGGCAACCGGCCCCGTCAACGCAGTGACCGGGGCCCACGCCCGCATAGGCTCCATCTCCGCGCACCGCCCGCACGTCGACCTCGAGCCCGATATCGACGCCGACCTGGACGCGTACGACGACAAGGACGGCGGCGAGCTGCCCCCGGGCCGCTTCCTCGACCGGGAGCGCAGCTGGCTCGCCTTCAACGAGCGCGTCCTGGAGCTCGCCGAGGACCCCACCACGCCCCTCCTGGAGCGCGCCAACTTCCTGGCGATCTTCGCGAGCAACCTGGACGAGTTCTTCATGGTCCGCGTGGCCGGCCTCAAACGGCGCATCGCGACCGGTGTCGCCACCCGTTCGGCCTCGGGCCTGCAGCCCCGTGAAGTGCTGGACCTCATCTGGACGCGCTCGCGCGAGCTCATGGCCCGCCACGCCGCCTGCTTCCAGCAGGACATCTCCCCGGCCCTGGCCGAGGAGGGCATCCACCTCATCCGCTGGCCCGACCTCACCGAGAAGGAGCAGGCGCGCCTCTTCACGCTGTTCCGGAACCAGATCTTCCCGGTGCTGACCCCGCTGGCCGTGGACCCCGCGCACCCGTTCCCGTACATCTCCGGCCTCTCCCTCAACCTGGCCGTCGTCGTACGCAACCCGGTCAGCGGCCACCGCCACTTCGCCCGGGTCAAGGTCCCGCCGCTCCTCTCCCGCTTCCTGGAGGCCTCCCCGCAGCGCTACGTCCCGCTGGAGGACGTCATCGCCGCGCACCTGGAGGAGCTGTTCCCCGGCATGGAGGTGCTCGCGCACCACATGTTCCGCGTGACCCGCAACGAGGACCTGGAGGTGGAGGAGGACGACGCCGAGAACCTGCTCCAGGCCCTGGAGAAGGAGCTCATGCGGCGCCGCTTCGGCCCGCCCGTGCGCCTGGAGGTCGAGGAGTCCATCGACCCCGGCGTCCTGGACCTCCTCGTGCAGGAGCTGAACGTCAACGCCTCCGAGGTGTACCCGCTGCCCGGGCCCCTCGACCTGACCTCCCTCTTCGGCATCGCCTCCCTGGACCGGCCCGAGCTGAAGTACCCGAAGTTCGTCGCCGGCACCCACCGGGACCTCGCCGAGGTCGAGTCCGCGTCCGCGCCCGACATCTTCGCCGCCCTGCGCGAGCGGGACGTCCTGCTGCACCACCCGTACGACTCCTTCTCCACCTCGGTGCAGGCCTTCCTGGAGCAGGCCGCCGCCGACCCGGACGTCCTCGCGATCAAGCAGACGCTCTACCGCACTTCCGGCGACTCCCCGATCGTGGACGCCCTGATCGACGCCGCCGACTCCGGCAAGCAGGTGCTCGTACTCGTCGAGATCAAGGCCCGCTTCGACGAGCAGGCCAACATCAAGTGGGCGCGCAAGCTGGAGGAGTCCGGCTGCCACGTCGTCTACGGGCTCGTCGGCCTCAAGACCCACTGCAAGCTGTCCCTCGTCGTCCGCCAGGAGGGCGACCAGCTGCGCCGCTACTCGCACGTGGGCACCGGCAACTACCACCCCAAGACGGCCCGGCTCTACGAGGACCTCGGCCTGCTCACCGCCGACCCGCAGGTCGGCGCGGACCTCTCCGACCTCTTCAACCGGCTGTCCGGCTACTCGCGCCGAGAGACCTACCGCCGGCTGATGGTGGCGCCCCGCTCGCTGCGCGACGGACTGATCGCGCGCATCGACAAGGAGACCGCCCACCACAAGGCCGGCCGCCCCGCCTACGTGCGCCTCAAGATGAACTCGATCGTCGACGAGGCCCTCATCGACTCGCTCTACCGGGCCTCCCAGGCGGGAGTGCCCGTCGACATCTGGGTGCGCGGCATCTGCGCCGTGCGCCCCGGAGTCCCCGGGCTCTCGGAGAACATCCGGGTCCGCTCGATCCTCGGCCGCTTCCTGGAACACTCCCGGGTCTTCGCCTTCGGCAACGGCGGCGAGCCCGAGGTGTGGATCGGCAGCGCCGACATGATGCACCGCAACCTCGACCGCCGTATCGAGGCACTGGTCAGGGTCGCCGACCCGGCCCACCGCGCGGCACTGGACCGGATGCTGGAAACCGGGATGTCCGACGCCACCTCCTCCTGGCACCTGGGCCCGGACGGCGAGTGGACCCGGCACAGCACGGACGCGGAAGGCCAGCCGCTGCGGCACGTACAGGAGACGCTCATAGACGCCCGGAGGCGCCGGCGTGGCTCAGCCAAACCATGACCCGATTACGGCCACGGCGGACGCGGGTGACGTGCTCGGCACGTACCTGCGTTCCCAGGCCACCGCTTTCCTGCGCGGGCTGCGCCTGCACGAGGAGAGCGGGGCCGACGCCGCCGAAGGGAGCGACGCGGCGCGCAGCCTGCGGGGGGCCGCGCGCCGGATCAGCGGATCCCTGGCCACCTTCCGGGTGGTGACCGAGTCCTCCTGGGCCGACGGGCTGCGCACCGAGCTGGTGTGGCTGTCCTCGACGCTGGCCGACGAGCACGCCTACGCCGCCCGGCTGGCCCGGCTGATGGACGCCCTGCACCGGCTGTCCGGCTCCCCCGAACTCCCGGCGCCGCGCGGCACGGCCGGGGCCCTCACGGTGGGCTCGGCGCGGGCCGGCGCGCTGCTGGAGCGCCAGCTCACCCTGGCCCGTACGCGCGCCCACTCGGCCACGCTGCAGGCGCTCGGCTCCTCCCGCTTCCACGCGGTGGCGGACGCGGTGGCCGTGCTGGCCTCGGAGGTCCCGCTGGACTCCGTAGCGGCCCGGGGGCGGGTCGGGGACGTCCTCGTCCCCCTGGCAGAGGTGGCCGAAAACCGACTGTCCGCGGCGGTCGCGGCGCTGCCGCCGTGCCGCGGCTCGGAAGCCGCGCCGAGCCCGTACAACGCGGACCACGACGGGCTCTGGCACGAGGTGCGCCGCCTCCTGCGGGTCCACCGGTACGCCCGGGAGGCGCTCGGCGAGGACGTGAGCCGGCCGGCGGCCGCGGGCGAGGCCCTGGACCGCCACCGCGACGCGGCGGAGGCGGCGGCCGCCTCCGCGACGGCGGCCCGCACCCCCCGCATCGCCCCGGCGACGGCGTACGCACTCGGCGTCCTGCACGCCGACCAGCGCCACGAGGTGGAGGCGGCCCGGCTCGAATTCGAGCACGTGTGGCTGCGGGAGCCCGCGGTCACACCGCGATAACGGGCGGATAACGGATGATGACGAGCACGTACGAACGGACGGGAACGCACCGGGTCGTCCGCCACGGTTCACCATCCGTTCACTCGGGCCGGTCGGCTGCTTCACCTGTTCTGCCTAATTTCGGTGATGCACGGAGCGAGTCGCCGGAAACCGAGCAGCTCAGCCGAGCAAACCGACGTAGTCCTCTTCGCACGCCGCCCCGATACAGAAAGCGGCCGGCGGCTTCTGGAAGGAACACCCGAAAGTGAAGCTTCAGCGCAAGAACATGCTTCGTGCCTCCGCCCTCGGGGCGCTTGTCGTGTCCGGCGCCCTGGTCCTCACGGCGTGCGGCTCGGACGACAACACGAAGACCGCCGACGGATCGGCGAAGCCCTCCGCGGCCGCCGCGGGCGACATCAAGTGCGACGACGCCAAGGGCAAGCTCCTGGCCTCGGGCTCTTCCGCGCAGAAGAACGCGGTCGAGCTGTGGATCAAGAACTACATGGCCGCCTGCTCCGGCGTCGAGGTGAACTACAAGTCCTCCTCCTCCGGTGAGGGCATCGTCGCCTTCAACCAGGGCACCGTCGGTTTCGCCGGCTCCGACTCGGCGCTGAAGCCGGAGCAGGTCGAGGAGTCGAAGAAGATCTGCACCGGTGGCCAGGGCATCAACCTGCCGATGGTCGGCGGCCCCGTCGCCCTCGGCTTCAACGTCGCCGGCGTGGAGAAGCTGAACCTCGACGCCGCCACGGTCGCCAACATCTTCAACGACAAGATCAAGAAGTGGGACGACGAGGCGATCAAGAAGCTGAACCCCGGCGTCGCGCTTCCCCCCACCGCCATCCAGGCCTTCCACCGCTCCGACGACTCGGGCACCACCGAGAACGTCACCAAGTACCTGAAGGCCACCGCCCCCGACGCCTGGCCGCACGAGGCCGCGAAGAAGTGGGCCGCCCCGGGTGGCCAGGCCGCCTCCGGCTCCGCCGGTGTCGCCGCGCAGGTCAAGCAGGTCGACGGCGCGATCGGCTACTTCGAGCTCTCCTTCGCCAGCGCCCAGGGCATCAAGACCGTCGACCTGAACACGGGCGCCGCCGCCCCGGTCAAGGCCTCCGGTGAGAACGCCTCCAAGGCCATCGCCGCCGCCAAGATCGCCGGCACCGGCTCCGACCTGGCCCTGAAGCTCGACTACACCACCAAGGCCGAGGGCGCCTACCCGCTGGTCCTGGTCACGTACGAGGTCGTCTGCGACAAGGGCAACAAGGCCGAGACGCTCCCGACCGTCAAGTCCTTCCTGAACTACGCCGCCTCGGACGCCGGCCAGAAGATCCTCCTCGAGAACGGCTACGCGCCGATCCCTGCCGAGATCAACACGAAGGTCCGCGAAGCCATCAACTCGCTGGGCTAAATCCCGACCCCCGCGGTGTCGGCCGCCCCCGTCCGGGCAGCCGACACCCGGGGACCCTTCCCCTTCACCCGGGGGAAATCCGGTGCACCGCCGCCAGGGGCCTGTCCCCACTCAGACCGGAAAGATCATGGCTTCCACCACACCCACCCAGATAGACACGGCTCCGCCTGTCGCCAAGAGCGGAAGGTCCACCGGCCGCGCCGGTGACAAGATCTTCGCCGGGCTCTCCAAGGGATCCGGCATCCTGCTCCTGGTGATCATGGCGTCGATCGCCGCCTTCCTCACCTACCGCGCCTCGATCGCACTGTCGAAGAACGAGGGGAACTTCCTCACCACCTTCGACTGGAACGCGTCGGCCAACCCGCCCGTCTTCGGCATCGCCGTCCTGCTCTTCGGCACCGTCGTCAGCTCGATCATCGCGATGGCCATCGCGGTTCCGATCGCTGTCGGCATCGCCCTGTTCATCTCGCACTACGCGCCGCGCAAGCTGGCCGCGCCCCTCGCGTACGTGGTCGACCTGCTGGCCGCCGTGCCGTCGATCATCTACGGCATCTGGGGCGCCCTCTTCCTCGTACCGCAGCTGAACGGCCTGAACCTCTGGCTCGACGAGTACCTGGGCTGGACCTACGTCTTCGAGAAGACCCAGATCGGCGTCGCCCGCTCGCTCTTCACCGTCGGCATCCTGCTCGCGATCATGATCCTGCCGATCGTGACCAGCGTCAGCCGCGAGGTCTTCCTCCAGGTCCCGCGCATGAACGAGGAGGCCGCCCTGGCCCTCGGCGCGACCCGCTGGGAGGTCATCCGGATGTCGGTGCTGCCCTTCGGCCGCTCCGGCGTCATCTCCGCCTCGATGCTCGGCCTCGGCCGCGCACTCGGCGAGACCATGGCCGTCGCGACCGTCCTCTCCCCGAGCTTCCTGATCTCGTTCCACGTCCTGAACCCGGGCGGCGGCACCTTCGCGCAGAACATCGCCGCGAAGTTCGACGAGGCCAACGAGTTCGGCCGGGATGCGCTGATCGCCTCGGGTCTGGTCCTCTTCCTGCTCACCCTGCTGGTCAACGGTGCAGCTCGCCTGATCATCGCTCGCCGCAAGGACTTCTCGGGGGCGAACGCCTGATGAGCCACGCACTCCAGGACCAGCGGCCCTCCCGGGCCCCCAAGTCCGCCGCCCCCGCCAGCCTCACCCGAGGCGGCCTGCCCCGCTGGGCCCCGGCCGGCATCGCGGCCCTCTCGCTCGCCCTCGGCTGCGGCATCGGCCTCGCCCTGAGCCTCCACAGCAAGATCCAGTGGGGACTGCTCGCGGCCCTCCTGTTCGTCGTCATCACGTACACCGCGAGCGCGATCGTCGAGAACCGGCGTCAGGCCAAGGACCGCGTCGCGACCTCCATGGTGTGGGTCTGCTTCGTCCTCGCGGTCGTCCCGCTGCTCTCGCTGATGTGGACGACGATCAGCCGCGGCCTCGAGCTGCTGACCGGCAACTTCCTCACGCACTCCATGAACGGCGTGACCAGCTTCGACGAGGGCGGCGGCGTCTACCACGCGCTGCTCGGCACCATCGAGCAGGTCGCCCTGGCCACCCTGATCGCGGCGCCGATCGGCCTCCTGACCGCCGTCTACCTGGTCGAGTACGGCCGGGGCTCCCTCGCCAAGGCCGTCACCTTCTTCGTCGACGTCATGACCGGCATCCCCTCCATCGTCGCGGGTCTGTTCATCCTGACGACCTGGAACCTGATGCTCGGCTTCGGCCCCTCCGGCTTCGCCGGCGCCATGGCCCTGTCGATCCTGATGATGCCCGTCGTGGTCCGCTCCACCGAGGAGATGCTCAAGCTCGTCCCGAACGAGCTGCGCGAGGCCGCCCTCGCCCTCGGTGTGCCGAAGTGGCGCGTGATCCTCAAGGTCGTGCTCCCCACCGCGATCGGCGGCATCGCCACCGGCGTCATGCTGGCCGTGGCCCGCATCGCCGGTGAGACCGCGCCGATCATGCTGCTGGTCTTCGGTACCCAGCTGATCAACGCCAACCCCTTCGAAGGCGCCCAGTCCTCGCTCCCCCTCTACATTTGGGAGCAGTACAAGGTCGGCAGTGAAGCCTCCTACGACCGGGCGTGGGCCGCAGCCCTCGTACTGATCGCCTTCGTCATGATCCTCAATCTGGTGGCCCGCGGCATCGCCCGCTGGAAGGCCCCGAAGACCGGTCGCTGACGCGACTGTATGAAAGCGAAGTGACCCCTCATGGCGAAGCGAATCGACGTCAGCGGACTGTCCGCCTTCTACGGCGCCCACAAGGCCATCGATGACATCTCGATGACCGTGGAGCCCCGCTCCGTGACCGCCTTCATCGGCCCCTCCGGCTGCGGCAAGTCCACCTTCCTGCGCACCCTCAACCGCATGCACGAGGTCACCCCCGGCGGCCGCGTCGAGGGCAAGGTGCTCCTGGACGACGAGAACCTGTACGGCGCCGGCGTGGACCCGGTCGCGGTCCGCCGCACCGTCGGCATGGTCTTCCAGCGCCCGAACCCCTTCCCCACCATGTCGATCTTCGACAACGTGGCGGCGGGCCTGCGGCTGAACGGCAACTTCAAGAAGTCCGAGCTCGCGGACATCGTGGAGCGGTCCCTCAAGGGCGCCAACCTCTGGAACGAGGTCAAGGACCGCCTGAACAAGCCCGGCTCGGGCCTCTCCGGCGGCCAGCAGCAGCGTCTGTGCATCGCCCGCGCCATCGCGGTCGAGCCCCAGGTCCTCCTGATGGACGAGCCCTGCTCGGCCCTCGACCCGATCTCCACCCTCGCCATCGAGGACCTGATCGGCGAGCTCAAGGAGCGCTTCACGATCGTCATCGTGACGCACAACATGCAGCAGGCGGCCCGCGTCTCGGACCGCACCGCCTTCTTCAACCTCTCGGCGGTCGGCCAGCCCGGCAAGCTCGTCGAGATCGACGACACGGACCGGATCTTCTCGAACCCGTCCGTGCAGGCCACCGAGGACTACATCTCGGGCCGCTTCGGCTAAACCGGGATGTGTACGCGTCCTGCGGTGCTGCATGGCGGTGCCACCGCAAGGCGAAAGAAAGAAAAAGGGCCGGCTCCCCCTGGGTGGGGGGAGCCGGCCCGCTTTCGTTCCCGCGTCCTACACGAAGGCGAGGTTCACGATCCAGAAGCAGACCGCGGCGACCAGAGCCGCGGCCGGCATGGTGATGAACCAGCCCAGGACGATGTTCTTGGCGACGCCCCAGCGGACCGCGTTCACGCGCTTGGTCGCACCCACGCCCATGATCGCCGAGGTGATGACGTGGGTGGTGGAGATCGGCGCGTGGAAGAGGTACGCCGAGCCGAACATGATCGAGGCGCCCGTGGTCTCGGCCGCGAAGCCCTGCGGCGGGTCCAGCTCGATGATCTTGCGGCCGAGCGTGCGCATGATGCGCCAGCCGCCCGCGTACGTACCCAGCGACAGCATCACGGCGCACGCGACCTTGACCCACACCGGAATCGGGTCGTCGGCGCTCTGCACGTCGGCGATGACCAGCGCCATCACGACGATGCCCATCGTCTTCTGCGCGTCCTGGAGACCGTGGCCCAGCGCCATGGCGGCCGCGGACGCGGTCTGCGCGATGCGGAACCCGTGCTTGGCCTTGTGCGGGTTGGACCGGCGGAACATCCACAGGATGACCACCATCACCAGGTAACCGGCGACCAGACCGACGATCGGCGAGGCGAACATCGGGATGACGACCTTGTCGATCACCCCGCTCCAGATGACTCCCGTGCCACCGGCCAGCGCCGCGCCCACCATGCCGCCGAACAGCGCGTGCGAGGAGGACGAGGGCAGGCCGAAGTACCAGGTGATCAGGTTCCAGACGATCGCGCCGACGAGCGCCGCGAAGAGGATCCACATGCCCTGGGCGCCGTGGGGCGTCTCGATCAGGCCCTCGCTGACCGTCTTGGCGACCCCGCTGCCCAGGAAGGCACCGGCGAGGTTCATCACGGCGGCCATCGCCAGCGCCGCGCGCGGGGTCAGCGCCCGCGTCGAGACGGAGGTCGCGATCGCGTTCGCCGAGTCGTGGAAACCGTTCGTATAGGTAAAGCCGAGCGCGACACCGATGGTCACGACCAGGGCGAAGGTGTCCACGAGGTTCAGGACTCCTTGACCGCGATGGTCTCCACCGTGTTCGCAACGTGCTCGAACGCGTCGGCCGCCTCTTCGAGCACGTCGACGATCTGCTTGAGCTTCAGCACCTCGATGGCGTCGTACTTGCCGTTGAAGAGCTGTGCGAGCAGCTTGCGGTGGATCTGGTCGGCCTGGTTCTCCAGCCGGTTGACCTCGATCCAGTACTCGGTGAGGTTGTCCATCGTCCGCAGGTGCGGCATGGCCTCGGCGGTCAGCTCGGCCGCGCGGGCCAGGACCTCGATCTGCTGCTCGACACCCTTGGGGAGCTCTTCCACGTTGTAGAGGACGACGAGGTCGACGGCCTCCTCCATGAAGTCCATGATGTCGTCGAGCGACGAAGCGAGGTTGTAGATGTCCTCGCGGTCGAACGGCGTGATGAAGGAGGAGTTCAGCTGGTGGAAGATCGCGTGGGTCGCGTCGTCCCCCGCGTGTTCCGCTGCCCGCATCCGCTCCGCGATCTCGACCCGGGCGGAGGAGTCCGCTCCGAGCAGTTCCATCAGGAGCTTGGAGCCCGTGACGATGTTGTCCGCGGATGCGGCGAACATGTCGTAGAAGCTCGTCTCCCTGGGGGTCAGACGAAATCGCACGTTGAGGTCCTCGGGGTGCATCGGATTCGGTCAGGCTGATGCTAGGCGCATCCCCCGGCCACGGCTAACCGGCCGTTCCCCAGTGTCCTCCATCAGGCAGAGTGAGGACCACGGACCCCTGCCCCTTGGGCAGCGGCCCAGTATCCTATACCCATGAGGGGTATGCATCCCTCATTCCGGACCACGGGAGGACGCATGACGACCATCGAGGCGGAAGGCTCCGCGGAGGGCTCCGGGACCGTCCACGGCTACCACCACCAGAAGGACGAGCACCTCAAGCGACTGCGCCGGATCGAGGGTCAGATCCGCGGCCTGCAGCGGCTCGTCGACGAGGACGTCTACTGCATCGACATACTCACCCAGGTCTCGGCGAGCACGAAGGCCCTCCAGTCCTTCGCGCTCCAGCTGCTGGAGGAACACCTGCGGCACTGCGTGGCCGACGCGGCGGTCAAGGGCGGCACCGAGATCGACGCCAAGGTCGAAGAAGCCACCAAGGCCATCGCCCGCCTCCTGCGCACGTAGCGGGGTCCGGAGGCGGCGCCCCCGGGGCGGCTCCCGGCGGCAGCCGGGGGAGACACGGCGGTCAGCCCGACCAGATGCCCATCAGCACCTCGTCGATCCGGTCCTGGCTGAGCCGCTCCTCCACCGCCGCCGACGCCGCGATGATCAGCTCACCGCACAGTTCGATCTCGGCGAGAGCCACGTGGTCCTGCACCGTCGTACCGCCTGCGGGAGTCACGCGTGTCACCTCAATCTGCCGTCTACGGTCATCGACGCTCGGGCCCGGCTTCTCAGCGTAGGGACGCCATGGCCCGGGGCACATGACACGGATGGACCATTTCCGGATACCGGCCCATGGCCCGATCGCGCCGCTCACCCTCCGCCCGCCCCACTACTCGGCGATCTTCCCGGCGTAAATGTCCCCGCTTGCCGGCAATACGACGGTCACCGGCGTCCCGAACCCGTACAGGAGCGTGGTCGACGAGACATCGATCACGCCATTGTTGACGTACGTGAAACGGTGCCGGACCTTCCGCAGGCGCCCCTGCTCGTCCAGGTAGACGTCGAAGGGCACGGTGTCCTTGCTGAACCCTTTCGCCGCGGCCTCCAGCGCACCCCGCACTTCGGCCGACGCCCTGCCCGCGGCCCGCCCGATGTCGGTGGTCCCCCGGTAGTGCCGCACCTTGGTGCCCGCCACCTCGGTCTCCCCCACGTACGTCACCTCCTGCGCGCCCCGCAGCAGCTCGGCCGCGACCAGCGGATCGGTGGCCCCGCCCGTGACCAGGTTCCCGTCGGCGAGGGTCGTCGTGTCGACCCGGACCCACTTGTCGGCGGGGACGCCGGCGCCGCGGTTCTTCATGTAGAGCGCGCCCGGCACCAGGAGCTCGGTGATGGGCCGGTGCTCGTCCTCGCCCTTCACATCGGCCGGGAGCATCACCAGGAGCTGCCCCATCCGGTTCTTGAAGTCGACCCCGCCCTCACCGCGGATCGTGACCCGGGTCCCGCCCGTGGCCATCTCCATGGCCGTACGGGCCCGGGCGCTGCCCGCCTTCGTCAGCGTGTCGGCGGCACCGCGGACCACCACCGCCGCGTCCGCCCGGGGCCGCCCGTCGCCGTCGCCGCCGCCCGCGCACCCGCTCATCGCCGTGACCGCCAGGGTGACGCCGGCAGCGAGCACAGCCTCACCCGCACGTCCGGGCCGCCGCCTGTGCTGGTGAACCACCATCGCCTGCCAACCCCCAACGCATGACCGCTGCTTGCCCGAGGCCCCCACCCGCTCCGCTTAACGAGGTCCGGGGTTTCCCGTCACGGGGTCGCACCCTCCCCGGCGGCGGTCCGCCCCGGGTACCGTGGGAGCGTGGAACCGCACACCGACGCGACCCTGGTCCCTCCGCTTGCCTCCGAGCCGCTCCCGCGGCCGACGTCACAGCCGCAGCCGCCGACCGGCCACACCACCTCCACCGCCGAACGCGGAGCGTTCTCCCTGGCGGTCTGCACCTGCGGCTGGTCGGGCCCGGCCCGCCGCTCCCGCGACCTGGCCCGCAGGGACGCCGCCCGGCACCCGGCGGGCTGACGCAACGGCTCCGGGCGAGAGGCCAGGGGCCCGGGTCTCGGAGGGGAGCCAACGGCCGCGGGCTGAAGGGAATCCCTAGCCCGTTCGGACGGCCCGGCTGGCCGGGGCGGGGCGCAGCGGATGCCCTTGAGTCATGCCAGGATCCGCAGCCCGCCTCACGGCCCTCTTCTGGTCCCTCCTCTGGGCCCTGCTCATCGCGTTCGCCCCGGCCGCCGCGGCCTGGACCGGACCCGTGGGCTCGGCGGACAGCCCGGCCGACGTGGCCCTGGCCATCGGGCTCACCTCCGCCGCGGCAGCGGTCACCGGATGGTGGCTGCGCTCCCGGTACCGCCGCGACGGCGGCACCGACGGCGGCGAACCATGACCCCCCGGCCCCGCCGGTCGGCGGTCCGGGTGTGCTTCGGGGCTGCGGGGCTGTGCCTGCTGGTGGCCGCGCTGCTGGCCGTATGGGATGCGTACGCGCGGACCTGATTCCGCATCGGCCTCAGGCGGCGAGGTCGTTCTCGTGCGTCCGCTGGCCCGCGGGCGGGGTCTGGGCCTGCGTCGCGAGCCCGACCGGCCGGGGCAGCGCCCGGCTCTTGGCCAGGACGAGCCGCCCGACGCGCCGGGAGCCGGCCACCGCCCGCACCACCGGGGTCAGCAGCGCCATGGCGAGCGGCGCGAGCACGAGCACCACGGCGGTGCCGAGCGCGAGGCCGCCGATCACGTCGGTCGGGTAGTGGACGCCCATGTAGACGCGGCAGAAGCCTTCGGCGAGGGCCAGTCCGATCCCCAGGAACCCGATCTTCCGGTTCGCCAGGAACAGGCCCACGCCCAGGGCCATCGCGAGGGTGGTGTGGTCACTGACGAAGGAGAACTCGGTGTTCCCGATCCCCGCGCCGAAGCCGGGATCGATGACCTGCAGGCCCTCGTGCTGCCGGAACGGCCTTTGCCGCCCGACGAATTCGCGCAGCGGTACGTTCACGAGGAGGGCCAGCGCGGCGGCCAGCGGGGCCCACACCAGCGCGGCGAAGGACTCGACGGCCGTGGTCTCGTCCTGCCGGCGCGCACCGTGCCAGCACCACAACACCAGGAGCACCAGGGCCAGCAGGATCCCGTACTCACCGGCCAGGCTCACGACCCGGTCCAGCCACGCCGGAGCATGCCGGGCCGCTCCGTTGACCTCGTACAGCAGGCTGACATCCACGTTCGGCCCACCTGTTGTGAGTCCAGCCATGGTGATGCGGCCCCTTGCCCTTGCCGTGGTTCCTGTGAGGACGCACGCCTGTGTGCGCCCCTTCGCCCCCCACTTGATCAACCCCCGCGCTCATGGAACGCCCGTTCTGGCGCCTACGTTCCACTCTCCACCGAATGATCACTCCAACGTTATCGAAGAGAGACTCGTCGTCGCAGCTCAGGGCCTTGGCCTCACGGAGCGTTGCTACGGCGCCCGACCTGCCGCGGAACGGTCGGGAAGAGCCTCCGCACCATCCTTGGTCACGCGCGTCGCACCGAAGTAGTCCGGGGTGTCGATCTTGTCGAAGCGGATCACGGCGCCGGTGTACGGGGCGTTGATCATGTATCCGCCGCCCACGTAGAGCCCGACGTGCCGGATCTCCCGCGAATTCGTCAGATCGTCGGAGAAGAAGACCAGATCACCGGGCAGCAGTTGGTCGCGCGGAGGATGGGACCCGGCGTTGTACTGGTCGTTGGCCACGCGCGGCAGCTGGATCCCCACCGTCTCGTACGCGGCCTTGGTCAGCCCGGAGCAGTCGAAGCGCCCACCCTGGTCGGGCGTGCCGTTGCCACCCCACAGATACGGCGTGCCGAGCTGCTTCTGCGCGAAGTAGATGGCCCCGGCGGCCTGTTGCGACGGAGCCACCCGCCCGACGGGCCGCGCGAAGCTCTTCTCCAGGGCCCGGATGGACTTCACATACCCCTGCGTCTCGCTGATCGGCGGCACACCCCCGGCCTTGATCACACGGTAGGGGCCGGCGTTGTAGGCGGCGAGCATATTGTCGGACCGATCGCCCGGCACCTGGGCGACGTCCTTGGCGAGTTGGCAGTCGTACGTGGCCGCCGAGGGGATGGCGTCCTTGGGGTCCCAGATGTCACGGTCGCCGTCACCGTCACCGTCGATGCCGTACGTGGCCCAGGTGCCCGGGATGAACTGGGCGATGCCACGCGCGTCGGCGTGACTGACCACGTCGGGCTTCCAGCCGCTCTCCGTGTAGAGCTGTGCCGCCAGCAACGCCGGGTTGAGGGCGGGGCAAAGGTTTCCCCACTTCTCCACCAGCGGCTGATAGATCGCCGGAACCGACCCCTTGACCAGTCCGACGGTACCCTGCCTGCCGCTGTTCACCATCCCCGCCGCCGCCGCGTACGTACCGACGACCAGCAGGGCGATGAAGGTCAGGCACGCACCGATCCCGAGCCCGCTTGCCATCCAGAACTTGCGCACTCGTCAACACTGCCTCATGGAACGTCCCCTGACAGTGGATTCGCCGGCCAGACCCGGCACTATTTCACCGGAAAGCCGGTGCAATAGATGCTGCTGTACTCCTTGACGCCCCGGACCCGGTAGACCAGCACGGTCCAGTCACCGGGATCGTTGGCGAGCGGGATGGCCGGAAACCTCTTCGCGGTCCCCTCGTTGTCCACGAGCTGCGTGGCGAAGTCGTCCGGGTAAGTGAGCTCCACCTCGCCGCCGGTGGCCGGGTCCTTGAGGTCGACGGGCTTGCTGGCGTAGCCGATGCCGTGGTTGTAGTCGCGGACGAACTCGAACGGGCGCTGCGTGGTCACGTCGATCTCGTGCGGGGGCTTGACCCCGACGGAGACGGTGTAGGGGCCCGTCTCCGTGTTGTACGGCTTCAGGAACACGTGCACCTTGACCTTGCCCGTGACCGTCTGCGCCTTCGGGTCGTCGGCGTCGACCGCGGAACCCACGATGAAGTCCGCCCGCTCCTCCGCGGGCAGGTTGCAGCCCCCACCGTTCGGACCGGCGCTGGTCCACAGGTCCCTCGACACCTTGTTCGGCTCGATGTGGTCGGGCACCGCACCCGACCCGCTGCCGCCGCCCTGGGAAGAGGGGGCGGGGCTCGAAGCCAGCCGGCCGGAACCGGACGGCGCGGCCGCCCCGCCGGGCGTCGCCGCGCCGCTAGGCGCGCCCCCGGCCCGCCGGCCTCCTCCGTCCCCCTCGCCGTCCTCGTCCTGCAGGAACAGGTACCCGCCCGTGACGAGGCCGCCCGCCACCAGACCGCCGACGGCCGCCAGCGCCCAGCGCGGCGGACGCCACGGGCCGGCGCCCCGGCCCTCGCCCGGGCCCTGGTTCTGGCCCTGGCCTTGGTTCTGGTTCTGTCCGGCGGGGACGTACGTCGGCACGTAGCCCGAGCCGGCCGGCAGTCCCGGACCGATCGTCGACGGCAGCCCCGGCACCTGCGCGGCCCCGCCCGCGGTCGCCGTCAGCGCCGCGTACACCGGGTCGTCGACCAGGGCCGAGTCCACCGCGCAGCGCCGGATGATCTCGGCCAGCGCGGGCCGGTCCCCCGGCTCCGCCACCACACAGGCCCTGATGAGCGCGGCCAGGTCCGGCTCCACCCCGTCGACGTCGATCTCGCCGTGCACCGCACGGAAGTTGACCGCGGTCGGCTCCCCCGTCCCGTACGGCGCCCGGCCCGTCGCCGCGTAGGCGATCGTGGCACCCAGCGCGAAGACGTCCGCGGCGTCGGCCGCCTCGCCCCGCAGCAGCACCTCGGGAGCCGTGTAGCCGGGGGTGCCCGGGGCGGTGCCGGCCTGCGTCAGAGCCGTCTCGGCCACGCCCTTGGCGATGCCGAAGTCGATGAGCTGCGGCCCCTGGACGCCCAGGATGACGTTCTGCGGCTTGAGGTCCCGGTGCGTGACCCCGTACCCGTGCACGCTCGCCAGGCCCTCCGCCAGCGCGGCGAACAGCCTGCGGCACGCGGCGGCGGGCAGGGCACCGTACGCGCGCACCGCGTGGCTCAGGGTGGGCCCGGCCACGTACTCGGTGGCGAGCCAGTAGGGCGGCGCCGCCAGCGACGCGTCGATCAGGTTCGCTGTGTAGGCGGAGCGCACCGCGCGGACCGTCTCGGCCTCCCGGCGGAACCGCGCGAGGGCCTCCGGATGCCCGGTGATCTCTTCCTTGATCACCTTGATGGCGACCAGCCGGCCGCCCGGCGACCGCCCGAGGTAGACCTGCCCCATGCCACCGGCGCCGAGCCGGGCCAGCAGTACCTGCGCCCCGATGTGCGCGGGATCCGTGTCTCTCAGGGCCTCCATGCACCCGAGCCTGCCACACTCATGCCCCGCCCCTGACAAGGGGGTTGGCTTGCCCGGCAGCCGTCCGGACGCTCGTCGGATGAGCTGACCGGGGCGGTGCCGCGGGGTGCCCCGGGACGGTGCCCGAGGTGCTACCGCGGTGCGACGAAAAGACTCTGCGCGCTGCGCCCGATGGGCCCCTTCTCGTCGTGCAACAGCGCGTCCGCGAGCCCGATCCCGGCCGCGTCCACACTCGTACGGGCCTCCACACACGCCCACTCGCCCACCGGATGGCGGTGGAGATGGACCGTCAGGTCGCCGTTGATGAAGACGTAGCGCCCGAAGTCCATCACCGAGCTGATGCCGTTGCCCGAGTCGGCGGCGATCAGCACCCGGTCCAGCGGCCTGGTCTCCTCCCCGGCCACGAGCGGCACCTTCATCCGCATCCAGCAGGTGCCCGGCCCCAGCTCGACGAACGCGCCCTCGGTGAACCGGGTCTCCATGGCCGAGTGGTAGCCCGTCTCCCACGGCACCGGGAAGAACGGCGTCACGTCCACCTCCCCGGGCGGCGGCAGCTGCGGCCCCGGCACCACGGCCGGCACCGCCTCCTCCGCGACCCGGATCCGCAGGGCCCGCGCCAGCATCACGGGCGCGGCGCCCGCCGGGGCGAGCGTGGCCTCGACCACCTCGGTGCTGCGCCCGGCCCGGAGCACGCTGGTGGTGATCTCCAGCGCGCCGATCGGCACCGGGCGCAGGATCTCGTACGTGATCCGGGCGATCCGCATGTCCGTACGCGCACCCGGCCGCTCCTCGACGGCCCGCCCGAGCAGCGCGGCCGGCGGCCCGGCGTGCTGCGAGCCCGGATCCCACGGCCCGCGCGTGTACTCGGTGGCGGTGAACCGCCCTGCATCAAGTCGTTCGAAGAACCCCTCGGCAGCGCCCATACCAAGCACGCTACCGACAGGTAACCGACTCCACAACGGTCTTCAGGCGACCGTCAACGCCGGTCAACGCCGGTCAACGACGGTCAACGGGCGAACCCCAGCCCCACCCCCAGCCCCACCAGCACCGACCCGATGGCCCGGTTCAGCGTCTTCTGCGCCTTCAGCATCCGGTCGCGCAGCCGCGAGTCGGAGAAGAACAGCGCCACAGCCCCGAACCAGCCGAGGTGCGCCGCCGACATGAACAGCCCGTAGCCCGCCTGCTGCCACACCGGGGTGCCCGGGTTCACCACCTGCGTGAAGGTCGACACCACGAACAGCGTCGTCTTCGGATTGAGCACATTGGTCAGGAACCCCGACCGCATCGCCCCCAACGGGCTCAGCTGCGGCTTCGACTCCAGGTCCACGGACACCTCGGTCCGCGCCCGGAAGGTCCGTATCCCGATCCACACCAGATAGGCCGCACCCGCCAGCTTGATCGCGGTGAACAGCGCGGTGGAGCTGGCGATCAGCAGGCCGACCCCGAGCATCGTGTACGAGACGTGGACCAGGACGCCGGCCGCGACCCCGGCGGCGGCGAACAGCCCGGTGGGCCGCCCGTAGAGGTAGCTGTTGCGGACCACCATGGCGAAATCGGCGCCGGGACTGATCACGGCGAGAAGAGTAATAACGGCGACTGCGATCACTTCGGTCATAGGCCGATGCTCACGCCCACCCCTCCCGGGATCAACCCCGTTCTCGGTGACAATGGACAGGTGTCGAACCGCCTCCCTCTCCCCCTCCCCCTCCTGGAAGCCGACTGCGCGAACTGCTTCGCGCTGTGCTGCGTGGCCCTGCCCTTCGCCAAGTCCAGCGACTTCGCCGTGAACAAGCCCGCCGGCACCCCCTGCAAGAACCTCCGGCAGGACTTCCGCTGCGGCATCCACACGCGGCTGCGGGACACGGGCTTCCAGGGGTGCACGGTCTTCGACTGCTTCGGCGCGGGCCAGCAGGTCTCCCAGGTCACCTTCGGCGGCCGCGACTGGCGGGCGCACCCGGAAACCCGGAGCGAGATGTTCGAGGTCTTCCCCGTGATGCGGCAGCTGCACGAGCTGCTCTTCTACGTCGCCGAGGCCCTGACCCTCCCGGACGCCGCCCCGCTCCACGCGGAACTGCGCCGCATGCTCGCGCAGACCGAACAGTGGACCCGCGCCGACGCCCAGGCCCTCACGGCCCTGGACATCACGCCCCTCCGCCAGGAGATCAACACCCTCCTGCTCGAAACCAGCGAGCTCGTACGGGCCAAGGTGCCGGGCCGCAAGAAGAACCACCACGGCGCCGACCTGATGGGAGCCCGCCTCGCCGGGGCCGACCTGCGCGGCGCGAACCTCCGCGGCGCCTACCTGATCGCCGCCGACCTCCGCCGCGCCGACCTCCGCACGGCCGACCTGATCGGCGCCGACCTCCGCGACACCAACCTCCGCGGCGCGGACCTCCGAGACACCGTCTTCCTCACCCAACCCCAACTCAACGCCGCCCAAGGCGACCCCACCACCCAACTCCCCCCCACCCTCACCCGCCCCACCCACTGGACCTAAACCCAGCCCCACGTCCAGCCCAGCCAAATCCAGCCCCGCCGAAGCTCAAGACGCGAGGCCTGGGGGCGGAGCCCGCCACATCCAGCCCCACCACCGCTCAAGAGTCGGGGGTCCGGGGCGGAGCCCAGCCAAATCCAGCCCCGCCGGCGTTTGAGGCGCGGGGTCCGGGGCGGAGCCCCGATCTTTGAGCCGCGGGCACCACCCACCCCACGCCACACCCAGCCCCGCCACGGCTCAAGACGCAGCACCCCCGGCAGCAACCCGAACCGCCCCAGCCCAGCCCACCGCACGCCACTGACAACACCGCCGGCGACGGATGGACGAAGATCACACGAATATCGGCGAGTCGGCCCAACGACACGCGACCCCACTGCTCCGAACGGCCGCCCCGCGCCCCACCCGTACGCCGAGACGACAATCATTGCCCGGCGTCACCCCTCGTGATACACAGAGTGACCGCATGTTCTTGCGCATGCACACCGCCCCTGCCCAGGTCAGAGCGCGGAGGCCGGGCGCGGTCCGCGAGATCGGGTAAAGAGAGCCGTCAAGTCGACGACGGCGGCGGTTTCATCAGCGAAGATAGTGCGTAACCCCTGCCGTCGGGCAGTGGGCTTCCGGAACTACCCATACAGGGGCGGTGAGTTACATGATCCTGGCAGCCGAAAAGGGCGACATCACCACCATCATCGGCGGAATCGCCCCGAACTGGGGGCCGTTCGGCAGTCTCGGCAACGAAGCGAAGGTCATGATCGAGGTGGTCATGGCCGTGGCGATCCTGCTGTGCCTGGGCATCGCCATCTGGGGGGCGGCCAAACAGCGGATCGGCGCGACCGCCCTGCGCGACACGTTCAGCGCGGAACAGGGCAAGGGCCTGATCGTGGCCGGCCTCACGGGCGTCTTCATCATCGGCTCCCTGGGCACCCTCTTCACCATCGTCTACGGAATGGCCGTCTAGCCGGGCCACACCGCGGCCGTACTTGATGAGGACTCACCACACCGCGCCTACGCGGGAACCAGCGCTACCGTCGTACGACGCGGAGGGGGCCGACACGGAATGAGCAACGACGACCAGTACGGCGGCGGCCACGGCGAGGTCGGCGGCACGGGACAGACCCGCACCCGCCTCCCCGACTCCCCCGCCGACCCGTACGGCCCCACCCGCCGCACCCCCCGCACCGCCCGCAGCCTGGTCACGGTGGTCGGCGTGGTGGTCCTCCTGATCGCCGCCATCGCGTTCGCGAACCAGTCGCCGGACAATCCGTCGGACTCCTCCTCCGACAAACCCCCGACGTCTTCCTCCACCACCCCGACAGGCACCTCACCGGTGACGGAGAAGAACGCCGGCATGCCCTCGGGCTTCGCCCAGGATCAGCAGGGCGCGCAGTCGGCCGCAGCGAACTTCGCGGTGGCACTGGGGTCTGACGCCATGTTCAACACGACGAGACGCCGCGCCATCGTGGACGCAATCACGGAGGAGAGCAGCCGCACCAAGCTCCAGGCCGGGTTCGACGCCGACTATTCGGCGGGCCTGCTCTCCCAGATCGGCCTCACGAAGGACGGACTGGCCCCGGCGGGCTCCACCTTCGTCAGCCGGACCATCCCGGCGGGGACCAAGGTGAACAACTTCGGCAACGGGTCCGCTTCGGTCGACGTGTGGTGCATCGGCATGTTCGGTCTGACCGGCGACAAGTCCACTCGCCCCGTCACCAGCGGCTGGTTCACGATCTCGATGACGCTCAAGTGGAACGGCTCCGGCTGGAAGGTCGTCGAAACCTCACAGAAGGACGGCCCCACCCCAGTCACCGGCGACACCCCGGTATCCACCTCCGAGGAGATCGGCGGCGCGGTCACCGAATTCGGAGGGTTCACCTATGCCCGGTAACCGCCGGCTGCCGCTCCGAAGGATCGGCGCGCTCACCGCGGTCCTCCAGACCGCGGTCGTTCTGTTCGCGGCGCGCGCGACGGCCGCGCCCGATCCCACCCCTACGCCCACGCCGACGCCATCGGCGAGCAAGGACCCTTGCTCGCTGATCGCCGGTCCCGCCAAGGAATACTGCGAGCGCGGCGAAGGCGGCGGAGCCCCCCGCACCGGCCTGGCGCCCAGCGACCCGACCGAGGCCCTCAACCCCCTCGCCTCCCTCGCCAGAGGCTGCGCAGACGCCGCCTCCTGGATCGTCACCAAGCTCAGCGAAGCCGTCACCGGCTCGGCCGAAGTCGACTTCACCAACGCCACCTTCCTCAAGCAGTACTCCGTCGTCTTCGCCGCCTCCACCATCCTCACCCTCGTCCTCTGGCTCTTCGCCGTCGCCAAGCGAGCCGTCCGCGGCGTCCCCCTCACCACCGCCATGTCCGA
Organism: Streptomyces sp. NPDC090045; assembly: GCF_044747975.1. Classification (NCBI taxonomy): domain Bacteria; kingdom Bacillati; phylum Actinomycetota; class Actinomycetes; order Kitasatosporales; family Streptomycetaceae; genus Streptomyces; species Streptomyces sp. NPDC090045. The sequence goes on from NZ_JBIVFA010000005.1 coordinate 456,657, forward strand.
AGCCATCGGCTTCCTCTGGCTCACGGTCCTCGCCTCCGCCTTCACCCCCCTCGTCCTCTACACCGTCGTCTCCGCCACCGACGGCGTCACCGAGGTCATCGCCTCCGCCACCGGCGGCCAGACCGACGTCTTCTTCGGCTCCTTCTCCGAAGCCCTCAAGAAGGGCGACGACATCGGCGGCGGCCCGATCATGCTGATCGTCGTCGCGCTCGTCACCGTCCTCGCCGCCGGTGTGCTCTACCTGGAGCTCTTCATCCGGGCCGCCCTCCTCTACGTCGGCGCCCTCCTCGGCGTCGTCGTCTACTCCGGCCTCGTCGACCGCAACCTCTGGGGCCACGTCCGCCGCTGGGCCGGCATCATGATCGCCGTCATCCTCGTGAAGCCGGTCATCGTCATCGTCCTCGGCCTCGCCGGAGCCCTGACCGGCGAAAAGGGCCCGAACGCCTTCTCCGCCGTCGTCACCGGCCTCGCCATCATCCTCCTGGCGATCTTCGCCTCCGCGATGATCTACCGCTTCGTCCCCGGCTTCGGCGACGAGATCGCCTCCGCCCGCTCCAACCGCAGCAAGGCCACCGACGGCGCCCAGGCCGCAGCCGTCATCAGCTCCCCGGCCTCCCTCGTCTCGCAGGGCATCAAGACGCACAGCAGCCGCGGCGCCCACCGCGGTGGCGACGGCGGAGGCGGCAACAACGCGCCCCGCCCCGCCAACCCCCTCTCCGGAGGCGTGGCCGCCCACAGCAGCCGCCCCACCTCCGGCGGCGGCGCCGGCGGCGGATCTGTCCCCTCCGCCGCACCCGCCCCCCGCACGAGCTCGAGTACGAGGAACACAGGAGGTGACGGGCGTTGACGACCCAGTCCCACCAGCTGCACCCGGTCGCGCCCCGCCGCACGTATCTCATCGGCCGGGCCCGGCCGAACGCGATCGTCGGCAAGAACCGCGAGACCGGCGAGATCGCCCTGATCATCGCCGGGGCGTTCTTCGGCATGATGAGCGGACTGCTCGTCCCCGACCTGACCCTGCGCATCGTCAGCCTGGCCGGCTTCCCCATGCTCGCGCTCGCCGCCGTGTACGTCCCGTACAAGGGCCGCACCTTCTACCGCTGGTTCGAGATCAGCCGCAGCTACAAGCGCACCCTGCGCCGCGGCACCACCTACCGCTCCGGCGCCATGGAAGCCGGCGTCCGCGCCGTCGACGGCCGCGAGGTCGAGGTCGGCCCGCCCCCCGGCATCGGCCGGATCAGCTGGCTCGCCGCCCCCTTCGGCCCCGACGAGATCGCCGTCCTCCTCCACGCGGACCGCCGCACCGTCACCGCCGCCATCGAGATCGAGGGCCCCGGCGTCGGCCTGCGCGACAGCGAGGACCAGGAGGCCCTCGTCGACCGCTTCGGCACCCTCCTCAAGCACGTGGCCAACGGCGACGGCTTCGTCACCCGCATCCAGATGCTCGCCCGCACCCTGCCCGCCGACCCCGACGCGCACGCCAAGGACGTGGCCCAGCGCGGTGACACCCAGGCCCCCGGCTGGCTGCGCGAGTCCTACGACCAGCTCCAGTCGATGGTGTCCACCTCCTCCGAGCAGCACCGCGCGTACCTCGTCGCCTGCATGCACTACACGCGCGAACTCGCCGCCGAGGCCCACACCATCGCCCGCGCCGCCACCCCCCGCAAGGGCCGCAAGCTCGACCGCGACGCCGGCCTCGCCATCGTCATGGCCCGCGAGCTCACCGACATCTGCGCCCGCCTCGCCGAAGCCGACATCCGCGTCCGCCAGCCGCTGGGCCAGGGCCGCCTCTCCTCCCTCGTGCACTCCATGTACGACCCGGACCACCCCATCGACCACATCCAGGCCATGACCAAGCGCAACGCCTGGCCCGCCGAACTCGACGCCGTCGAGCCCACCTTCCTCCAGGCCAAGACCCGCGAGTCCTCCACCCGCGCGCCCTGGTGCCACGCCACCGCCTGGGTAAAGGAGTGGCCGATGACGCCCGTGGGCGTCAACTTCCTCGCCCCCCTCCTCGTCCACACCCCCGACGTCATCCGCACCGTCGCCGTCACCATGGACCTGGAGCCCACCGAGGTGGCCATCGAGCGAATGCTCACCGAGAAGACCAACGACGAGGCCGACGCCTCCCGCGCCGCCAAGATGAACCGCACCGTCGACCCCCGCGACATCGCCGCCCACGGCCGGCTCGACCAAAGAGGTGAAGATCTCGCGAGCGGTGCGGCCGGAGTCAACCTGGTCGGGTACATCACGGTGTCCTCGCGTTCGCCCGAAGCCCTCGCCCGCGACAAGCGGACCATCCGCGCCTCCGCCGGCAAGTCCTACCTGAAGCTGGAATGGTGCGACCGCGAGCACCACCGCGCCTTCGTCAACACCTTGCCGTTCGCCACCGGCATCCGACGCTAGCTGGAGGGAAGTGCCGCCCATGCGAGATCCCATGTCCGCCCTGACGGACGCCTTCACCAGCTTCCTCTTCGGCAAAGTCGAGACCACGCGCCTGCCCGTACGCACCTCCACCGGGCAGGCGCAAGCCGTCTACCTGCCCACCGCCGCCCCCGGACTCGGCGACTCCGGCGTCATCATCGGCCGCGAGGTCTACAGCGGCAAGGGCTACATCTACGACCCCTTCCAGCTCTACGGCCAGCAGCTCCCGGCCCCCCACTGGCTCGTCCTCGGCGAATCCGGCAACGGAAAATCAGCCCTCGAAAAGACCTACGTCCTGCGCCAGCTCCGTTTCAAGGACCGCCAGGTCGTCGTCCTCGACGCCCAGGGCGAGGACGGCGTCGGCGAGTGGAACCTGATCGCCCAGCAGCTGGGGATAACCCCCATCCGCCTGGATCCGATCGCCGCGAACGACGACGGCATCCGCCTCAACCCCCTCGACCCGGCCATCACGACGACCGGGCAGCTCGCGCTGCTCCGGACCATCATCGAAGTGGCCATGGGCCACGGCCTCGACGAGCGCGCCGGCTTCGCCCTCAAGGTCGCCCACGCCTACGTCGTCGACACCATCCGCGACCGCCAGCCCGTCCTCACCGACATCGTCGAGCAACTGCGCCACCCCGAGGCCGAATCCGCCCTCGCGATGAACGTCGACATAGACGATGTCCGGGCCTGGGGCCTCGACGTGGCGCTCGTCATCGACCGTCTCGTCGACGGCGACCTGCGCGGCATGTTCGACGGCCCCACCACCGTCGGCATCGACCTCGACGCCCCGCTGATCGTCTTCGACCTCTCCCACATCGACCGCAACTCCATCGCCATGCCGATCCTCATGGCGATCGTCGGCGTCTGGCTGGAGCACACCTGGATCCGCCCCGACCGGAAGAAGCGCATCTTCCTGGTCGAGGAGGCCTGGCACATCATCAACAGCCCGTTCGTGGCCCAGCTGTTCCAGCGCCTGCTGAAGTTCGGCCGCCGCCTCGGCCTGTCCTTCGTCGCCGTCGTCCACCACCTCTCCGACGTCGTCGACGGCGCGGCCGCCCGCGAGGCCGCGGCCATCCTCAAGATGGCCTCGACCAGAACCATCTACGCCCAGAAGGCGGACGAGGCCCGCGCCACCGGCCGGGTCCTCGGCCTCCCCCGCTGGGCGGTCGAGATCATCCCCACCCTCACCCCAGGAATCGCCGTCTGGGACGTCAACGGCAACGTCCAGGTGGTCAAACACCTGATCACCGAAGCCGAACGCCCCCTCGTCTTCACGGACCGCGCCATGACCGAATCCTCCGCCCCCACCCTCCTCTCCGAAGACATGCTGGCCGCCGAACTCGAAGCGGAGGAACGCGCCCTGTCCATCGAACGCAGCCGCGGCAACGGCGGCCCGGGTTCCGCCACCACGGTGGCCTGACCATGCACGACGCACGACGTACGGAGTCCCCCGCGCGCGGCGGCGGCATCCCGGACGGCCTGCTGGTCGGCCTGCTGGCCTTCCTCCTCGGCCTGGCCGTCCTCGTCTGGACGGCCACCGGCCTGGCCGCCGTCTTCGCCAAGGGCACCTGGCCCGACACCGTCACCTTCACCCGGACCCCGGAAGCCGTGCGCGCCCTGATAACGGAGCCGCACGACATCGCCGCCGCCTGGCCGGACACCGACCCGGCAGCCCTCTCGGGCTGGGGCCTGTTCTGGGGCCTGTTCGTCAGCCAGCTCCTGGTGCTGTTCGTACTCACCGTCTTCGCCATCGGCGTGATCGCCCGCACCAAGTCCCGCCACGCCCGAACCAAACAGGCCGCCCCGCCGGCGTTTGAGGCACCGTCCTACGCTGCCACCCCAGCCGCGCCCAATCCAGCCCCGCCGGCGTTTGAGGCGCGGGGGCTTGGGGGCAGCGCCCCCAACGGACCGCCCGCAGCGGCCACACCAGCTCAGCCCCCCAATCCAGCCCCGCCGGCGTTTGAGGCGCGGGGGCCTGGGGGCAGCGCCCCCAGCAACGGCGCCGCGCCGTCGGACGAGGCCTACCGCTACGGCTTCGGCCTGGCCCCCCAGCCGGCGGCAGCCACGGCCCCGGCCCCGGCTCCCCGAACCGGCATGACATACGGCGGCCCAAACGACCGCTTCCGCGCCGCCGCCCAGGCAATCGGCGAGGCTGAGGGCGCAGCCCTCGTCCTCACCTCCTCCCCCACCCTCTGGGCCGAGACCAAGGACGCCCGCGCCAAACTCGGCCCGGTCCTCCTCTACGACCCCTCGCACCTGTGCGACACCCCGGCCCGCATGCACTGGAACCCCGCCGAAGGCTGCGCCGACCGCGACACCGCCGCAGCCCGCGCGATCGCCCTGCTGGCCCCCGTACGCCCGCAGGCCCGTATGGACGCCGCGGTCGCCGACACGGCGGAAACGCTCCTGCGCAGCTGGCTCCAGGCCGTAGCCCTGGACGACCGCCCGTTCAAGCAGCTCCACCGCTGGACCCAGGGCAACAGCGCCCAGGACCCGGTCCGCATCCTCCGTACGCACCCCCAGGCCGCCCCCGGCGCCGCCGGCGAGCTGGAGAGCGCCCTCACCGCCCACCCCGAACGCCGCGAGCAGGCCCAGCACCTGACGGCCCGTGCCCTCTCCTGCCTGACCTCGATCCACATCCGCGAGGCCTGCAACCCGAACCGAACAGATGCGCTCACCCTGGCATCGTTCGTGACCGAAGGGGGCACCCTCTACATGGTGGGTGAACCTCTGGAGGATCCCCGCACCCACCCGGGTGCGATGCCCCTGCTGACCGCACTCGCCTCGCACGTGGTCGAGCACGGCCGCCGCATGGCCGCACGGTCATCCCACGGTCGGCTCGACCCACCACTGTCCCTGGTCCTGGACGACGTGGCCGCCGTGGCCCCGATCCCCCAGCTCCCGGAACTCCTGGCCCAGGAGACCCTCCCCCTGCTGGCCCTGTGCCGCAGCCGCGAACAGGCCCGCTCCCGCTGGCCCGGCGCGGACCTGCCCTAAGGCCTCGGGACCACGAACTCCAGCTCCATGGCGGACGGGTCGCTCAACAGCGGCACGCGCACACCGCTGTCCTGGAACCCGATGCGCCGGTAGAAGGCCTGCGCCCGCTCGTTCCGCTCGTGCACGTAGAGCCGTACGCGCTCCAGCGCGGGCCCCTCCAACGACCAGGCCCACTCCAGCCCGGCCCGGAACAGCTCCTCGGCGAGCCCGGTGCCCCGCTGGCCCTCACGGACGAAGACGCCGACGACGTGCCCCTGGGTCGTCTCGATCTCCCGGTCGAGGAAGTCGGTGGTCCCGAGCTCCTCGACGAGCACGGTCACGGTCCCGTTCCACACCCCGTCGGGCCCGACGGCCACGAACTGCCGCACGGCCCGCCCCGAAGCGGCCCCGGCCGTCCGCTCCTGCCAGAAACTGTCGGGCCGCGCCTCGGCGAGCTCGGCGGTGTCGAGGAAGGCGATGGGCGCGACGGCATCGTGGAGCGAGGCGATCCGCAGCTCCTTGGCCTTCTCCCACTCGTCGTCACGCACCGGACGTATCACATGCTGGATGTCACTCATGGTTGGTGATCCTAACCAGCGGGACATGGAGACTTCATCCATGAATCCGCACGTCAAGGCCCTCCGGCACGTCACCGCACTCTCCTCCGGCCCACCCCTGGACCCGACCCTCGCGGTAACCCTGAACTTCCACCCCGACCGCTGGTCCGGTGACCGCGCGATCCTCACCGCCCTCGCCGAGGACGGTGTGTACCGCTCCCAGTTCGTCACGGGCACCGGCAACGGGGGTCTCACCGCCCACCGCGGCGGAGCCCGCTGGCAGCGGGAGAGCCGCATATTCGGCGGCGCCTACGACGAGGCCCCACCCGAATCCCGCCCGGTCTACGGCGCCTTGAACTTCCGCCACGACCCCGCCGGCGCGGCACCTCGCTTCGGCTCGGCCCATTTCCGCCTCACTCCGGCGGCTCTGCCCCGCACCACCTTCTGCTATCCGGACAGCTACCTGGAGCCCGAATCCTTAGGCGTCGCGGACCGCATGTCCCTGATCGCCCTGGCCGAGGCCGACGACCAGGACGCACTGGACGACTACATCGAGGCCCAGGTCCACACCCCGGTGCTGCTCTCCCGCGATGTCGCCGCTCTCGTCCTGGACCCCAGCTACCGGGACACGGAGATCGAGGCCGCAGCCGCCGAGCTCCCCTGCCCGACCGAATGGCACCCGGGCTTCCAGCTCACCGTCCCCGAACTGCGCCAACACCCCGAATATCGCGGCCAGGAGTACGTCGACCTGGGCACGGAAATCGCCGTCGCCGGTCGGCTCACCCCCCGCATCCTCGGAGAGGCAGCCCGCACGGGCCGGTACGACGAGCAGGCGCTGAAACGGGTCTGGCACTACCTGGCCCGCTTCGGCAACCACCGGAACTCACCTGCCCGGTGAACGCAGAAAAGCCCCGCACCGAACCCCGAAAGGTTTGGTGCGGGGCTTCCCGCAATGATTGTTCGGCGGCGTCCTACTCTCCCACAGGGTCCC